>NZ_JBHXVJ010000005.1:0-344627 GCF_042672355.1 Agromyces binzhouensis | reverse complement strand
AACGCCCGGACACATTCCGAACCCGGAAGCTAAGACTCGCAGCGCCGATGGTACTGCAGGGGCGACCCTGTGGGAGAGTAGGACACCGCCGGACATTCATTGAGGAGTGGCCACCCACAGCGTTCAATTGCGAGCGTTGGCGGGTGGCCATTCTTCGTTAACGGGGTCGCGCAGCGACCCCGAGAGTACGGTTGAGTCCACAGGACTCCCAGGCAGGACGACAGGAAGCACCCGTGAGCGATTCCACGCAGGACCCCGGCGAACGCCGGAAGGACGGAGACGGCGAACGTCGCGGAGGCCGCTCGGGACAGGGGGACCGGTCCGGAGCGCGCCGGCCGGAGGGCGGCCGCGGCGGTCAGCATTCGTCCGGTTCCCGTGACGACCGTGGCGGCCAGCGTTCGTACGGGTCTCGTGATGATCGTGGTGGCGAGCGGAAGTACGGTTCGCGTGATGATCGCGGCGGTCAGCGTTCGTACGGTTCCCGTGACGACCGTGGCGGCCAGCGTTCGTACGGTTCCCGTGACGACCGTGGCGGCCAGCGTTCGACCGGGTCTCGTGATGATCGTGGTGGCGAGCGGAAGTACGGGTCGCGTGATGATCGCGGCGGTCAGCGTTCGTCCGGTTCCCGTGATGATCGTGGTGGCGAGCGGAAGTACGGTTCGCGGGATGACCGTGGCGGCCAGGGCCAGCGTTCGTACGGTTCGCGTGACGACCGCGGCGGAGAGCGGAAGTACGGTGCATCGGATCGCCGTGGCGGGCCGCGTTCCTCAGGGTCGCGCGACGAGCGCGGTGGGGAGCGGGGATACCGGCCGCGCGACGCAGGTGATCGTCGGTACGGTTCGCGGGACGATCGTCCGGGCCGCGACGAGCGCCGGTCCGACCGGCCGGGTGGGTCGCGCGAGCATCGCTCCGGCGGTCGTGTCGCAGGCCGTCCCGCCCAGCGCCCGTCCGACCGCGAGCGTGCCCCGCGTCAGGCCGTGCACGGCGCGGCCGAGCTCGCCGTGCGTCCGCGGCACGACGATCCGCCGATCGCCGATCGCATCACGCCGAAGGATCTCGACCGGGCTGCCCGTGCGGAGCTGAAGACCCTCTCCAAGGAGAATGCGGAGGCGGTCGCGCGGCACCTCGTCGCGGCATCCGAGGCGCTCGAGGACGACCCGGTGCTCGCGCACCGGCACGCGCTGTCGGCGTCGCGCCGTGCCGGCCGCGTCGCAGTCGTTCGCGAGACGCTCGCGATCACCGCCTACGCCACCGGCGACTTCGCGCTCGCACTCCGGGAGTTGCGGACCTATCGGCGGATCTCGGGCAACGACGACCAGATCGCGCTCATGGTGGACAGCGAGCGCGGCGTCGGACGGCCCGATCGGGCCCTCGAGGTCGGCAGGTCGGTCGACCGTGCGACGCTGCCCGCCGCGGTGCAGGCCGCGCTCGCGATCGCGATGTCGGGGGCCCGCCTCGATCTCGACCAGCCCGACCTGGCGCTCGCGGAGCTCGAGGTGCCGCAGCTCGATCCTGATCGCGCGTTCTCGTACAGCCCGGCCCTGTTCGCCGCCTACGCGGAGGTCCTCGAGGAGCTCGGGCGTTCCGCGGATGCCGCGCACTGGCGCGCACTCTCCGAACGTGCCGAGGCGGCACTCGAAGGCGTGCGTCCCGACTTCATCGAGGTCTTCGAGCTCGAGGTCGAGGAAGAGCCGGTCGCCATCGATGCGGACGAGGCGCACCCCGAGTCCGACGGATCCGCCGAGGTGGATGCCGAGGCCGTTGCCCCCGAGGCCGCTGCCGCCGAGGCCGCGACCGACGTCGACGGCCCTGCCGAGGGCGACCCCGCCGATGCGATCGAACCCGAGGTGGCGGCGATCCTCGCGGAGACCGCGGACCCCGATGACGAGCGGGGCGACGGTTCGGACGCCGAGCGCGGATGAGCCCGCTCTTCGCTTCCCGGCGCGCCGCGTCGACGCCGCTCGACGGCGTCGACGCGGTCTTCGCAGACCTCGACGGCGTGGTCTACGCGGGGCCCCACGCGGTGCCGCACGCGGTCGAGAGCCTGAACGCCGTCGCCGAGTCGCTCCCGGTCGCCTACATCACCAACAACGCCTCGCGGAGCGACGAGCAGGTCGCGGCGCACCTGACCTCGCTCGGGCTGTCGCCCGCGGCGCGCGACGTCGTGACCTCGCCGCAAGCCGCGATGCGGCTGCTCGCGGCATCCGTCGCCCCCGGCTCGCTCGTGCTCGTCGTCGGCGGGGACGGCATCATCACCGAGCTGGAACGCGGCGGCTATCGGGTGACGCGCTCCGCGGACGACGCGCCCGACGCGGTCATGCAGGGCTTCCACCCGGATGTCGGCTGGCGGCAGCTCGCCGAGGCCGCGTTCGCGCTCAACGCGCACGGCGGACCCGGCGAGCCCGGCGGAATCCCCTGGATCGCGACGAACATGGACTGGACGATCCCGGTCGAGCGCGGCATCGCGCCCGGGAACGGCACGCTGGTCTCGGCGGTGCACACCGCCGCCGGCCGGTTCCCGGAGGTCGCCGGCAAGCCCGAGACCCCGATCTTCGACGAGGCGCGCGAGCGCTTCGGCGCCGAGCGTCCGCTCATGATCGGCGATCGCCTCGACACCGACATCCGGGGCGCGAACCGGGCCGGCATCGCCTCGCTCGTCGTGCTCACGGGCATCGACCGCGCGAAGCAGGTGCTGGCAGCGGATGCCGCGAGCCGGCCGGACTTCATCGTCGCCGATCTCCGCCAACTCCACGAGCCCTACCCGGAGGTCGAACGTCGCCGCGGCGGCGTGCGCGTCCGCGGCGCGGAGGTGCGGGTCGACGGACGTCGCGTCGTGATCGAGCGCGACGGCGACGATCCGCTCGACCTGCTTCGTGCCGCCTGCGCGGCGATCTGGGAGAGCGGGACCGCCATCCATGCGCTCGAGGTTCCGGAGCGGCTCTACCGCTGACCGGGGCGGGGCCGATCTCCGGGCCGTGCGCGTGCTGCGCGCGTGGGCCGAGCCGCGTCGACGGTGGCACCCGGTAGCGTTGAAGTCGTGAGCACAGGAGACTTCGACCCAGACGACCCGGTGGAGGCATCGGAGGATCTCGCGGTCGCGGCCGCCGACGCGCTCTCGTCGATCGAGGCGTCACCCCTGGACGAGCGCGCCGCAGGGTTCGACGCGATGGCCGAGCAGCTCCGGCGCGAGCTCGAGCGATCCGATCCCGCTCGGTCCACGAGCTGATCGGTGTCGACGCAGCGACTCGATGCGGCGCTCGCGGCGCGAGGACTCGCACGCTCGCGCACGCACGCCGCCACCCTCATCGCCGACGGCGCGGTGCGTGTCGACGGGCAGCCCGTCACGAAGCCCGCGCATCGCGTGGCCGACGGCGCCGTCATCGAGGTGGCCGCGGCGGACCACTACGTCAGTCGTGCCGCGCACAAGCTCATCGCGGCACTCGACGCCTTCGACGTGGACCCTGCGGGGCGGGTCGTCCTCGACGCGGGGGCCTCCACGGGCGGGTTCACGCAAGTGCTGCTCGAGCGGGGCGCCGCGACGGTGCTCGCGGTCGACGTCGGGCACGGCCAGCTCGCGCCGGAACTGCACGGCCTCCCCGGCCTGGTGCTGGTGGAGGGCTGCAACGTCCGTCACCTCGACGCGGCGACGCTCGAGCGCCTCACCGACGTCGACGAGCGGCCCTCCCTCGTCACGGCCGACCTGTCGTTCATCTCGCTCACGACCGTGCTGCCCGCGCTGCACGCCACGGCGGCGCCCGGCGCCGAGTTCGTGCTGCTCGTCAAGCCGCAGTTCGAGGTCGGGCGCAGCGGCACGCGCGAGGGCGTCGTGCGCGATCCCGCCGCGCGCGGCGACGCGGTCGCGAACGTGCTGTGGGCCGCGCACGACCTGGGGTTGCGCACGGCGGGCGTCCTGTCCTCCCCGATCGCGGGAACGCACGGCAACCGCGAGGTCCTGGTCCTGCTCAGCCCGACGCGGGGCGCTGATCCGTCAGAATGGTCCAGTCAGGTCCGAGCAGCGACGGGAGGCGTCACGGCGTGAGCGATGCGCGGAACTTCCTCGTGGTCTCCCACACCGGGCGGTCGTCGGCCCTCGAAGCGACCGCAGACGTGTGCGGGCAGTTGGCTGCAGCCGGAGCGGTGCCCGTCGTGGCCGCGGAGCAGTGGCACGACGTCATGACCGCGCTGCCCGAACTCGAGGGCGTGGTCAAGCGGTTCGAGGAGGTCTCGCCGAAGCACATCGAGCTCGTCATCGTGCTCGGCGGCGACGGCACGATCCTCCGCGCGGCGGAACTCACCCGCGACCACCCGGTCCCGCTGCTCGGGGTCAACCTCGGCCACGTGGGCTTCCTCGCCGAGAGCGAGCGCGACGACCTCGGCTACACCGTCGGCCGCGCACTCGCGCGCGACTACACGGTCGAGGAGCGCATGACGCTCTCCGTGCGAGCGAAGGTCGGCGAAGAGGTGGTGTACGAGGGCTGGGCGCTGAATGAGGCGACCGTCGAGAAGGCCGAGCGCGAACGCATGCTCGAGGTGGTCATCGAGGTCGACCGCCGCCCGTTGTCCTCGTTCGGGTGCGACGGCGTGGTGATGTCGACGCCGACCGGATCGACGGCCTATTCCTTCTCGGCCGGCGGCCCGGTCGTCTGGCCCGCGGTCGAGGCGCTGCTGCTCGTGCCGCTCAGCGCGCACGCGTTGTTCGCGCGTCCGCTCGTCGTCGGCCCGGACTCGTCGCTCGCGGTCGAGGTGCTCCAGCGCGCCGAGGCGACCGCGGTGATCTGGTGCGACGGCCGACGGATGTTCGAGCTGCCGCCCGGTGCGCGCGTCATCGTCCGCCGATCACCGGTGCCCGTGCGTCTCGCACGACTCCACCAGGCGCCGTTCACCGATCGTCTGGTGAACAAGTTCCAGCTTCCCGTCACGGGATGGAGGGGGCCGGTCGCCGGTGATTGAGGAACTCGGAATCCGCGATCTCGGCGTGATCGCCGAGGCGACGCTGCCGCTCGGTCCCGGCTTCACGGCCGTCACGGGCGAGACCGGCGCGGGCAAGACCATGGTCGTCACCGCGCTCGGGCTCCTGCTCGGCGCGCGCTCCGACGCGGGCACGGTCCGCTCGGGCGCGAAGCAGGCGTGGGTCGAGGGGCGCTGGCTGCTCACCGACCCCGAGGCCGTCGCCGAGCGCGTCGCCGACGCCGGCGGCGAGATCGACGCGGGCGAGCTGCTCCTCGGCCGCTCCGTCTCCGCGGAAGGGCGCAGCCGCGCGATCGTCGGCGGCCGGAGCGCCCCGGTCGGCGTGCTCGCCGACCTGGCGGACCACCTCGTCGTGGTGCACGGCCAGGCCGACCAGCAACGACTCCGCTCGGCGACCGCGCAGCGCGAGGCGCTCGACCGGTTCGCCGGGCCCGAGCTCGCCGGCGTGCATTCGGCGTACCGCGACGCGTATCGTGCCTGGCGCGCCGGAGCCGACGAGCTCCGCTCCCTCCGCGAGCATCACGATGAGCGGCTGCGCGAGGCGGAGGAGCTCCGGCTCGCACTCGACGAGCTCGAGACCGCCGACCCGCAGCCCGGCGAGGACGACGCGCTGCAGGAACGTGCCGAGCGCCTCACGAACCTCGAAGACCTGCGGCTCGCCGCGGCCCAGGCACGAGAGCTCATCTCGGCCGAGGTCGCGGGCGACGACACGCCGGACGCCATCACCCTCGTCGAGTCGGCGCGCCGCCACGTCGACCGGGTGGTCGCACACGACCCGGCCCTCGCGCCGATCGCCGAAGCCGTCGCGAGCGCCGGCTTCGCACTCGCGGATGCCGCGACCGAGCTCTCGGGGTACCTCGCCGGCCTCGACGCCGACGGCGCAGCCGAGCTCGAGGCGGTGCAGGAGCGTCGCGCGATCCTCGCGAACCTCGCGCGCCGGCACGGCACGCTCGACGAGGCGATCGCCTTCCGGCACGGCGGCGGGCTCCGCCTCGTCGAGCTCGACGGCGACGACGACCGGATCGAGGCGTTGGAGCGAGACGTCGAGCACCGCGCGGCCGAGGTCGACGAGCTCGCCGACCGGATCAGCGCGCTGCGCGCGGACGCCGCATCCCGCCTCGCCGCCGAGGTCACCGCGGAGCTCGGCGCGCTCGCCATGCCCGACGCCGAGCTCACCGTCACCGTCGAGCCCCTCGCCGAGCCCACCTCGCACGGCCGCGACCAGGTCTCGATCCTCCTGCGCCCCCACCCCGGCACCGAGCCGCGGCCCGTCGCCAAGGGCGCATCGGGCGGAGAGCTCTCCCGCGTGATGCTCGCGATCGAGGTCGTCATCGCCGGAGCCGATCCCGTGCCGACGTTCGTGTTCGACGAGGTCGACGCGGGTGTGGGCGGTGCCGCAGCGATCGAGATCGGCCGCCGCCTCGCCCGCCTCGCCGAGCGCTCGCAGGTCATCGTCGTCACCCACCTCGCCCAGGTCGCCGCGTTCGCGTCGAACCACCTCAGCGTCGTGAAGGGCACCGACGGTCGCGTGACCGCGTCGAGCGTCCGGCAGCTCGAGGGCGCCGAGCGCGAGGCCGAGATGGCACGACTGCTCTCAGGACTGGCCGACTCCGCGTCCGGGCTCGCGCATGCGCGCGAGCTCCTCGAGATCGCCGACGCCGACGCGGCCTGACCGGCGACACGCCCGGAGGATCGCGGATCTCCGGCCGTGATCGTCGGGCGGTTCTCCTGCGATCTCGGGCGACGAGGCATCCGCCGGCGCGGTTCGGCGAAGGTTCGGTCCATTCCCAGCCTCGAGTCGGATAGACTACAAGCCCGTGGTGGATGATCGCGGCGCAGACAATTCGAACGACACGACCAAGCACATCTTCGTGACCGGTGGTGTCGTTTCTTCTTTGGGCAAGGGCCTGACGGCGGCAAGCCTCGGCAACCTGCTCACGGCGCGGGGCTTGCGGGTGGTGATGCAGAAGCTCGACCCCTACCTCAACGTCGATCCGGGCACCATGAACCCGTTCCAGCACGGCGAGGTTTTCGTGACCGACGACGGTGCCGAGACCGATCTCGACATCGGTCACTACGAGCGATTCCTCGACATCGACCTGTCGCAGGCGGCCAACGTCACGACCGGGCAGATCTACTCGACCGTCATCGCCAAGGAACGACGCGGCGAGTACCTCGGCGACACGGTCCAGGTGATCCCGCACATCACCGACGAGATCAAGCGCCGTATGCGCCTCCAGGCGACCGAGACGCCGAAGCCCGACGTGATCATCACCGAGATCGGCGGCACGGTGGGCGACATCGAGTCGCAGCCCTTCATCGAGTCGGCCCGTCAGGTGCGACACGAGCTCGGCCGCAAGAACGTGTTCTTCGTGCATGTCTCGCTCGTGCCGTTCATGGGCGCGTCGGGGGAGCAGAAGACGAAGCCGACGCAGCACTCCGTCGCCGCGCTGCGCTCGATCGGCATCCAGCCCGATGCGCTCGTGCTGCGCAGCGACCGGCCCGTCACCGAGTCGAACAAGCGAAAGATCGCGCTCATGTGCGACGTCGACGAGGCGGCCGTGGTCAACGCGGTCGACGTGCCATCCATCTACGACATCCCAACGATGCTCCACGAGCAGGGCCTCGACGCCTACCTCATCGAAGCGCTCGGTCTCGACGACAAGGCCGCCGACGTCGACTGGTCGGCGTGGGCCGACCTGCTCCGCGTGGTCCACGACCCGGCGCACGAGGTCACCATCGGGCTCGTCGGAAAGTACATCGACCTGCCCGATGCCTACCTGTCGGTCACCGAGGCGCTCCGTGCAGGCGGGTTCGCGAACGACACCAAGGTCAACGTCGAATGGATCCCGTCCGACGAGTGCCGCACGCCCGAGGGGGCGAAGGAGAAGCTGTCGCACCTCGACGGGATCTGCGTGCCCGGCGGCTTCGGCGTGCGCGGCATCGAGGGCAAGCTCGGCGCGCTGCACTTCGCGCGCGAGAACGGCATCCCGACGCTCGGCCTCTGCCTCGGCCTGCAGTGCATGGTCATCGAGTACTCGCGCAACGTCGCGGGGCTCCCCGGCGCATCCTCGAGCGAGTTCGACCCCGACACCGAGTTCCCGGTCATCGCGACCATGGAGGAGCAGGTCGAGATCATCGCAGGCGGCGACCTCGGCGGCACCATGCGACTGGGCCTGTACCCGGCGGCGCTCGACGCGGGCTCGATCGTCGCCGAGCTCTACGGTGCGACCGAGGTGTCCGAGCGGCACCGTCACCGCTACGAGGTGAACAACGCGTACCGCGACCGCATCGCCGAGGCCGGCATGGTCTTCTCCGGCATGTCGCCGAGCCGGCACCTCGTCGAGTTCGTCGAGCTGCCGCGCGACGTGCACCCGTTCTACGTGGCCACGCAGGCGCATCCCGAGCTCCGCAGCCGTCCGAACGATGCGCACCCGCTCTTCCGCGGCCTCGTGGGTGCGGCGCTCGAGCGCCGGCAGGCGAGCCTGCTGTTCGACGACGTCGAGGACGCCTGACATGACGCGCGAGGTCGGCGGGACGGTGGAACCGACCGCCGACCTGCCCGTCGACGAGTGGGTCGACCTGCCGGTCCTGCACCGCGAGACCGTGTTCGAGGGCCGGATCTGGGACGTGCGACGCGACACGCTCGAGTACGGCCCGGACACGGCCAGGATCGTCCGCGAGTACGTGGCGCACCCCGGTGCCGTCGCGATCCTCGCGCTCGATGACGAGGACCGCGTCCTGCTCATCAAGCAGTACCGCCAGCCGGTCCGTGCGCGCGAATGGGAGATCCCGGCGGGCCTGCTCGACAGAGCGCAGGAACCGCCGCTCGAGGCGGCCAGGCGCGAACTGGCCGAGGAGGCGGACCTCGTGGCATCCGACTGGGCCGTGCTCGCCGACTACTTCACGACGCCCGGGGGCAGCGACGAGGCCATCCGCATCTTCCTGGCACGAGGCCTCGCGGCGGCACCCGAGGCGCACGCTCGCGAGGACGAGGAGGCCGACATGGAGGTGCGGTGGGTCGGGCTCGACGACTGCGTCGACGCCGTGCTCGCACGTCGGGTCGGCAACCCCTCGTTCACCGTCGGCGTGCTCGCGGCCGCGGCCGCGCGTGCCCGGGGCTGGGCGACGCTCGGACCCGCCGACGCACCGTGGTCCGCGCACCCGAACCACAGGCCGGCCGCCGGGTGAGCTCGCGCGCGGTCGACGACTACCTGCGCCACCTCACGGTGGAGCGAGGACTCGCGCGCAACAGCCTCGCCTCGTACCGTCGCGACCTCGCGATCTACACCGACTGGCTGGAGGCCGCGGGCATCGCCGGACCGGAGGCCGCCGTCGAGGCCGACCTGTCGGCCTTCGTCCGCTACCTCGGCTCCGAGCGGCGACCGACCCTCGCGGTCTCGTCGATCGCGCGGGTGCTCTCCGCGGTGCGCGGCCTGCACCGCTTCCTCGCCGAGGAGGCGCGCACGCCGACCGACCCCGCCAAGGACCTCCGCCCGCCGAAGCTGCCGATGCGGCTGCCGAAGGCGATCCCGGTCGAACAGGTCGCCGCGATCATCGAGGCCGCGCGCGTCGGCGACGAGGTCACCGCGCTGCGGGACGTCGCGCTGCTCGAGCTGCTCTACGCGACGGGCGCGCGCGTCTCCGAGGCCACCGCCCTCAACGTCGACGACCTCGTCGACGAGGAGGTCGTGCGACTCTTCGGCAAGGGGGGCACCGAGCGCATCGTCCCCGTCGGCAGCTACGCGAGGGCCGCGCTCGACGCCTACCTCGTGCGCTCCCGCCCCGTGCTCTCGAAGCGGGGGAGTGCGACCCCCGCCCTCTTCCTCGGCGCCCGCGGCAGGCGGTTGTCGCGACAGGCCGTCTGGCAGGTGCTGCGGGATGCGGCGGAGCGTGCCGGGGTCGAGGCATCCGTCTCGCCGCACACGCTGCGCCACTCGTTCGCGACCCACCTGCTCGCGGGAGGTGCGGACGTGCGCGTCGTCCAGGAGCTCCTCGGGCACGCCTCCGTGTCCACGACCCAGATCTACACGCTGGTCACGGCCGATACACTCCGGGAGATGTACACGGTCGCCCACCCTCGCGCTCGTTAGAATCGACCAAGCATTCCGGAATCGACGGGGAGAGAGAGCCGCACCGTGACCTACGAACACGACCCGGCGGACGGCACCGCCACGCTGGAGTCGTCGGACCTGGGTCCCACCGGCCGCCCCGCTCGCGAGTTCCCGGAACCCGCGCCGATCCGATCGCACGGGCCGGCCCGGATCATCGCGCTCTGCAACCAGAAGGGCGGCGTCGGCAAGACCACGACGACGATCAACCTCGGCGCGGCGCTCGCCGAGTACGGCCGCCGCGTGCTCGCGGTCGACTTCGACCCGCAGGGTGCGCTCTCGGCGGGCCTCGGCGTGCAGACGCACGACGTCCCGACGGTCTACGACCTGTTGCTCAGCCGCAGTGTGGCGCCGGCCGACGCGATCCAGCGCACCGGCGTCGAGGGGCTCGACGTGATGCCGGCCAACATCGACCTCTCCGCGGCCGAGGTGCACCTCGTGACCGAGGTCGCGCGCGAGCAGATCCTCGCGGGCGTGCTCCGCAAGGTGTCGGCCGACTACGACGTGATCCTGATCGACTGCCAGCCCTCGCTCGGCCTGCTCACCGTGAACGCCCTCACGGCGAGCCACGGCGTGGTCATCCCGCTCGAGTGCGAGTACTTCGCGCTGCGCGGGGTCGCGCTGCTCATCGAGACGATCGACAAGGTGCGCGACCGGCTCAACCCCGCCATCACGCTCGACGGCATCCTCGCGACCATGTACGACGCACGAACGCTGCACTCGCGCGAGGTGCTCGAGCGCGTCGTCGACGCGTTCGACGAGAAGGTGCTCGAGACCGTGATCACGCGCACCGTGAAGTTCCCGGATGCCACGGTCGCCGCGACGCCGATCACGGAATTCGCGCCCGAGCACCCCGCTGCGCGGGCATACCGTCAGCTCGCGAGGGAGCTGGTCGACCGTGGCGCGGTCGCCTGAACCCAGCGCGGCGGAGGCGGTCGGCCAGGCGGGCGGGACGGACGAGGCGCCCGCAGCACGCGATGCCGGCGCGACCGACACCGACGCCGGCACCGAGCCGGAGTTCCGCGTCGCGCTGTCCAACTTCGAGGGTCCCTTCGACCTGCTCCTCTCGCTCATCGCCAAGCACGAGCTCGACATCACCGAGGTGTCGCTCTCCGCGGTCACCGACGAGTTCATCGCGTACCTCCGCCGCATCGAGACCGATGAGGACCTCGACCGCGCGAGCGAGTTCCTGGTCGTCGCGGCCACGCTGCTCGATCTCAAGGTCGCGGGGCTGCTGCCGCAGGGGGAGCTCGTCGATGCGGAGGACGTCGCCCTGCTCGAGGCGCGCGACCTGCTCTTCGCTCGCCTGCTGCAGTACCGGGCGTTCAAGGAGGCGGCGCGCTGGTTCGGCGGCCGGATCGAGGTCGAGTCGCGGCGGCACGCGCGGACGGTCAAGCTGGAGGAACGGTTCCGCCAGCGGACGCCCGAACTGCGCTGGACGCTCGGTCCCGCCGACTTCGCCGCCCTCGCCACGCTGGCGCTCACACCGCGCGAACTGCCGACCGTCGGCCTCGACCACCTCCATGCGCCGCTCGTGTCGATCCGCGAGCAGGCCGCGCACGTCGTCGCCGTGCTCCGGCGCGGCGGGGCGGTCACGTTCCGCCGACTGATCGCGGGCGTCGACCGGCCGGGCGTCGTCGTCGCCCGGTTCCTCGCGGTGCTCGAGCTCTACCGCAACGATGCGATCGGCTTCGAGCAGCTCGAACCGCTGGGCGAGCTCACGCTGCGATGGGCCGCGAACGACACCTGGTCAGACGACCGACTGGACAGCCTGGGAGCCGACTATGACGAGTGAGACGGATGGCGCGACGCCGACGGACGGCGCGACCGATGGCGTGACGGACGACCGACCGGAGGTCTCGGTCGCGACCCCGCTCGACGTCCCCGGCCAGCCTCGCCTCGACCTCGACCGCGCGATCGAGGCGCTGCTGTTCATCGCCGACGAGCCGCAGGGCATCGTGCACCTCGCCGCGGCCGTCGCACGTCCCATCGCCGAGGTGAAGGCGTCGATCGCGCGCCTCGTCGCGGACTACGACGGCGGGGCGCCGTCGGGCGAGCCGCGGACCGACGCGGGGGAGCGGCCCGCGGCCGGAGGCATCCGTCGCGCTTTCGAACTCCGCGAGGTCGGCGGCGGCTGGCGCTTCTACGCGCGCTCCGAGTACGACGCGCTCATCACCGACGCGGTGCTCGCGCAGACCTCGACGAAGCTGTCGCAGGCCGCGCTCGAGACACTCGCGGTCATCGCCTACAAGCAGCCGATCTCGCGATCCTCGATCGCGTCGATCCGCGCCGTCAACGTCGACTCCGTCGTCCGCACGCTGTACGGTCGCGGACTCATCGCCGAGGTCGACACCGACGAGGAGACGGGCGCGATCCTGTACGGCACGACCGAGCTGCTGCTCACGAACCTCGGCATCGCGTCGCTCGACGACCTGCCGCCGATCTCGCCGCTGCTCGACGGCGGCCAGGAGGGATTCGACCGTGACCTCGTCTGACCGGCCGGGAGACCCGGGTGCCGCACCCGAGGGGGTCCGGCTGCAGAAGGCGCTCGCCGCGGCCGGCGTCGCGAGCCGACGCGTCGTGGAGAACCTGATCGTCGAGGGTCGCATCGAGGTGAACGGGCGGGTCGTGACCGAGCTCGGCACCCGCATCGATCCGCTCGCCGACAAGGTGTCCGTGGACGGCGTCGCGGTGCAGCTCGACCAGGAGAAGCGGTACTTCATGCTCAACAAGCCGCGCGGGGTCGTCTCGACGATGCGCGACGAGCAGGGGCGGCCCGACCTGCGACGCTTCACGGACTCGCTCGACGTTCGCGTGTTCAACGTCGGGCGCCTCGACGGCGACACCAGCGGGCTGCTGCTGCTCACCAACGACGGCGATCTCGCGCACGTGCTCGCACACCCGTCGTTCGGCGTCGAGAAGACGTACATCGCGAAGGTGGCCGGCCGGATGACCCCGCAGACGCTGCAGCGGCTGAAGCGCGGCGTCGACCTCGACGACGGTCCGATCCGCGCCGACCGTGCCAAGATCCTCCAGGCGCAGGGCGACCAGCGTCACACCATGGTCGAGGTCACCCTGCACTCCGGGCGGAACCGGATCGTGCGTCGCATGCTCGACGCCGTCGGCCACCCCGTCGTCGAGCTCGTGCGCCGGCAGTTCGGCCCCCTGCACCTCGGCACGCTGAAGTCGGGCGCGGTGCGCGAGTTGACTAGAGTCGAACTCGGCCAGCTGCTCACCATCGTGCGCGCGGCGGACGCCGAGCGGAAGGGGAACGGGTAGGTGGTCGAGTCACGGCTCATCGGACCGGTGCGCGTCGTCGGCGCCGGCCTGCTCGGCACGAGCGTGGCGCTCGGGCTCCGGACGCGCGGCATCGACGTGATCCTCGCCGACGCCTCGCCGACGCACGTCGCGATCGCCGTCGACCTGGGCGCCGGACGACCCGCGAAGGCCGACGACGCGCCGCAGCTCATCGTGGTGGCGGTGCCGCCGGATGTCACGGCATCCGTCGTCGCGGCGGAGCTCGCCGCATTCCCCGAGGCGATCGTGACGGATGTCGCGAGCGTCAAGGCCGGCATCCTCGCGGAGCTCGAGGCCGTCGGCGCCGACGTGTCGCGCTACATCGGCTCGCACCCGCTCGCCGGCCGCGAGCGCGGGGGACCCCTCGCCGCCCGGGCCGACCTGTTCGCGGGTCGCCCGTGGGTGGTCGCCGCGCACGACGAGATCAGCTACCGCCGTGCCAGCGCGATCGACGACCTCATCCTCGACCTCGGGGCGACGCTCGTCGAGATGACGCCCGAGGAGCACGACGCGGGCGTCGCGCTCATCTCGCACGTGCCGCAGGTCGTCTCGAGCATCATGGCGCGGAGGTTCCTCGACGCCCCGAACGCGGCGCTGGGGCTCGCCGGCCAGGGCGTTCGCGACGTGACCCGGGTCGCGGCGAGCGACCCCGACCTGTGGGTGCAGATCCTCGGAGCGAACGCCTCGCCGGTGCGCGACATCCTCCTCGCGTACCGTGACGACCTCGACCGCTTCATCGAGGCGCTCGCCGACCCCGCCGCGCCCGGTGCGCGTCGCCGCGTCGCCGAGGAGCTCACGGGCGGCAACACGGGCGTCGCGCGCCTGCCCGGCAAGCACGGCACCGACAAGCGCTTCACGACGATCGTCGTGATGATCGACGACCGGCCGGGCCAGCTCGCCCGGCTCCTCGCCGAGATCGGCGAGATCGGCGTGAACCTCGAAGACCTCCGCCTCGAGCACTCGCCGGGCCGCCAGGTCGGCCTCGCCGAGGTGCAGGTCGTCCCCGAGGCGGCCGATCGACTGACCACAGAGCTGGCCGAACGCGGCTGGCGGATCGCAGGATGACCATGCAGCACGATCCCGTCCACCCCGTCGTCGTCGCCGTCGACGGTCCCGCCGGCAGCGGCAAGTCGAGCGTCTCCAAGGAGGCCGCCCGACGCCTCGGCTGGGGCTTCCTCGACACGGGCGCCGCCTACCGGGCGCTCGCGTGGCACGCGGTCGCCTGCGGCGTCGACACGGCCGACGCGGCATCCGTCGTCTCGTGCCTCGACTCGTTCGACTACCGCATCGGCACCGACCCGACCGGCTACACCGTGCACGTCGGCTCGACCGACGTCACGCAGGCGATCCGCGAGCCCGGGATCTCGGGTGTCGTGAGCCAGGTCGCCCGGGTCGCCGAGGTGCGCGCCCACCTCATCGAGCTGTTCCGCGTGATCATGGCCGGCGAGCGGCGCGGCGGGATCGTCGTCGAGGGACGGGACATCACCACCGTCGTCGCGCCGGACGCCCCGGCGCGCATCCTGCTCACCGCCTCGGAGGAGGTGCGGATGGCGCGTCGCTCGGCGGAGCTCGTCGGCCACTCGGCTGCGACGACCGGCCAGCAGTTGCGCGCGCGCGACGAGGCGGACTCGAAGGTCGTCGACTTCATGAACGCCGCGGACGGCGTCGTCACCGTCGACTCGACGGACCTCGACTTCGACGAGACCGTGGAGGCGGTGCTCGCCGTCATCCGGGACGCTCAGGTTCGAACTGGTTGAATAGACAGGTTGTGCGCTCGCGCGCGACCCCGAGACACCCAGGAGTTGGAATGACCGATCGCGACGACGAGTTCGACGCCCCCGAGGACGACCTCGCCGAGCGCCTCGCCGGCGTCGACGAGGAGCTCGCCGAGCAGCGCGCCGCCGCCCTCCGGTCGGGCCTCGACGACTACGACCTGGAGGACGAGGACCTCGACCTGCTCGAGCTCTCCGAGGAGGGCGAGGAGGGCATCCGCTACCTCCCGGCGCTGCCGGTCATCGCCATCGTCGGCCGCCCCAACGTGGGCAAGTCGGCGCTCGTCAACCGCATCCTCGGCCGCCGCGAGGCCGTCGTCGAGGACACGCCGGGCGTGACCCGCGACCGCGTGTCGTACAAGGGCGAGTGGCTCGACCGCCGCTTCACGCTCGTCGACACGGGCGGCTGGGAGCCCGATGCGAGGGGCATCGACGCGTCCGTCGCCGCACAGGCCGAGGTCGCGATCGACCTCTCCGACGTGGTGCTGTTCGTGGTGGACGCGACCGTGGGCGCGACCGCTACCGACGAGCACGTCGTCCGGCTCCTCCGCAAGACGAAGAAGCCCGTCTTCCTCGTCGCGAACAAGGTCGACGACGCCCGCCAGGAGCCCGAGGCCGCCGCGCTCTGGAACCTCGGCCTCGGCGAGCCGTACCCGGTCTCCGCGCTGCACGGGCGCGGGGTCGCCGACATGCTCGAAGAGGTGTTCAAGGTCCTCCCGCAGGTCTCGGCCGTCGCGAAGGACGAGTTCGGCGGTCCTCGCCGGGTCGCGATCCTCGGCCGACCGAACGTCGGCAAGTCGAGCCTGCTGAACAAGGCCGCCCGCGAGGAGCGCGTCGTCGTCAACGACCTCGCCGGCACCACGCGGGACCCCGTCGACGAGCAGATCGAACTCGGCGGCAAGGTCTGGCGGTTCGTCGACACGGCCGGCATCCGGCGCCGCGTGCACCTGCAGCAGGGCGCCGACTTCTACGCGTCGCTGCGCACGCAGGCCGCGCTCGAGAAGGCCGAGGTCGCGGTCGTGCTGCTCGACGTCTCCCAGCCGATCTCCGAGCAGGACGTCCGCATCATCGACCTCGTGCTCGAGTCGGGTCGCGCACTCGTCCTCGCGTACAACAAGTGGGACCTCCTGGACGACGACCGTCGTCGCTACCTCGAGCGCGAGATCGAGCAGGACCTGCACCACGTGCAGTGGGCGCCGCGCGTGAACATCTCCGCGAAGACCGGTCGTCACCTCGAGAAGCTCGTTCCCGCCCTGGAGACCGCGCTCGAGTCGTGGGACACCCGCATCCCCACCGGCAAGTTCAACGCGTTCCTCACCGAGCTCGTCCAGGCCCACCCGCACCCGCTGCGGGGCGGCAAGCAGCCGCGCATCCTGTTCGGCACCCAGGCCTCGACGCGTCCGCCGACGTTCGTGCTGTTCACGACCGGGTTCCTCGACCCCGGCTACCGCCGGTTCATCCAGCGGCGCCTGCGCGAGATCTACGGCTTCGTGGGCACGCCCATCGTGACGAACATGCGCGTGCGCGAGAAGCGCCAGCGGGCGTAGCCGCCTGACGACCTGCCGAGCGGATGTCCCGACGAACGCGAGCGCGATGGAGCTGACCGTGCGCGTGAAGCCGGGCAGCCGTCGGGGGCCGCTCGTCGTGCCGACGCCGGACGACCCCGCGGCATCCGTCACCGTGCACGTGCGCGAGCGCGCCGTCGACGGAGCCGCCAACGCGGGCGTCGTCGCGGCGCTCGCCGCGCACTACGGGGTGCGCAGGGGCGACGTCGAGATCGTTCGCGGGCACGCCGCGCGGATCAAGCGGGTGCGGGTCGACGGCGTGTGACCGGCTGGAGGCGCCACGCCTGCGCCTCGATCGCCTGAGGTCGGCTGAACGCCGTCGCCACGCCTGTCGAGGCCAGCACCGAGTCGGGTGGGCGTTCCGCGAGGTCGCCGAAGCCGGTGGCCGCGAGGAGCTCGTCGTCGAGTTCGAGGAGCTCGGCTCGCGAGAGGGGCCACGGATCGTGCGCGTTCCGCGCCCAGACGGTGCGTCCGAGGTGCTGCTCGTGGAAGCCCCACCGCGCGGTGAGGAACCGCGCGAGCGCCGCATCGGGCGCGTCAGCGGCCACGGGTTCGCCGAGCCGCGCGCGGATGCGGGTCGACGGACCGCCGGGCCCTCGGCGCCGGCTCCGGAAGTCGAGCTCGTGGCCCGAGGCGTCGATCCGGTGCACGACGCGTGAACTCGCCCAGTGGTAGGGGAGGCCGAACGCGAGTCGCGCGGCGATGACCGGGAGCAGCCGGCCCGCCTCCAGCGTCCGGAAGACCACGCCGCGCCGGCCGTCGCGGTCCACCGAGTAGAGGCGCACGTTCACCTCGACGAAGGTCCCGAGGCGGTGCATCGTCGGCAGTGGCGGGAAACGCGTGTCGGCGAGCACGAACGGGATGAGGCCGACCCAGGTCACGCCGTCGAGGACGTCCGGTCGGGTCCCCGCGGGCAGATACGGCGCGACACGCGCGGGATCGGTGCGCCAGTGCAGGAAGACGAGGTCGCGCCAGCGTTGCTCGACGACGATGCGGCCGGGCAGCGGCGGGCTCTCGATCGGCAGTCCCTGCACGATGCCATCCTCGCGCGCGGAGCGGTGCCGCCGGAAGGGCCTCGCGCGGTTGACGCGGCACTGCGGCCCGCCGGACGATGGTCGAGTGGAGCCAGCACACGGCGATCCGGGGCGGGCGGAGCGCCGCGCCGATGCCGGCGCCGACGCCGACGCCGACGCCGATGCCGGCATGGCGGTGGTCGCGGCGCTCATCGCCGTGCGCGACCGGTTCCACGAGTTCCTGCCGCGTGCGCTGGGCGACGAGCCCGACGCGCTGCACCAGCTCCGCACGAACGTGCGCAGGCTGCGGAGCGTGCTCGGGGCGTACGGTGCCGTGTTCGACGAGGCGGTCGCGACGGAGCTGCGACGGCGGCTCCGCGAACTCGGCCGGGAGCTCGGCACGGTGCGCGACCTCGAGGTGCGCGTGCAGGTCGCCGAGGCGGCCATCGCCGACGCCGACGAGGCGGGTCGGTTCGCGTCAGACGCCGAGCGGGAGCGCGTGCGCGCCGTCCTGGTCGACGACGAGCGGACCGCGCACGATCGCGCGCACGCGAGGTTCGTCGAGCGGCAGGCGCTGCCTCGGGCGGCCCACCGCATCGAGGAACTCGACCGCGTCCTCGCGGAGCCGCCGTTCAGCGAGAGGGCGGGCCGCGAGGCGGCCGCCGAGCTCGCGAGGCTGCTCGACCGTGAGGCCGGCCGGGCCGCGAAGCGCGCCCGGCGGCTCCCGGAGGATCCGACGCTCGACGAGTTGCACGACCTCCGCAAGGCGAGCCGTCGCCTGCGCTACGCGGCCGAGGCGGTCTGCAGGCCGCCCGTGGAGCTGTTCGGCGACCGCGCTGCGGATCTCGCGGATGCGGGCGACGACATCCACGACGTGCTCGGCGACCACCGCGACGAACTGCTCTTCGCCGAGCACGTGCGGCGCGCGGCCGCGCATGCGGCGCACACGGGGGAGCCCGCCGAGGTGCTGCATCGCCTCGGGGACGACGCCGACGCCCGCGCCGCCGCGCACCTGGCCGAGCTGCCGGCCGTGGCCGCGACGCTGCGGAAGGCGGCGACGGCGTGGCACGCGCACCGACCTCGCTGAAGTCGGCGGAGACCGGCGCGGTCAGCCGTGGTGCCCAGCTGTGGCGCCCAGCCGCGGTGATCAGTCGCGGAGCGGGTGCTGCATGACCACCCGGTGCGGCTTGGGTCGCGCCACCTCGCTGAACCCGGCGGCCTCGAACATCGAGACGGTGCCGGGGAAGAGGTCGGCCGCGGGCGGCTTCGTGCGCGCGGCCGGGTCGACCGCGTACGCCTCGAGGACGGTCGCGTCGTGCTCGCGCGCGGTCGCCACGGCTGCGGCCGCGAGCGCGCGCCCGACGCCCCGACGCCGGAACGCCCGAGGCACCACGAAGCAGGTGACCGCCCAGATGGAGGCGTCATCGAAGTCGGCGTCGGGGGAGGCCGACGCGACCGGGCTGTGCCGGAGTCGCTCGAGGCCGCTGCGGGGCTCGACCGCGCACCAGCCGACCGGGGTCTCGCCGTCGTAGGCGATGATGCCCGGGCCGGTGCCGGGCGCTGCGAGCTGTTCGTGCAACCGCTCCCGGAGCTCCTCACGGCTCGCCGACTCCCACTCGGCGCCCCGGAGCTTGTACCACTGGCACCAACAGGTCGCCGGGTCGCCGCGCGTGCCGAACACGGCCTCGACGTCGGCGAACGGCACCGACGTCGCGCTGACCACGCGAAGCGTCGCTCCGCCCTCGTCGTCGGGAGTGGCGTCGGCGGCTTCGGCAGGTGGATCGGCGTCGATCATGCACGCGACGCTAACGCGTGCCGGCGACATCCGTCGACGCCCGGCTCGGCTCGAGGCGCAGCGCGCGGAGATCCTGCGCGAGGGCGCGGAGGTCGTCCGGATCCGCCGTGAACGCCTCGCCGAGCGCCGCCTTCCCGAGCATCGCGGCGGCCCGCGGGTGGTGCCGCTGGTAGTCGGCGAGGAGGTCCGTGCGCGCCTCCTCGTCGAGGTCGACCGCGCGCGCCGCGAACCGCTGGGACCGCCAGTCGACCCGCACGTCGGGGTGCGCGAGCGCGTTGCGGTACCAGTCCGTCTTCGGTCCGCGACTGGCGACGACCCAGAGCGTCGGGGGAGCGCTCGGCGTGGAGCCGGCGCCGCGCTCGACCACCTCGAGCACCGTGCGACGTGCGATCCCGCTCGTGCGGCCGACCGCGGTGAGCATCAGGAACCGGCCGCCCATGAGCCAGCCGAGGCGAGCGCGGTAGAGCGCGGAGGGTGCGTGGTAGAACCAGGCGAGCAGGGGTCCGGGCTTCTTCATCGCCATACGGCCACACTAGGCGCGGTCGGCCGGGCGATCCGGATGTCCCGCAGCGGCGGGCCGCGAACCGATCGTGCAGCGAGGTGATAGTGAAGTACCATCACGGTATGGATGCTCCCGTCACCGTCCTCGACCGACTCCTCGAGATCAGCGACCTCTTCCAGCGCGATCTCGCCCGCGAATTCGCGGGCACGTCGCTCACTCCCGCGCGGACGCGCGTGCTCTGGGACCTCGTGCACACGGGCCCCTCGACGCAGCATGCGCTCGCGACCCGGCTCGAGGTGAGCCCTCGCAACGTCACCGGCCTGGTCGACGCGCTCGAGGCATCCGGATACGTCCGACGCGAGCCGCACCCCGACGACCGGCGCGCCGTGCTCGTCACGCTCACGCCATCCGCCGCCGAGCTCATGCACGAGATGCAGCGCGACCACGCCGAGCTCTCCGACGCGCTGCTCGGCGTCGTCGCCCCCGCCGACCGCGATGCGTTCCTCCGCGGGGTCGGAGCGGTCGCCGACCGGCTTCGCGACCTCGTCGAGACCGCGGAGGCCGGCCGTGCCGCCGCCCGCGCGGGAGTCGAGCGATGAGCGTCGACGTCGATCGCGCACCCGCGGCATCCGTCGCCCACCGCATCGGAGGCGTCGCCCGACGGGCGCTGAGGCTCGAGCTGCGCATCTACGCGAGCATCGGCCGGCTCATCGCCCGGCGGCCGGCGATCGCGCCCGGCGCGACCGGCTTCGGCTACCACGCGCCCGTGATCACGATCCTCTGGATCTTCATCGTGCTGTCGGCCGTCGAGATCCCCATCCTCGACCTCATCGTGCACCGCTGGCCGGTCGTCCGCATCATCGTGCTCATCGCCGGCATCTGGGGCCTCACGTGGATGATCGGGCTCCTCGCCGCCTACCTCATGCGACCGCACACCGTCGGGCCCGAGGGCATCCGCGTGCGCGAGGGACTCGAGACCGACGTGCTGCTCACCTGGGACGACATCGCGTCCGTCGCGCGCGTCAAGCACGTCGACGAGCCCAAGACGCCGAAGGTCACCGAGACGGATGGCGCGCGCACGCTGTCGCTCCGGATGCAGCACGAGACCGCCGTGGCGATCGAGCTCGAGCGGCCGACGCTCGTGCGGCTGCCCGGAACGGCGCCGAAGGGCGGCGAGCAGGTCGTCGACGAGGTGCGGATCTGGGTCGACGACGTGGACGGATTCATGGCCGCGGTGCGGCGTCACATCTGAGGCTCCGTCGGGTTCGCGGGCGGGCCTCGCTCGCGCGGCCGCCGCGGTCCGCAGCGCCTCGCCGTGTGCACGAGCACCCCTTCGGATGCCGCTATGATGGTCGAGTTGCCTTCGACGGAGACGCTGAGGGCATCGGGCTGTGGCGCAGCTTGGTAGCGCACTTGACTGGGGGTCAAGGGGTCGCAGGTTCAAATCCTGTCAGCCCGACCGTACGAGGCCCGGAACGACGCGAAAAGCGCGAGTTCCGGGCCTCTCGCGTTTCCGATGCGGACGACTGACGTTGCGCGCGCGGTTCGCCGAACAGGTGGCGTCGGAGTTCTCGCGCTCCGGGGGCTTCTCGACGGCGAGCCCGAGGGCCTTGATGTCTTTGGAGTTCACGCGTAATCTAAAAGACGGCGGTCCGAGAGCGACCGCAGGGATAGAGGAACTTCGGTGAGCAAGTCATCTCAGGCAGACGCGGCTCGACATCGTACTGAAGTCATCTCCGCTGCATCGCGTCTCCTCCGCGAGCGTGGCGCAACGGGTGTCAGCGTGCAGGACGCCATGGCCGCCGCCGGTCTCACTCATGGCGGCTTCTACAAGCACTTCCGCTCGAAGGATGATCTCCTGGGCGCTGCGACCACCGATGCATTCGGCGAGATCCTGGGGCTCCTCGACGGTCTCGAGAACGACGAAGACCCGAAGGCCGCCCGCGGTCGCCTGTTCGACAGCTACCTCTCCCTCGAGCATCGCGACTCGCCCGGAGCCGGATGCGCCAACACCGCGCTCGCCACCGACGCGGCACGCGCGGCGGACTCGCCATTGGGCGCGGCATACCTTGACGGCCTCAAGAACACCATCGCGCACCTCGAGAACGGTGATGATGCCCCGAACGCCAGGCAGCGTGCTCTCGAGCAGCTGATCATGCTGGTCGGCGGGCTCACTCTCGCGCGTGCGACCCGAGGAGACTCGATCTCGGAGGAGTTCCTCTCCGTGGCCCGGGACGCGCTCGCATCCTGAGCCCGACCCGAACGCTGCGGACGCGGCACGCAACTCGATGCACCTGGCGCCGCGCCCCAGTCGACGCGGCGGAGAGAAGACGGATCGGGCGAGCGGATGGCTGAACCGCAGATCTGACGCGGACGAGGGGACCCACCAGTCGCGGCGGGCACCGCCCACACGGTTCGATTCCGGGACGTGCGGCGGCGCTCCTCACGATGCCTGCGAGCGAGACTTTTAGAGTATGGCCATAATTTAAGTTGCCGCGGCCAGCCGTGGTCGTTATATTAGGGACATCATCTAACGAAGGGAATCGATGATGTCCACCTACCTGATCAACCATCTCCGCATCCCTGGCGGCGTGCCGAACGAGTATGGACTGCGCTACCTCGAGCAGGTCGAAGCGACCGTCGCCCCCTATGGAGGGAAGTGGCTCGCGCAGGGCGACCCCGACGCCGTCGAAGGTGCGTGGCCGGGGTCGGTCGTCCTGATGGAATTCCCGGATCGCGACGCTGCCCGCGCGTGGTACGAGTCTCCCGAGTATCAGGAGATCCTCCCGCTGCGGATCAACAACGCGATCTCCGACCTGGTGCTCATCGACTCGCTGCCTCAGGGGTTCACGGTCGCCGGCTTCGCCGGCGAGGTTCGGACCCTCATCGCCTCCTCACAGGGCTGAGACGACGGATTGTGCAACTGGGTGGCGTCGAAGTGAAGAAGCAAGGTGCACCCCCGGCCCGAGGGCTCGAGATCCGGCGACACTCGGGGTTCGGCATCGCGATCGCCGGCATGGTCGCGATGATGGTGGGAGCAAGCGCGCCCTCGCCCTTCTATCCCTCACTGCAAGCCGCACTGGGGCTGACCCCTGTCGCCATCACAGCAGTGTTCGCGATATACGCGCTCGTCCTACTGGCGGCGCTGCTGACGGTGGGATCGCTCTCCGACCACTTCGGCCGCCGTCCGATCGTCAGTGCCGGCTTCGTGCTCCTGGCGATCAGCGTTCTGGTGTTCTGGAATGCAGAGTCCGCGGGCACACTGCTCCTGGCGCGCGCACTGCAGGGGATGGCCAGCGGCCTCCTGCTGTCCTCGCTGTCCGCGGCCGTCGCCGAGCTCGGACCGCAGGAACGGCCGGGTGTCGGAGCGACGTGGATCGCGGTCTCCCCGCTGGTCGGCCTGGCGTTGGGCGCGTTCGTCGGCGGCGCAGCGCTCGACATCACCCCGGACGCGCTCGCCGTCGTCTTCGGCGCCCTCGGGATCGGGTATGTCGCGCTCGCCGGTCTGGCTTGGGTCGCGCCCGAGACCTCTCCCCGTGCCATCGGGTGGACGCGATCGCTCCGTCCTCGGCTCTCGGTTCCGCCGCCGATACGGACGCTGCTGCTCGCAGGAGTTCCGGCACTGGTCGCCGGATGGGCGAACGGAGGACTCATCCTTTCACTGGGGGCGAGTATCGTCCAGGGGCATTTCGGGGTGACCGGCCACGTCGGGCAGGGGTTGGTCGTCGGTCTGCTCGCGGCGGCGGCCGCCGTCTCAGCGCTCCTCACCCGGCGCAGCGCCCCCCGTACGGCGACCATCCTCGGCACGAGTCTCCTCGCCGCCGGCACCGCCGTCACGCTGGCGGCGCTCGTCATCCAATCGCTTCCGATCTACCTGTCCGCCATCTTCGTCGCCGGGGCGGGCTTCGGCGCATCGTTCACCGGCGTGCTGCGCTCGATCGCTGCTGTCGTCGACGCTCGCGATCGGGCCGGGACATTCGCATCGCTGTACGTCGTCTCGTATCTCTCGTTCGGCCTTCCCGCCGTGATCGCAGGTCTCCTGGTGCCGATCCTCACACTCGATACGACCACGCTCCTGTACGGCGGAACGGTCGTCCTGATCGCTGCGCTGGCGTCTGCGCTCCGAGCACGAACGTCTGCATGACCCAGGGCGTTCGCTCGCGTCCGTTTCCGGAGAACTCACGGATGGCACCCGTCACCCGGATCCACCGAGACCGCTGGTCTCACCATCACGAATCGAAAGGACATCGACATGACGTACGTGACCGTCGGTCGCCAGAACACGACCGACATCGAGATCTACTACGAAGACCAGGGCTCCGGACAGCCCGTCGTGCTCATCCACGGGTATCCGCTCGACGGGCACTCGTGGGAGCTCCAGACCAAGGCGCTGCTCGACGCCGGCTATCGCGTCATCACCTACGATCGCCGTGGATTCGGACAATCCAGCAAGGTCGCATCGGGCTACGACTACGACACGTTCGCGGCTGACCTCGACGCGCTCCTGGAGCACCTGGATCTCAGCGAGACCATCCTGGTGGGATTCTCAATGGGAACCGGGGAACTCGCGCGATACGCGAAGAATCACGGCCACGATCGAGTCGCGAAGTTCGCCTTCATCTCTTCGCTCGAGCCGTTCCTCCTGCAGACCGAGGACAACCCGGCCGGAGTTCCACAGGCGGTCTTCACCGGAATCGCGGAAGCCGCCAGCACCAACCGCTATGCGTGGTACCGACAGTTCTACAACGACTTCTACAACCTGGACGAGAACCTCGGCTCGCGCATCACCCAGGAGGTCGCCGACGCCGGCTGGCAGGTCGCGATCGCGTCCGCGCCGATCGCCGCATATGCCGTCGTTCCGAGCTGGCTCGAGGACTTCCGCGAGGACGTCGCCGTCGTGCGATCTTCCGGCAAGCCCGTACTCATCGTGCACGGAACCCACGACCGCATCCTGCCGATCGATTCGACAGGGCGCCGCTTCCACGAGTCGTTGCCCGAGGCCCGCTACATCGAGGTCGACGGAGCGCCGCACGGCCTGCTGTGGACGCACTCCACCGAGGCCACGGCGGCGTTGCTCGACTTCGCCATGGCGTAGTCGGCACGGAATCGAAGCGAGACGAAGACATGGTCGATCCATCCGAAACCCAGTTCGCTGTCGACACGCACTGGCGCACCCGCCTCGAACAACTCGGGCGCACCCTGCCCGTTGCCCCCGAGGACGTCGCCGCATACCGGCCCGCGGTCAGGTCGGGGGACGTCGTCCACACATCCGGACAACTCCCCTTCGTCGGCGGGGCGATCCCGTCCACCGGCCACGTCGGCGACAACGTCAGCGTCGAAGACGCGCAGGAGATGGCGGCGCAGTGCGCGATGAACGCACTGGCGGCCGCCGTCGCCGCCGCGGGGGGCCGCGACCTCCGAAGGATCATCAAGGTGGTCGGTTACGTCGCTTCGAGACCCGACTTCACAGGCCAGTCCACGGTCATCGACGGTGCGTCGCAACTCCTCGGGGACGTCTTCGGCCTCGAGGGGGTCCACGCTCGTTCCGCGATCGGAGTCGCCGCCTTGCCACTCGGCGCACCCGTCGAGGTCGAGCTCGTGATCGAACTCCGCCCCCAGCAGCCCGAGGACGGTCTGGGCTGATGCGCGGGCGCCTATCGTGAGGCCATGGACGTCGTGCCGGCCGCGGGGGCGGTGATCACCGACGACGACGGGCGGGTGCTGCTCGTCAGGCGCGGGGCGGCGCCGCAGCGCGGCCGGTGGTCGGTTCCCGGCGGGCGCCTCGAGCCGGGGGAGTCGTTCGCGGATGCGGCGGCTCGCGAGGTGCGGTCGCGGCCGGTCGTGGGTCACGCGGCGTAGGCGGGGTACGCGTACGCGACCGGCGTCGTCCACGGCTGCCCGAACCGCCGCGAGCACGGTGGCGGAGGCCGTCGACCGTGGCGCGGTCTGCATCTGCCCGAACTACGGAGGCGACCAGTGGACGTCGCAGACGGCGATCACCCGCCAGAAGAACGCCAGCAGCTACATGAGCGCCATCTGGCGGGTCGGAGCCAGCTTCCTGCGCGCCGACTCCGGCGGCGGGGCGCTCATGACCTACGTCTACGGCAATCGCCCGGTCCCGACGGCCCGCGGCATGTACCTCGCGAACGCGGCGTACGACATGGAGGACCTCTACCAGCGCGACCCCGTGCGGATCGGGCCGCCGTACGGCAACGACCTCGCCACGGTGCAGGCGGCCAACCCGGCTCGACTCCCGCAGTCGTCATGGACCGGAACGCGAATGAAGATCGTCGTCTCGGCGGCCGATACGATCCTTCCGCCGGCGAGCCACGGTCTCGCCCTCGCCGACACTGCGCGGCCCGTGGCCACACAGGTGACCGTGGACTACCACGACGGTGGGCACGTGGTGCCGTCGTGGACGCAGGCGGACATGATCAACACGTTCGCAGCATGGCTCTGAGCGCCCGGGATCCCAGACGCCCTGTTTCCGGCTCGTTACGACCGCGTGCACATGTGGTTTCCCGCCGATGGTCGAATCCGGATCAGCGGCTATCCTGACGGTCTGAGGATCAACGCGGTTCCAGACCCTCGCGAAGCCTGGAGCGTTCGTCATGACTCAGACCGGACTGACCGAGGTGGTCGGCGAGGGTACCGATGGCGAGCCGGTCGTGCGCGGACCGCGGCTCGTCGTGCTCCACTCCCTACTGCCGCCTGATGGCACGTCGAAGTACATCGACCACATGGTCGACGGCGCGTCCGAGTACGTCGACATCCGCTTCATCTCCTGGAAGGGTGCGCTCCTCGGCGCCTACGACGTATTCCACGTGCACTGGCCCGAGCGGCTGATACGAGACCGGCGCCGGGGCCGGCGCTTCATCAAGCGTCGACTGCTCGACCTCCTCCTCGTTCGGTTGGCACTGCAGCGGGTGCCGATCGTGTGGACGGCTCACAACCTCCGCCCCCACGAGCAGGGGCCGCCTTCGGAGGAGCGCTCGCTCGAGCGGTTCACCCGGTCCGTCACGCTCGTGATCCGACTCAATCCCACCACCGACGTGCCCCCGGGGTTGGACGCGGTGACGATCCCGCACGGCCATTACCGCGACCGGTTCGCCGGCGTCCCCCGACCTGCAGCCGAGGCGGGCCGGCTGCTCCATTTCGGGATCATCCGCCCCTACAAGGGCGTCGACACGCTGCTCCGCGCCTTCGGCTCGCTCGAGTCCGACCGGCTGCGACTGCGGATCGTGGGCAAGCCGCATCCGGGGCAGGGCGAGCTCGTCGAGGCGGCCGCGGCTGCGGATCCCCGGATCACCGCCACCCTCCGCGCCGTCGACGATGCCGAGGTCGTCGACGAGATCTGCCGATCCAGCCTCGTCGTGCTGCCGTATCGGGGAGAGATGCACAACTCCGGCGTCGTCCTCCTGGCCCTTTCGCTCGACCGACCGGTGTTGGTGCCGGCGTCGCCGACGAACGCAGCGCTCAGCGCGGAAGTCGGCGACGGGTGGGTCTTCCAGTACGAGGGTGAGCTCGACGGCGCCACGATCCTGTCTGCGCTCGAGGAGATCGGTGCTCGAGACCCGAGGACTTCGCCGAGGCTCGCCGGCCGCGACGTGAAGCGCATCGGCGAACTCCACTACGACGCCTACCTCCGCGCACGGCGCGCCAGGCGGGGCAGATGACCCGCGCCGGCGACCCGGTCGGCGGCGGCCTCGGCGAATCCGCCTCGCGGGGGGCGGCGGTGACGGTCGGGAGCCAGCTCATCCGGATCGGGGTCCAGCTTGCCGGAATCGTCGTGCTGGCGCGGCTGCTGACTCCGAGCGACTACGGTCTCGTCGCGATGGTGATGGCGGTCATCGGCCTCGGTGAGGTCGTACGTGACTTCGGTCTCTCGTCGGCGGCCATCCAGGCCAAGACGCTGTCACGACATCAGCGCGACAACCTGTTCTGGATCAACACGGCGATCGGACTCGGCCTGACGCTGCTCGTCTCAGCAGGATCGGGGCTGATCGCGCAGCTCTACGACGACGCTCGCCTGCAGCCGCTGGCCGCGGTGCTGTCCCTCACGTTCCTCGTGAACGGGATCTCGACCCAGTACCGCGCGGGACTGACCCGCTCGCTCTCGTTCTTCGGACTGTCCGGCTCGGAGCTCCTCGGCCAGGTGGTCGGGCTCGCCTCGGGGATCGCCGCCGCGCTCCTCGGTCTCGGCTACTGGTCCCTCGCCGTGCAGCAGATCGCGCAGGCGCTGTTCACGCTGGTCCTCCTGGTCGCCGTTGCGAGGTGGCTGCCCGGCTGGATCCATCGAGACGCCCCCATTCGCGCGTTCGTCGGATACGGCGCCAGCGTCTTCGGTTCCCAACTGCTCGGGTACGCCGCGCGAAACGCCGACACGGTGATCATCGGCACGAGGTTCGGACCGTTCGACGTCGGTCTCTACAACCGAGCGTTCCAGCTGATGATGCTCCCGATCGTGCAGATCCAGGCGCCGTCGACTCGGGTGGCCCTCCCCATCCTGTCGCGGCTCCAGGATGAACGCGAACGGTTCGCCGCGTTCATCAATCGCGGTCAGGTCGCATTGCTGACCGTCGTCGGGCTCACGTTCGCGTTCCTCGGCGCGCAGGCCGAGTCGGTCATCGCAGTCGCACTCGGCGCCCAGTGGGCGGGCGCGGTGCCCATCTTCCGGATCCTGCTCATCGCCGGGTTCTTCCAGGCCGCCAACTATGCCGTGTACTGGGTGTTCCTCGCGAAGGGGCTGACCCGTTCGAACTTCTACTACGCGCTCGCGACGCGACCGGTGATGATCGCGCTCATCTTCGTCGGCTCCCTCTGGGGAGTGGAGGGCGTCGCCGTCGCCTATTCGGCGAGCGTCGCGCTCACGTGGCCGGTCGCCCTCATCTGGATCGCGAGGGTCTCCGACGCGCCCGCCCGCGACATGTTCCGCAACGGAGCCCGGATGCTCGTCGCATTCGGCGTCGCGACCTTCGTCTCCTACGCGGCGACGCTGTCGCTGCCGCAGGGCGCCGACCTCCTCCGGCTCGCCGTCGGCCTCGCCGCGCTCCTCGGCACGGTGGCGCTCACCGCAGCCGTCTGGTCTCGCTTCCGGCGCGACCTGCGAGGACTGGCCGAGACGCGCCGGTACTTCCGCCGCGTGCGCAGCGCACCGATCGATTCCGACGAGGAGCACAGCGATGATTGACCGGATCGCCAGGAAGATCCGCCGCATCTCCCGGACCGCGATGCTCTCGAGCGGCGTGACCGTGATGCGGGATCGCCGTCTGGTGCGACGCGTCGTGCCGGGAATCGCCGGCGGCGATCGCTCTCACCTCGTGGTCGCCGCCCCGGGCGCCGGCAACATCGGCGACCAGGCGCTCTTCGAGGCCTTCCTCGAGGCCACCGGCGGTGCGCGGGTGACCGTCGTCGTGGACTCCGAGGACAGCGTCCACGTGCCGGCCGCCTACGCCGAACGGGTCGAGGTGGCGGTGCTGCCGCATCTGCTGTACGGCTCCGGTGCCGCGCGTCGCGGCGACCTGCGACGCTACGCCGGCCTGCTCGCCGACGCCGCGAGCCTCTCGGTCATGGGCGCGGACATCATGGACGGACGCTACAGCCTTCGCGCATCCGTGAATCGATCCGCCGTCGCCGCCGCGGCGGCCGATGTCGGGGTGGACGCCCGCATCCTGGGCTTCAGCTGGAACGGCGAGGCG
This sequence comes from Agromyces binzhouensis, assembly GCF_042672355.1. NCBI lineage: Bacteria > Bacillati > Actinomycetota > Actinomycetes > Micrococcales > Microbacteriaceae > Agromyces > Agromyces binzhouensis. The sequence continues at coordinate 314,906 of NZ_JBHXVJ010000005.1, read as the reverse complement.
CGTTTCGCTGCGCGTCGGGCGCTCATCACGGCAGCCGGGGCGGGGGCGGTTCCCATGCTCCGCGACGGTGTCTCGGCACGCAGGGCCGTCGCCGACGGCGTGCCGCTGGTGCGCGACGTCGCCGACCTCGTGTTCGCCGCGAGCAGCGTCGACCCCAGTGCGGAGGCGCTGTTGCCGCGTCCGGCCAAGCCGATCGCACTCGTGAACGTCAGCGGGCTCATCTCCCGGACGTTCGACCAGGTCGACGAGTACGAGCGGGTCATCCGCCATCTTCGCAGTGTCGGATGCCACGTGGTCCTGGTGCCGCACGTCTCGCGGCCGAAGGGCGATGACGTGGTCGCCTGCGCGGCCGTGGCCGAGCGGGTCGGACCGGAGGACCTCACCGTCGTGAGCGGGCTCCTGTCGCCCGCGCAGATCCGGGGGTTGACGGTCCGGGCCGCCGTGACCGTCACCGGACGAATGCACCTCGCGGTGATGACGCTGATGCACGGCACTCCCGCGATCACGCTCGCGACGCAGGGAAAGGTCGAGGGATTGATGGAGCTGTTCGGCACGCCGGAACTCTGCGTCGCGCCCGTCGAGGGGTTCGCATCGTCGGTCATCGGGGCGGTTGACCAGGTGCTCCCGCCGGATTCGCCGACGAGGCTGGCGATCGCCGACGCCCTCCCGAGGGTGCGCGAACTCGCCGCGAGGAACGTCGACGGCCTGCACGCCGACCAGCCGATCGGGGCCGCCTGAGATGGCGGGCACCGTGCGCGGCGCGCTCGCGAACACCGTCGCAGGGAGCCCGTTCTGGACGCCCCGCTTCCGCTCGCGTCTCCTCCGGATGTTCGGCGTGGCCATCGGCCGCGGCGCGCGCGTCTACCCCTACCTGCGGTTCGTCGGCGATGTGGACGGCCTCCGCGTCGGCGTCGGCGCGTTCATCAACCTGGGCCTCGTCGTCGGATCGGGTGCGCCCGTCACCATCGGCGAGCGTGCCTTCATCGGGCCGGGAGTGCAACTCCTGCCTACCTCGCACGAGATCGGGCCGAGCGAGGCGCGGGCCGGCGCCAACCTCAGCCGACCGATCGAGATCGGCGCGGGAGCCTGGCTCGGGGCGGGGGTCCTCGTGCTCGGCGGCGTCACGGTGGGGGGCGGATGCGTCGTCGCAGCCGGTGCCGTCGTCACCGAGGATTGCGAACCCGACGGGCTCTACGCGGGCGTCCCCGCCCGCCGCATCCGGACGCTCGATTGAGGGGTCGCACGATGCGGGAGTCGGGGGAGCCGGGCGACGCGACGGTCGCGGCGTCCGTCGACGTCAGCATCATCGTGCCTGCGTACAACGTCGACGCGTTCCTCCAGGTCGCACTGGATCGGTTGCGCGAGCAGGAGTACCCGGCGTTCGAGATCGTCGTGGTCGACGACGCATCCACCGACGGAACCGCGGAGGTCGCACGTGCCGCGAGCGCATCCGACGATAGGATCGTGCTCGTCCGCCAGGACGCGAACGCCGGGGTGGCGGCAGCGCGCGAACGTGGACTCGCCGCGGCCAGGGGGGAGTTCGTCTGGTTCGTCGACGCCGATGACGACTGGGATGCCGGCGCCCTCCGCCGGATGGTCGGAACCGCGCGGGCGACCGGAGCCGACCTCGTGTGCGCCGCAGCCGAGTACGTCTCGGAGGACGGCAGCCGCAGGGCGGTCGGCTCGGCCGGCCCGCCACGGACGATGTCGGGAGGCGAGGCGTTCGGTCTCCTGCTGAACGGGGCCATCACCGGGCACCTGTGGAACAAGTTGTTCCGCCGATCCCCGCTCGAGCGGATCAGCTTCACGCGCGCACGTCAGCACTCCGACCAGGCGATGGTGGCCCAACTCCTCGCTGATGCGCGCACCGTCGCGGTGATCGACGACGTGGTCTACCGGTACCACCTCCGGAGCGGGTCGATCATCCGATCGGGGAGTCGACGCGCGGAGTCCCTGAAGACCGTGCGGGTGGTGGTCACCGAATGCGCCGCGCGTCTGGACCCGGACCTGCCGTCGAGCTCGGCGTTCGGGTACTACACGGCTCGGTTCAACCTGCTCTCGCGGCTGAAGGACGCGACATCGGGCGCATACAGCTCGACCGAGGAGGACGCCATCGTGCAGCAGGTGCGGAAGGAGATCACACCCGGCCTGCTCGCGGCGACCCTGCAGCGACGCGACCTCAGGCGCTTCGTGATGCTCGCTGCGGCGAAGACGAACGCCGGGCTCTATCGACGCCTCATGCGACGGCCCGGAACGCGCGACTGACCGGGGCGTGCCGCCGAGCGTCGACGTAGCTCGAATTAACATGCCGGACACATATCCGACGATCTCGCGCCCTACGCTCAGGGGTGCCCCCTACCGGCGATACTGCGTCCCCGCGAACGCTCGGACGCAGATGGCACGCGGTACTGGGCTCACCCGACGGAGGGCGATCCTTCGAACGGGGCGGACGATCCCGCCGATGAATGGACGGGTTCATGCCTCAAGGACTTCGGAACCTGCTGCTCCCGCCGGGCGAGATGCGATCCAAGGCGTGGGTCGATGTGACAAAGGGTGCGGCCATCATCATGGTCGTCTACTACCACGCCACCCTCTACCTCCAGCATCAGGGTGTCGAGGGCGTGCTCGGGCGAGCGAAGGCGGCGTTCGAGCTGTTCCCGATGCCGGCATTCCTCCTCATCGCCGGACTGTTCAGCGCGCGAATCGTCAGCTGGACGTTCGCCGACCTGTGGCGACGCAAGCTGCTGCCCTTGATCTATCTCTACGTGGTCTGGTCGGTGCTGCGAGCCGCGTTCTACCTCGTGGTGCCAGGTCTCAACGGTGAACTCGGCGAACTCCCCGCCACCAACATCCTGAGCCTCGCGCTGATCTTCGTCTGGCCGAGCAGCAGCTACTGGTTCGTCTACGCGTTGTTCCTCTTCACGTTCGCCCTGTGGGCCGTGCGCAGGCTCCCCGCACTCGTGGTCGTCATCGTCGCGGGCATCGTCTCGACGCTCTTCACGTCGGGTCTCGTGAATGCCGGCAACATCGGATGGAACCGCGTCGGCGCGCTCGCGGTCTTCTTCGTGGCGGGCGCGCTCTATGCGGAGCCCGTCTTCGTGGCCGTGCAACGATCGCGGCCGATCCACCTCATCGCGGCGGCGGCGATCTTCGTCGCGGTGTCCGCCCTCGTGCTGTTCGCCGGGATGCGATGGCTTCCGTTCCTCGTGCTCGTCGGCCAGATCGCCGCCGTCGCGTTCGGCGTGATGCTGTCGAAGCTCCTCGCTCGGGTGCGGCCGTTCGGGTTCCTGTCGTACCTCGGGTCCCGAAGTCTCAAGATCTACCTCATCCACCTCTTCGTGATCGTGTCGGCCGCCGCGATCGTCGGCACGCTGAACCCGGACTGGCCGCGTTGGCTCGACTTCCTGGTGCTCGTCTCCGTTGTGCTGCTCGCAATCTTCGCCTCGCTCTGGATCGCACGAGCCACCGCAGCCGTCAGGTGGCTCTACCTTCCGCCGCCGTGGCTCACCCGGGGACGATCCCGCGCCACCTCCGCGCTTCCGGCCATCTTGCCTGGCGTGCCCACCGGGCCGATCAGGTTGCACGAAGAAGGGAAGTCGTGAGCGGATGTCCGCGTCATTCGGGAATCCCGTCGTCCTCGCCCCCGGAAGCGACAACCGCCTCCTGCTCGCGGCATCGACCGGCGGCCACCTGGCACAGCTCGTCCGGCTCGCGCCCGGACTCGGCGCGAACGACGAGTCGGTCTGGGTGACGTTCCGGTCCCCGCAGAGCGAATCATTGCTCGGGGGCCGGCGGGTGCTGTTCGTGCCCTACATCGGACCGCGCGACGCTCGTTCGATCGCGCGGGCATTCGCCGAGATCCGCGTGCGGATCAGGGGCGATCGATTCGATGCGGCGGTGAGCACGGGGTCGGGCATCGCGCTCGCCGCACTCCCGGCCGCGCATCTCGCGGGCATGAAGACGGTGTACATCGAGAGCTTCTCGCGGGTGGAGGCGCCGTCATTGAGCGGCCGCATCCTCGCGGGTGCCCGATTCACCGAGATGCGCACGCAGCACCCCGGGTGGGCGAATGGGCGGTGGAGCCTGCACGGAAGCGTGCTCGACACCTACCGGAGCGAGCCGAGACCGGTCGACGGATCGCGCCCGCTGAGGATCTTCGTCACCCTCGGAACGATCCAGGGCTACGAGTTCCGCTCGCTCGTCGACCGCGTGCTCGAGCTCGGGCTGGCGAACGACGAGACCGTCTGGCAGCTGGGCTCCACGCGTGCGAACACGGCGCTGCCAGGCACGGTCCGCTCGCAGGTCTCCGCGTCGGAGTTCGAGGCGCGCGCCCGGAACGCCGACGTGGTCATCACCCACGCGGGTGTGGGAACCCTGATCAGCCTCTTCGAGATGGGCGTCTATCCCCTCGCGGTGGTGCGACGGAAAGCACGCGGCGAGCACGTCGACGACCATCAGGCCCAGATCGCCAAGCTCGTCGACGAGCTCGGCATCGCGTCCACCTCGGAGGTCGAGGATCTCGATGGTGCGCTCGTCGCCGCGACCGCGCGCCGCCGGATCAACGTCGACCTCGTCGCGAGGTGAGCGGCCGGGCCGACGCCTCCGGGCGTCGAGGAGAACGAGTGGAGCCCCGCATCTTCGTGCCAGGCGTCGGGCAGTACGACAACCTCGGCGACATCATCCTGAGACGTCAGCTCATCGAGTGGCTGAAGCCGCTCGGCCGTCTGCACGTCTACATCGGGAACGCGCCCCCCGGCTACGGGCCGGGACTGGGCCTCCGGAGCGACGATGCGCTGTACCGCTCGTTCCCGCAGTGGTACGTGGCTGGAGTTCGATCCGCGCTTCGCGGCAACACCTCGTACGTCTTCAAGCCGGGGGAGATACAACTGACGCTCGTCGGCATGAAGGAGCACCTCGGCATGCTCCCGATGCTCGCCCTGGTGCGCGCCGGTGGCGGCACCGTGGCACGTGTCGGAGCCGGATCACGCAACTTCTCGCGATTGCCGGCGAGTCTCATGCGGCCCTCCATCGCGCTCTCCGATCTCACCGTCTGGCGCGACGGTCGCACGGCCGGGTACCTGCGCGGCCGGGTGATGCCGGACCTCGCGTTCGGCGAGGGGGGTGTCGACGACACGGATGCCTCACCTACGCGTGATCGTCTCGTCGTCTCGATGCGGAGCGATCGGGCCCTCCCCGGTGAGGAGTGGATCGACGCGGTGCGGACATTCGCAGCACGCCGTGGGTTGAGGATCACGGTCGTCACGCAGGTACTCCGCGATCGCGAGCGGTCGAGGCAGCTCGGGCGGCTGCTCGGAGGCTCCGTCCTCGACTGGGACGGCACCGATCATTCCGCGCAGGAGCAGCGGCTGCGTGGGGCGTACCGGGAGACGGTACTCGCGGTCAGCGATCGTCTCCATGTGCTCGTCACCGCCTTCACCGAAGGAGCCGTCCCCATCGCCCTGCTCGTCGACCGCTCCGACAAGATCGAACGCCATTTCCGGGCGGCGGGGATCGAGGGCATCGGCGTGCCTTCCGAGGGCCTCAGCCGGGAACGACTGGACGCGCTGCTCGAGCGCGCCGTCGGGCGGCGCGATGATCTGCAGTCCGCCCTCGTGGACGCGCGCACGGCGTTGCGGCTCGTTCGCGCCGACCTCGAGCGACTGTTCGAAGCAGAGCCGACCGCCCTGTCGGTCGCGAGCGGCGCATGACACCGGAGGTCGGCGTGCACCGCACCCGCGCGACGATGCGAACGGTCTGGCACGTAGGCCGCGGCGGGGAGGTCGCGGGCGGGATGACCCAGGTCGTGAACGCGTACCGGGCATGGCGATTCGCCCAGGTCGACGTCCGGCTGATCTCGTCGCGCGACGGCTCGAGAGGACTTCGTGGCGTGGGCCGGTTCCTCCGCGCAGCTCGATCCATCCGTCGGATCGGCGACCCGTCTCAGAACCTTGTGGTGGTCCACCTCTCGCAGGGCGGCTCGTTCGTTCGCGAGGGAGCATTGCTGCGGCTCGCACGACGTCGTGGCTACGCGACCGTCGCGCACCTGCACGGCAGCAGCTTCGTGGAGTTCGCACGTCGACGCCCCGCACTCGTCGCGAAGGTGCTCACCAGCGCATCGCGCGTGTTCGTGCTGAGCGACGCGATGCATGAGGCCGTCGCGTCGGTCGTGGCATCCGACCGCATCGCCATCGTGCCGAACGCCGTTCCGGCCGGGCACCCCGGCCCGAAGGAACGCCGGGTGGTGTTCGGCGGGAGCGTGTCGCGTCGCAAGGGCGTCGACGTGCTCATCGACGCGTGGAGGACCTCCGGAGCCGGGCGCGGATGGCACCTGGACGTCGCGGGACCGATCACGGAGCCCGACCTCGTTCCCGGATCCCTGCCGGATGCCACGTTCCACGGCGCCCTGCCGCACGGTCGGCTCATGCGGATGCTCGATGAGGCGGAGGTCGCCGTCCTCCCGTCGCGGGATGAGGCGATGCCCATGTTCATCCTGGAGGCGATGGCCCGCGACGTGTGCGTGATCGGCACGAGCGTGGGCGGCGTCCCGCGCGTCCTCGGCGGCGGCGCGGGGATGCTCGTGGAACCGGGGTGCAGCGCCTCGCTCGCGCACGCCTTCGACCAGGTGCTCGGTTCGGATGCGCGCCGACACGAGCTCGCTGCGGCGGGCGCCCGACGTTTCCACGATCGGCATTCCGCCGCCACCCTCTACCCGGAGCTCGAACGACTGTGGCTGGAGACGCTCGAATCGAGGACCTGAGACGCAGACACGCCCGGATGCGGCGGGTGATCGCGGCTGTCGGTGCGGCGGCCGCTCTGGTCCTGCTCGGGGGAGTGATCGGGGCGCCGGTCTACGTCGCGCCCGAGGTGGATCCGACGCCCGCCCACGCAGACGTGGTCTACGTGCTCGGACCCCCCACCGCGGCGCGGGTGGAGCTGGCGCGGGCGCTCCTCGATGCCGGCGTGGGCGACACCATGCTGCTCTCCGTTCCCGGAGGAGCGCTCCGACCCGGGACGCGCGACCATGAGAAGTTCCGGGCATGCAATCACCCCGGCGGCGATGTCGTCTGCATCTCGCCCGTCCCGTTCACCACCGGGGGAGAGGCGAGGGCGCTCGCCGAACTCGCGGAGGAGCGCAGGTGGACGAGCGCGATCGTGATCACCCGCACGTCGCATGTCGCCAGAGCACGGTTGCTCGTCGAGCGGTGCTTCGGCGGCGAGCTGGCGGTGATCGACGCCCATGAGCCGCTCGGCTTCGGAGGGTGGGCCTACCAGTACGTCTACCAGACGGCGGCATTCGCCAAGGCGTTCGTCACACCGGACTGCTGACGAGCGGGGGCGAGCCTCGCCGAACCGGCTCCGGTTCGAAACGACTCCGATCCCGAAGGGATGCCACCACTCCCACCGCGGCGAATGCGAACGGGTACGACGGCGCCGAGACGAACACCGGTGCCGCCACCGACTCCACGAGCAGCAGCACGAGCCAGCCGATGCCCGTCACCCGGACCCAGCGTTCGAGCGAGGCCTCCGTGTCGGAGATCCGACGGCACAGCACGATGAACATGCTGACGACGCCGAGCGCGAAACAGGCTGCGCCGAGCCAGCCGCTCTCGCCGATGATCGCCGGCCACTGCGTGTCGTTGAGGAACATCCCGTCGTCGCCGGGCCCGAGCCCGTAGACATTGGGGAAGCCGAGCGCGACGTACTCAGGGCTGTACTGCTGGCCGGCGGTATAGCTGCCGTAGCGGCTGAAGCCGGCGCCCAGCGGGAAGTACTGGTTCGCGACGACGATCGACCCCGTGGTCAGCGTCGACCGCGCGGAGTCTTGGAGGATGTAGAGCTCGACATCGCCCGCGATGAGCTCGACGACCGTCGGGAGCACGAGGGCTCCGACGATCGGGCCGAAGGCCAGCACCATGAAGAGGACGATCGGGCGCGAGAAGCGAAGTCCGATCACGCCGATCGTGGTGAGCAGGCCGACGAGCGACTTCACCTGGAAGCTGAGGACCGACAGGCCGGCCGTCACGGCGATGAGCACGATGTTGCCGACGGATCGGCGGACCACGAGGCCGTACGTCACGACAGCGATCGCGAGCACCGCGCAGAGCCTCCCGAATGCAGCGGGGTGCTGGAACGGACCGCTGAGTGAGGGGAGGCCGGCGACGTAGTTCAATGGCGGCCGGTCGGCGACGAGGTACGACCACGGGATCGGAACTGCGAAGTTGATCGTCCCGATGACGCCGATCACGACGATGACCACGATCCCCGCTCGCACCATCCGCGCGATGTCGGCGACGGTCCAGCGAAGCTGGGCGAGTGCGAGCGCGAAGAGCAGCCCCTTCGTGATCAGGAACAGTGCTTCGACGGTGTTCCCGATCGGCACTCGAAGCGCGACGGAACTGACGAGGCCGACCGCGATGAAGGCTGCGAACCACGCCGACCCGGGCAGCAGCACCAGCCGACGGTCGGTGAGGAAGCGCCGTGTGGCGAACGAGGCAAGAGCGATCACGACGACCAGTTCGTCGGCGTAGCTGCCGACGGTCCCGAGTGTCGATTGCAGCGGCGTGCTCACGATGATCGCGATGACGGCGATCAGGGCGAACACCTTCGGCTGGAAGGCGGCGATGGAGAGGACGACGAGGCCACCGACCGCGGCAACGGGAACGAGCGGATCGATGAGGGCGCCGGAGACGACGAGCGCCGCCGTCCCAGCGCCGCCCACAGCCCACAGCACCTGGCGGACGGTCGGATCGGACATGCGATCCCGTATCGTCCGCATCGAGGTGCCGATCACTCGTGGCCGGTCAGTCCGCGTCGGGACCGGAGAGCGGGACGTCGTTGAGCACGACGCCGAGCACCTTGCCCTCGGGCGCCGCGACGTTCAGCACTGCCGCTCGCAGGGCGGTGCGCGTCGTCTGCCGTGCTCGGACGACGACGATGAACTCGTCGACGACATCGGTGAGCGCGCCGGCGTCGGCGACGGAACCTGCGGCGCCGGCGTCGATCACGATCACGTCGGTCATCGTGCGCAGGCGCTCGATCACCGCACCGAGCCGTCGGCTGTCGAGCGGCAACGCGCCGCCCGTCGCGACCTGGGCGGTCGGGACCACCTCCACGTTCGGCAGCGGCTCGACGACGGTCAGGCCGTCGACGGAGGTGCGACCCTCCAGCACGTCGAGCAGTCCGTGCTCGGCGGTGATGTCGAAGATGCGGGCCAATCCGGGTGCACGCAGGTCGGCGTCGACGAGCACGACGCGTCTTCCGTCCTCCGCGATCGCGAGCGCGAGGTTTGCCGAGATGGTCGTGCGCCCCTCGCGGTCGCCCGCCGACGTCACGGCGATCACCGCACCCCCTCCGGCGAGCGACTGCGCAATCCGTGTCCTGATGAGCCGCACCGATTCGGCGAACCGGGACTTCGGCACCGACCGGAACGTGAGTGGATCCCGACTCGTGCCCCGATTCCTCGAGACGGTGCCGAGTATCGGCAGTTCGGTGGCGCGCTCGAGGTCGCGCGTGTTGCGGATCCTCGTGTTGAGCACCTCGCGGAACACGACGATGACGAACGCGAGCGCGGCCCCGGCGCCGAATGCCACGAGCATGACCAGGAGTGCGTCGGGCGTGGTCGGCGTGGTCGGCGGGGCGGCGACCTGGACGATCGTTCCCGTCACCGGGGTCGGGGCCGAGACTCCGTTGACGGGGAATCCGATGACGCCGATGAGGCTCTCGGCGATCGCGTTCGCCAGGTCGGAGGAACCGAGCGCCGTGGGCGCCTCCGCGGTGACGGAGAGCACGGCGGTCTCCTCGAGGATCGAGGTCGTCACGTCCTCCGCGAGTTCCTCCGGCGTGGTGTCGAGTGCGAGCGTGTCGATCGCGGACTGCAGCACCAGCGGGGTCGTGGCGAGTTGGACGTAGGTGCCGAGCTGCTGCAGTATGACCGTGCTGGCCTGGGCGACCTCCTGGGCCGTCCCAGCGGTGCCGTTGGCCTCCACGACGATCTTCGCCTCGGCGGTGTACGTCGGAGGCGCCACCATCACCACGAGGACGCCGGTGGCGACCGCGGCAACGATCGTCGCGACGATCACGATCCAGCTCCGCCGGACCACGCGCAAGCACTCGCGGAGCTCCACCCACGGCCTCCCCTCGTGCCGATCGTCGGCACAGGGCTCTCACGCTATCCCTCCGCGCGACGGTCGAGCGCCACCTGCGCGTCCAGCATGTGACGGTTGTGTAACGTAACGGTAACCAGGGCGGCGACTCAGGTCCCGCGAGGGCCCTTCGGAGTCAGAGGTGGGTCGCGAAGAACTCGACAACGGCCGCTCGGACGTCGTTGCGAAGCAGCTGGACCCCGTGTCGGGAACCGTCGACGACCACGAGCTCGGCCGGAACCCCGGCAGCGAGCAGTGCCTCCTGCATGCGTTGGGCCTGTTCGACCGGCACGAACTCCTGCGCGCCCGTCACGAGCATCGTCGGCGGATCCGATGAGTCGACCTGGCCGAGGGGCGAGGCGGCTTCCGCCTGCGCGCAGTTCACCGCGGACGCAGTCGTGCAGCCCAGGTAGTTGAGGATCAGGTTGATCGCTTCGGGGCTCGGCTCGCCGAGGCCGAGCGCCTCCTCGGTCATCAGCGAGACACCGGAGAGGGACACGACCGCGCTGACGCGGGCCCCGACGTCGGTCGGCCCGGACCCCGCCATCCCGATCGACTGCGCGATGATCGCGCCGGCGGAACTGCCGAAGACCCCGATCCGAGCGGGGTCGATCCCGAAACGCTCCACCTGCTCCGGCGCTCGCAGCCACTCGATCGCGTGGCTCGCGTCTTCGACCTGGCTGGGATATCGGTGGTCGGGTGCGAGTCGGTAGTCGATCGAGAACGTGGCGACACCTCGGTCGGACATCTGCCTGCAGAGAGCCCGCATGCCGCCTCCGACACGATCGCCGTCGACGAACCCGCCGCCGTGGAGCAGGACGATCGCGGGCGACGGCGTCTCCCGCTCCGGGGGCAGGCAGGCGTCGAGGAGCAGCGTCTCATTCGCATCGCTCCAGTACTCGATTCCCCCGACGACGCTCGCGCCACCCTCTGCGGCCGGGGCAGGCGATGCGCATGCCGTGAGCGTCGATGCCCCGAGGACCACGACGGCCCCGGCCCGGATCATCGCGGTACGTGCCGAGTGCCGCGCGGCCGCCCGCCCGAGACGCCTGCGCGTTCTTGCGAATGGAGACATCCGAACTCCTGCTCCCGTCGAACTCGGTGGTGGTCCGGCGCGGAGTGCTCACGAGGCGACCGGAGTCCGGTCATTCCGTCGATGCCGCCGACGCGTGCTACGAAGTGTATGCGAACTCCCCGCGCCGGCCCAGTTCGCGCGATCGCCGCTCGATGGGTCCGGCTCCCGTAGCCGGTAATGCGAGTGGGGCGGGACCTGTGCGTTCCGTTCGGGCCCCCGGCCGTATCGTGAGGCCATGGACGTCGTGCCGGCCGCGGGGGCGGTGATCACCGACGACGACGGGCGGGTGCTGCTCGTCAGGCGCGGGGCGGCGCCGCAGCGCGGCCGGTGGTCGGTTCCCGGCGGGCGCCTCGAGCCGGGGGAGTCGTTCGCGGATGCGGCGGCGCGCGAGGTGCTCGAGGAGACCGGGCTGCGCGTCGTCGTGGGCCGGGAGCTGTGGAGCCTCCGGCTGCCGACCGCGGATGGGCGGGAGTTCGACATCCACGACTTCGCCGCGACGGTCGTGGGCGGCGCCCTCGAGGCCGGGGACGACGCCGCCGACGCGCGTTGGTTCGCCCCGGGTGAACTGCACCGCCTCCGGGTCACGACCCACCTCGTCACCTACCTCCGCCGGGCCGGCGTCGTCGACCCGCTCCCGCACGTGGACGAGCACGCGGTCGACGTCGCGGCCGGTCGCGATGCGGTGTGGGGCGCCCTCGGCGAGATGCTCGCGCACGCGGCATCCGCCGGGTTCGCGCGCATGCTCGGAGCCGAGGACACCTCGCTGAGCGGGCCCGCGATGCCCGCACCCGGTGCGGTCGTCCCGGGCTTCCACGTGGTCGCCGCCGAACCGCCCGCGCGCCTCGCGCTCGCGGGGCGGCACCGGTTGTCCGACTACGAGCTCGTGTTCCGCATCGACGAGCTCGCGCCCGAGCGGAGCCGGCTCCGCGCCGAGACGAGGGCCGTGTTCCCCGGCATGCGGGGCGCCGCGTACCGGACGATGCTCATGGGGCTCGGCCTGCATCGGGCGGCGACGCGACGGATGCTCCGTGCCGTGCGCCGCCGTGCCGAGGCATCCGCTCGCACGCCCTCGTGAGCCGTCGACCCGAAGCCGGTGCCGTGCTCAGCGCTGCAGCACGCTCACCGCGATCGGTTCGCTCCCGGGGAGGCCTTCGACGAACTGCCAGCCCACCAGCTGGGACGGAGTGCAGGTGCCGCCTTCAGCAGGCGCCTGCTCGAGCAGGTGCTGTGCCAGGCCGAGGCTGGAGTCGACGGTCAGGGTGTAGGAGTTCGCCAGCCTGATCCGCCCGACCCGCGTCTCGCCGGCAGCGTTCTCGACTTCACCCCACACCGCACCGGGCTGGGCTGCACGTTCGGCTGCGTCAGGGCCGTGGGCAGGCGCCGCGAGCTTCTTGAGCAGTCGCGACACGGGCGCGAACCGGATCAGCCTGCGGATGCCGTGCAGCATCCGGAACTGCCTCACCTGCGCGTCGGACACGGCGGCGTAGGTGGTGATGTTCCCGATCCCGGTCGAGCGGAACGCCGACGACAGGTCGGCGACGGTCGCGTTGGCCGATTGCGTCGGCCCGTCCCCGAAGTCGATCATGCGGATGTCGGAGCCGAACTCCACTGCTTCGATCACGCCGCCCACGCGACGTCTGGCGCTGACCGCCATGCCCTCGATCAGGGTCTTCACCGTTCCCGGCGACAGGGAGGGCGGTCCGAGGATCGCCAGCGACAACCGCGTGGCGTCCGGGAGCTCCTCGGCCAGGCGTGCCGCCAGGCAGTCGGTCGGGACGACGTCGAAGCCCACTCCCGGGCACAGCACGACCCCGGCCTCCGAGGCCTCCTGGGTCAACGAGTCGGCGTGCTCGAAGACGTCCATCTCACCGGTGATGTCGAGGTAGTGGGTGCCGGTCGAAAGGCAGGCCGCCATCATCGGCGCCGCGGTCGCCGAGAAGGGGCCGGCACAGTGCAGCACCACGTCGACGCCCTCGAGGTGCTCCTGCGCGGCACTCAGGTCGAAGGAACGTCCCTCGACGCCCAGTTCTCGGGCGAGCGATTCCACCCGGGCGGCATTCCGGCCGGCCACGATCGGGGACCACCCGCGTGCGACGGCGGACCGGGCGATGAGATCGCCGGTGTACCCGTAGGCCCCGTAGATCAGGAGTCTGCTGCTCATGGGCTCGACCCTTCCGCGCACCCTCACCGGCGTCACGGATGCTGGTCATCACGGCCGCTGGGGCGAGGCTATCAGCCGAGTACCGACGCCTCCTCGATCGTCCGGCGCAGCGTCTCGGTGAACCGGGAGGCCGGGGCCCCGTCGATGAGGGCGTGATCGAAGCTCAGCGTGACCGGGAGCATGGGTCGCGCCACGACGCGACCGTCGCGGACGACGGCGCGATCGGCGACGCCGCCGACCGTCGCGATCACGGTCAGCGGGGCGAGCGGCACGGCCCAGCCCCAGCTGCGCGAGAACATGCCGATCGACGTCACGCCGACCGCCGGGCCGAACGCGGCGGCGACGCCGGGAACGGTCCCGGCGATGCGGATCGCGGTGCGCCGGAGCGGCCCGGGCAGTGCGAGGACGGCACGCATCGCGCCCCTCGGGCGGTGGTCCACGCCCGGTCCCGTCTTGACCGCGTGCAGGAGTTCCGTGATCTCGGCCGGCGCCTTCCGGTCGGCGTCGCGGACGGTGACGATGTCGAGCATCGCGCGACCCGCCCACTGCCGCTCGACCGTGGCCCCGATGTCGACGTGGTCGAAGGCCAGGATCCGCCCGCCCGCGCGGCGGACGTTGACGTCGGGATGCTGCGCGACCGCCCGCGCGAGGGAGGCGATGACGAACCCCGTCCACGACACGTGCGGATCGACGACCGCGAGCCGTGAGGCGGCCTCGCCGACGTCGAGCTCGACCAGTGCGTGCACCTGGAAACGGCGCCGGGCCCCGGCGAGCCGGTCGAGCACCGCGCGCCGCTCCCGCGGCATCGGGCGCAGCGTGTACGCCGGCGGCCGGCCGCGCCCCGAGCTCACCTGACGCCCGCCCACAGGCCGCGCTCCCACGCGCGGGGATCCACCGCGACCCGCGACTGCACGTCGAAGCGCATCGTCGCGCGCAGCTCGGCGTGGTACCTCGGCCACTGCTCGCCCGGGTCGCCGGACGACGCGAATGCGACCCACGCACCGTGCATCGAGTCGGCGAGCGACTGCGGCGGGTTCGGGCCCAGCATCGGGCCGAACAGCGGGGCGTCGGGGGAGAGCGTGTCGAACACGAACGGGATCTCCAGCGCGTGGACGGCTCCGAGGCCCGGCGCCGGCCACGCGAACTCGTACATGTAGGTCCGGCCGCCGGCCGCCGCGTGCGCGTCCGCCAGCCTGATCGCCGGGATCCGCATCCACCAGTCGGTCTGGACTGCTGCGAGCAGGTCGCCCGGAACCGCGTCCGGGTACCGCGCCCGGTACGCGGGCAGGGACGTCGCCGGCGCAAGGTCGTACGCCGCGAGCGACTGCGAGCCGAAGCGGGCCACCGGACCCGTGAGGATCTCGTCCGTGATCCGCGCGAACGCGCCGCTCACCGTGAGCCAGAGGCGCCAGTCGTCGGCGTTCGTGCCGACGACCAGGTCCACGTCGCGGGCGGCGCCCGCCGCGATCCGATCGATCGGCGCTGCGGGGATCACCGCGCCGTCGACGACGGGCTGCCACGGCATCGTGGTGGCCACGAGCGGCATGCCCCATCGATCCGGGTCCGGATGGGCGATCAGGTCCGCCTTGAGTGCGGCCTGCGCCGCGAGCAGGCGGGGCACGCCGACCGCCGCGATCGCCTCACGGGTCGGCGACGTGCCGAGACGTTCCGCGAGGAGCCCCGCCAGGCGCTCGGCGTCGGACGGCGGCAGCACGTGGTGCGCGGCGCCGCTCTGGAGGATCGCCCGTCGGAACAGGCCGGCTGCGGCCGGCATCGCGAGCAGCATCCCGATGCTCATGGCGCCCGCGGACTCGCCGAAGACGGTCACGTCGTCGGGATCCCCGCCGAACGCGTCGATCCGGTCCCGGACCCACTCCAGCGCCGCGACCTGGTCGAGGAGACCCCGGTTCACGTTCCCGTCGTCGAGCATCAGGAACCCCTCGGCCCCCGGCCGCCAGTTGATGACGACGCACACGATGCCGTCCCGCGCGAACCGGCTGCCGTCGTACGCGGCCGTCGAACTGAGCTCGAACATCCCGCCCTGGATCCACACCATCACGGGACGTCGCACCGCGCCCGGATCGGGCGTCCAGATGTTGAGGTTCAGCACGTCCTCCGCCGGAGCGGCGTGCTCGAGCCCGGCGAAGGCGGCATCGACCCCGCGCCAGTCCTCCGCCGCACCGGCCTCGGCGCCGCCCGTCGCGGGCGGCGCGACCTGGGGAGGCTCCGGTCCGAGCGCGCCCGCGTCACGGATCCCGTCCCACGGCTCGACCGGGCGCGGTGGGAGCAGTCGGTTCGCGCCGAACGGCGGGGCCGCGTACGGCACCCCCAGGAAGACGTGCACGCCGTCGACGATCCTGCCCCGCAGGGCGCCGTGGTCGGTCCTGACCACCGTGTCCATGCCCCCACGCTGCACCCGCCGTCCCCGGCCGTGCGGGGCGAAGGTCCCGCATCGGGCACGTGCCCGACCTCCGGGTGTCGACCGGCACCCCTGGCAGGCTGCGATCCGCGCGAGCCCACGGGCTGTGGACAGGTCCGGCGCGGGGCTCCGGACCGGTCGTAGCCTACGCACGGCGCCGCCGTGGGCGCGACGCCGGAGGGAGCGTGGTGAACGCACGTCGGGAATCCGGTCCGGGCAGCAGGCGGCCGCGGGAGGTGAGGGCACCCGCGACCGGTGTCGGGCCGCCTGATCGGTCGGACGGCGCCCCGCGGACCTCCGGGGCGGTCTCGTGACCGACTCGGCGGCCCCGGCCTTCCTCATCGCCGTCCTCGTGCTCATCGCCCTCGTCGTCCTCGTCCATCGGTTCGCCGCATTCCCGACCGTCGTCCGGTCGGACGCGATGCGACCGATGCTCGAACCCGGTGACGTCGTGCTCACGAGCCGACATCGTCGTCCGCACCGGCTCCGGCGCGGCGAGATCCTCGTGTACCGGGTCCCCGACCGAGCCGAGCCGGACCTGCGGCGCGTGATCGGCCTGCCCGGCGAACGCATCGTCGTCGACCCCGACGGTCGGATCACGGTCGACGGCCAACCGCTCTACGAGCCGTACGCCCGCCGCTCCGGCAGCTTCCGCGGCTCGTTCGCCGTGCCGCGCGATCGCGTGTTCGTGCTCGGCGACCAGCGGGCGGGCACGCACGACCCGCAGGCCTGGCAGCAGTCCTTCGTCGCGGAGGGCACCATCCTCGGCGTGGCCCGGCTCCGGGTCTTCCCGTGGCCGATCGTCGACACCCACGTGCGCGGCTGATCCGGAGGGCTCGCACGCCGGCCTCCCGGCGAGGGCATGATCGGTCCATGGGATTCACCCGATCCGAACTCGAGTCCTTCCGCGACGCCGCCGTCGACGACCTGATGCCCGAGCATCCGAAGCTGGTGTTCGTCGGCATCAACCCGGGACTGTGGACGGCCGCGACCGGCAGCCACTTCGCGCACCCCGGCAACCGCTTCTACCCGGCGCTCGCCGCAGCCGGCATCATCCCGCGCCTGCCGGACTTCGCGGCGGGCCTCGACGACGCCGACCGGCGGATGCTCCTCGAGGCCGGCATCGGGATCTCGAACCTGGTGCATCGGGCCACCGCGCGCGCGGACGAGCTCGGCCGCGCCGAACTGCGTGCGGGAGCGCTGCGGCTCGAGCGGGACGTCGAACGCTGGGGCGCGGCGGTCGTCGCGATCGTCGGGGTCACCGCGTACCGCCAGGGCTTCGATCGGCCGAAGGCTCGGGTGGGGAAGCAGGACGAAGCACTCGGCGGCGCCGAGCTGTGGGTCGTGCCCAACCCCAGCGGCCTGAACGCGCACGCGACCGTCGACGACCTCGCGCGTGCGTACGCCGAACCGGCGAGGGCGGCCGGCATCACGCTCACGTCGAAGTCGGGATGACCCGACCGATGTCCTGATCCGAGGTCCGCTCGCACGCTCGCACCCTCGGCGTGGCCGACAGGCGCATAATGGATTGATGGATCCATCAATCCATGGAGGAGTCCGCGTGTTCACCGACGCCAGCCGCCCGCTCTACGAGGTCAAGGCCAACCTGTTCAAGGGCCTCGCGCACCCGCTGCGCGTGCGCGTGCTCGAGGTGCTCGCGGCGGCGCCCGACGTCGAGACGCCGGTGTCCGCACTGCTCGACGCCACCGGGCTCGAGGCGTCCCACCTCTCGCAGCACCTCGCCGTGCTCCGGAACCACCGGCTCGTGACCGCCGAGCGCCGAGGGAACCAGGTGTCCTACCGTCTCGCGTACCCGCAGGTCGCCGACCTCCTCCGCGTCGCGCGCGCGCTGCTCGCCGAGATCCTGCTGACCACCGAGCGCCAGCTCGTCGAGCAGGCCGCGCTGCCCGACATCCCGCCCGCATCGGCCGCCCCCGCGTCGACCGGCTCGGCGGCCCGATCGTGACGGCGTCGACCGCGCAGCGCGTCGCTCGCGGCGTCCGCTCGCTGCTGCCCGCCGTCGCGGACTACCGCGACGTGCGCCGGAGCTGGAGGGGCGACCTCGTCGCCGGCATCACCGTGGGTATCGTCGCGCTGCCCCTCGCACTGGCGTTCGGCGTGAGCTCGGGCGCCGGTGCCGCGAGCGGGCTCGTCACCGCGATCGTCGCGGGCATCGTCGCGGCGGTGTTCGGCGGGTCGAACGTGCAGGTCTCCGGGCCGACGGGTGCGATGGTCGTGGTGCTGGCGCCGATCATCGCGACGCACGGCGTCGGCGCGCTCGCGATCGTCGGGCTGCTGGCGGGCGCCATGGTGCTCGTGGCCGGCGTCCTCCGGCTGGGCCGCGCGGTGACCTTCATCCCCTGGCCCGTCATCGAGGGGTTCACACTCGGGATCGCGGTGATCATCTTCCTCCAGCAGGTGCCGGCCGCCCTCGGCGTGCCCGCCACCGAGGGCGCGAACGCGATCGTCGGTGCCGTCGATGCGATCGCGGGGGCGACCTGGCCCGACGCGGCGTGGTCGCTCGCCGTCGTCGCGACGGTCGCCGCCATCATGCTCCTCGCTCCGCGCATCCACCCGCTGGTGCCCGGGTCGATCGTGGCGATCGTCGTCGTGGCGCTGGCCGTGGTGCTCACGGGGGTCCCCGTGAGCACGATCGGGGCCCTGCCCAGCGGGCTCCCGTCGCCGACCGTGCCCGCGTTCGACCCCGCGACCCTCGCCGCGCTCGCGCTCCCGGCGGCGACGGTCGCCGCGCTCGCCGCGATCGAGTCCCTGCTCTCGGCGCGGGTCGCGGCATCCATCTCCGACACCGGGCCCTACGACGCCGATCGCGAACTCGTCGGCCAGGGGCTCGCCTCGATCGCGTCCGCGCTGTTCGGCGGCATGCCGGCCACGGGAGCGATCGCACGGACCGCCGTGAACGTGCGCACGGGCGGTCGGACGAGGCTCGCGGCGATCGTCCACGCGGTCCTGCTCGCCTCGATCGTCGCGGTCGGAGCGTCCGTCGTCGCGTCCATCCCGCTCGCGGCGCTCGCCGGGGTGCTCATGGTCACGGCGACGCGCATGATCTCGCTCGCGACGGTGCGCTCCGTCGTGGGGTCGACGCGAGCGGATGCGGTCGTATTCGTCGCGACGGCCGTCATCACCGTGAGCGTGGACCTCATCACGGCGGTGCTCGTCGGCATCGCGGTCACGGCCTTCCTCGCGCTCCGGGCGCTCGCCCGATCGAGTGGGGTGCACCGCGAGGAGCTTCCCGGGCCGTCCGAGGCCGGCGACGAGCGGGTCGCACTGTTCCGCCTCGAGGGCGCGCTCTTCTTCGGGGCGGCCGAGCGCATGCTCGAGCGCGTCGGCGCGATGCGCGACGTCGATGTCGTCATCATCCGGATGTCGCAGCTCCAGATCCTCGACGCGACGGGTGCGCAGGTCATCACCGAACTGGTCCAGGCCCTCGAGCGGCGCGGCGTGACCGTCCTGGTCAAGGGCATCCAGGCCCGGCACCTGGAGCTCGCTCGTCGGGTCGGCGTCATCGACTCGCTGCGGCATCGGAACCACCTGTTCGACGAGCTGCCGAGCGCGGTCGCACATGCGCGCAGCCACGTGCGCCGGGCGTCCGCCGCGATGTGACGGCTGGGGGCGGCCCGACGTACGATCGAGGCACGCCGGCCGGGGCGCTCGGGAGGGAGCACCACTGGCCAGCTGGCATCCGATCCTCGCCGCCGACGAGCCCGAACCGGGGCGGTGGCGTCTCGTCGACTCGTTCGGGCGCGAGTACGGCCGGGTCGACATCGTGCGCCTCGACGGAGCGGTGCGCTACCGGGCCGAGTTCGACGGCCGAGTGCTCGGTTGGGGCACCACGCTGCGCGGCGCGTGCGAGCGCGTGCACCAGGCCTTCGTGCGCTCCCACGGGCCCGGCGAGTGGCAGGGATACCCCGACTTCACGCACACCGAGGCGTGAGGATCCCGCTGCCACGGACATGAGGTTCTGTCGACAGTTCGGATGACTTTCACAGGGAACGGGCACGACTCGTGGAGGAAGGGTGTGCAGACTGGCGACTTCGCCGCGGCGAGCCCCCATTTTCCAGCACCGAGACGAGAACCGCGGCGCGCGAGGACAGCACCTCGGGCGCCGCCAGAGACTTCATGCGAAACCAGACCAGTTCCCCCAGCACCACCCTGACCACTTCCGACGAGACCATCGACGCCACGCGCGCTCGCGTCCGTCGCACCCGTCGCAACCGCCGCGCCGCGTGGATCGCGTCCGGCGCGATCGTCACCGTCGGCGCGCTCGTCGGCTCCGGCTTCGCCGTCCAGTCGGCGGTCGCCGACCAGGAGCGTCGCGTCGCCGAGACGGCCGCCATCGCCGAAGGCGCCGACCGCGGGATCGACCAGCTCGACGCGGCCGGCGGACTGCTCGCGGCCCACGCCGTGAAGACGGCCGAGGACACGCTGAAGGCCGCCGACGCCACGATCGCCCAGGCTGAGGGCAAGGCGGATGCCTCCGAGCTCGCTTCGACCGTCGCGACCCTCGACGACTACACCTACCTGGCCCCCGAGCGCGTCTTCGAACTCGTCGACCTCACGTCCGAGAAGGTCGACGAGGTGAAGGCGAAGGTCACGGAGTTCGAGAAGAAGGCCGCCGAGAAGGCCGCCGCCGAGAAGGCGGCCGCCGAGAAGGCCGCGGCCGAGAAGGCCGCCGCCGAGGCCGCCGAGCAGGCCGCCGCTCCCGCCACGCCGTCGTACCCGACCGGTCCGGCGAACCCCAGTGGTGCGCAGGCGATCGCCCGCGACCTCATGGCCTCGATGTACGGCTGGGGCTCCGACCAGTTCGGCTGCCTCGTCGACCTCTGGAACAAGGAGTCGGGCTGGAACGTCTACGCCCAGAACCCCTCGAGCGGCGCGTACGGCATCCCGCAGGCGCTGCCCGGTTCGAAGATGTCGACCGCCGGCGCCGACTGGGCGACGAGCGCCTCGACGCAGATCACCTGGGGCCTCGGCTACATCGCGGGTCGCTACGGTACGCCGTGCGGCGCCTGGTCGCACTCGGTGTCCGTCGGCTGGTACTGATCCAGCGCTCCGGACCGAACGGGTCCGGGTTCATCCGTCGGCGGCCGGCGACTCGAACGTCGACAGCCACCGGGTGAGCACCCGCTCGAGCACCGCCTGCTCGCCGGCGTCGATCGCCGCGAGCAGGCGGTGCTCGTTCGCCATGTGGGCGGTCATGACCTCGTCGATGAGTTCGCGACCGGCCGGCGTCAGCGCGATGACGCGACCGCGACCGTCGACGTCGCTCGCGCGCCGCGTGACGAGTCCGCGACCGACGAGCCGGTCGACCCGCTTGGTGACCGCACCGCTCGTCACCATCGTGGAGGCCGCGAGATCGCCCGGCGTCCGTTCGAACGGGTCGCCTGCGCGGCGCAGCGTGGCGAGCACGTCGAACTCGCCCTCGGAGAGCTCGAACCGGTCGTAGACGGCGACCAGCTCGTCGGTGAGCGCGTTCGCGAGTCGGTGCAGGCGGCCGATCACACCCTGAGGGGAGACATCGAGGTCGGGTCGCTCGCGGCGCCATTCGCGCATGATGCGGGCGACGCGGTCGTCCGTGGCATCCGTCGTCATGCGTGCCAGTGTATCTTCCACGGAAGCTATACTGTCTTCCATGGAAACTACTTGGCGCTGGGTGCTCGTCACAGCGATCGCGCCGATCGCGTGGGGGAGCACGTACTGGGTCACGCGGGAATTCCTCCCGCCCGACGCGCCGCTGTGGGGCGCCGTGTTCCGGGCGCTTCCGGCCGGCCTGCTGCTGCTCGCCGTCAGGCCGAGCCTGCCCAGGGGCGCGTGGTGGTGGCGGGTCGCCGTCCTCGGCACCCTCAACGTCGGCGTGTTCTTCGCGCTCATCTACCTCGTCGCACAACTGCTGCCCACGAGCCTGGCCTCGACGATCATGGCGACCTCGCCTGCCGCGATGATGCTCCTCGCCTGGCTGTTCGCCGGTGAGCGGCTCCGGCTCGTCCCGCTCGTCGGCGCCGGCCTCGGCATCGTCGGCGTCGCGCTCATGCTCGCCGGCGAGGGCGTCGCCTCCGCGCCCGTCGGCATCGCCGCGTCCGTCCTCGCGATGGCCCTCTCATCGCTCGGGTACATCCTCGCCAAGCGCTGGCGCGAGGGCACGGACGTCCTCTCGGTCACGTCGTGGCAACTGCTCGCCGGCGGGCTGCTCCTCGTGCCCGCCGCACTCGTCGCGGAGGGAGCGCCGCCCGCGATGGACGTCCACGGCGTGCTCGCGTTCGCGTACGTGAGCGTGATCGCGACGGCGGTCGCCTTCGTGGCCTGGTTCGCCGGACTCGCGCGCCTGCCTGCCGGGACGGTCGGCCTGGTGGGGCTGCTCAACCCGGTCGCCGGCGTGCTGCTCGGCGTGCTCGTCGCAGGCGAGCGACTCGGAAGCTGGCAGATCGCCGGTCTCGCGATCGTGCTCGTCGGCATCGTGTCGGGTCAGCCCGCCGCGCACCGTTCGCTCGCCCGGGTGCGGCGGCGGCTCCGGCGCCGGTCGCTCCGGCCGGCCGCAGGCCCGCGACTCGCGCGCGCACACCGGACCGAAGTCCCGTCGCCCCTCGCCGCCGACTGCTAGCCTGCGCCGCAGGTGCCGCGCCAGATGCCCCGGCGGCGGCGGATCGGGGGGATCATGGCTCGCGGCTGGTGGCGTCGGAATACCGGATCCCCCTCCGAGGCGGCCCCGGCGCCGGACCCGGTCGACGCGGCGTCGACGGCTCCCCCCTCGGTCGCGCTGCCCCGCGCCAGCATCATCCTGCTCGGCTTCGCGGGGGCGGTCGTCGTGATGTTCGGACTCGCGGCCGCCCGATCGGTGGTGGCCCCTGCGTTCCTCGCGCTCGTGCTCACCATCTGCGTCCATCCGGTGCGGGTCGGACTCGTCCGGCGGGGCGTCTCCGTCGGGCTCGCCACCGGGGGCGCGATCGTCGCGGTCTTCGCGCTGCTCGCCGGCTTCGTGGTCACGCTCGTGTTCGCGCTGGCGCAGTTCACGACGCTGCTGCCCGAGTACACGCCGCAGATCCAGGCGGCGGCGGCCAACATCGGCGATGCGCTCGAAGGGCTCGGCATCGGCGCGCAGCAGGCGCAGACCATCGTCGACGGGCTCGAGCCTTCGCGCATCATCGACGTCGTGACCGCGGTGCTCGGCGGCGTGGCGGGCATCACGTTCTCGCTGGTCGTCATCCTCACGCTGCTGATCCTGATGGCCATGGACGGCACCTACGCGCCGGCCATCCTCTCGCAGCTGCGCTCGCGCCGCGCGACGCTCGTCGACGCGCTCGTGCTGTACACGCGGAACGTGCGGCGGTACATGGTCGTCACGACCGCCCTGGGCGCGGCGCAGGGCGTGCTGAACTGGATCGCCCTGCTCGTGCTCCAGGTGCCGGGAGCGCTGCTCTGGGGCGTCCTGTCGTTCATCTGCAGCTTCATCCCGAACATCGGGTACTTCATCGCGATCGTGCCGCCGCTCGTGTTCGGGTTCCTCTCGGGCGGGTGGCCGGTGTTCATCGCCGTCCTCCTCGTCTACGGCGTCGTGAACGCGGTCGTGCAGTCGATCGTGCAGCCCAAGGTGGTCGGCGGCGCGGTCCGGCTGAGCGAGACCATCACCTTCGTCTCCGTGCTGTTCTGGGCGCTCGTGATCGGGCCGATCGGCGCGGTGCTCGCGGTGCCGCTGACGCTCCTGGTCCGCTCGGTCCTGCTCGACGCGGATCCGGCGCTCGCCTGGTGGCGGCCCGCGACGGGCGATGTCGAGGAGACGAAGGGGATCGCCGCGGAGCTGTCGGCCCAGGCGCGCGCGCAGGCCAAGGCCGACCGCGCGGCACGTCCGCCGCGAGGCCGGGCGGCGCGCGCGTCAAGGCCCTGATCGGCGGCGTCGCGCTCGCTAGCCTGACGGGATGAGCGAGCAGACGGGGGAGACCACCGCCGGCGGCGGATTCCGCGCGCGGGTCACGCGCATCGTGCAGTGGGTGCTGAGCACCAAGCCCGCGCGCGCGTTCCTGCTCTACCAGGAGCAGCACGGGGCGGTGCTCGCCGACAGCGTCACCTATCGGACGCTCTTCTCGGTCTTCGCCGGCACCTTCCTCGGGTTCGCGGCCGCGGGCATCTGGCTCGCGGGCAACCCCGACGCGATCGACGCGATCGTGACCACCGTGAGCGGGGTGATCCCCGGCCTCATCGGCGAGGGCGCGGTGATCGACCCGGAGACCCTGATCCAGCCCATCACCCTGAGCATCGCGGGATCGCTCGCCCTCATCGGCCTCGTCGGCGCCGCGATCGGTGCGATCCGCTCGCTCCGGATCGCGCTGCGACAGCTTGCGGGGCGCCCCGACGACGACCGCTTCTTCCT
This sequence comes from Agromyces binzhouensis, assembly GCF_042672355.1. Classification (NCBI taxonomy): domain Bacteria; kingdom Bacillati; phylum Actinomycetota; class Actinomycetes; order Micrococcales; family Microbacteriaceae; genus Agromyces; species Agromyces binzhouensis. Next base: position 290,729 of record NZ_JBHXVJ010000005.1, on the reverse strand, counting down.
CTGGCAGCTGCTCCGCGACCTCCTGATCGCGATCGGCTTCGGGGGGCTCCTCGTGGCGGGCGCGGTCGTCACGGTGGTCGGCACCGGGGCACTCGACGCGATCGGCGGATGGCTCGGCCGACCCTTCGGCGGTGCGCTGCTCGACACCGGCTCGCGCACGCTCTCGGTCCTCGTGGCCTTCGCGATCGACACCGCGGTGATCGCCGGGCTGTTCCGATTGCTCGCCGGACTCCGACCGAGCGCTCGAGCGCTGTGGTCGGGGTCGCTGCTGGGCGGCGCGGGGCTGACGGTGCTCCAGTTGCTGTCGAGCCTGTTCGTCGGCGGAGCGACGAACAACCCGCTGGTCGCCTCGTTCGGTTCCCTCATCGCGCTGCTGATCTGGCTCAACCTGTCGAGCCAGGTCGTGCTCATCGCGAGCGCCTACATCGTCACCGGCGTCGACGAGGAGAGCGACCGGGTCGCTGCCAGGTACGGTGCGACGTCGATGGCGCTGCGCCGCCTGAAGCGCGCCGAGCGCCGGGCGGCGGATGCCGCGGCCGAGGTCGCCGCCGCCCGTGACGCGCTGCCCGGGGTGACCGACCCGGTCGCGCGAGAACGGCGCTGACGGCGGGCACCTCGGCCGACCCGCTCCGGCTAGGGCCTCGTGCCCGGATCGCGGTCCACCTCGATGACTTCGACCTCCTCGACGACGACCACGTCGTCGGCCTCCTCGTCCTTCGGCAGCTCGGCGTCGAGCGGCAGTTCCGAGTCGGTGTACTCGCCTTCGGCGGGATCGTGCGGCACGCGTTCGGCCATGATCGCCCTCCCTGTCCAGATGGAACGTCGTCCAACCGGTCGGCTGGACGCCCCCACGCTAGGCAGCGCACTCGTCGGGCGGCAGGGGATTGACGTCCGCCCGTCGGGGGCGTACCGCCTCTGGCGTCGACGAGGGTCGCACGCCACACTGGTCGCGTGCCGACCGTGCTCCAGCTCACCCGTTCCGTCGTCGCGCCGATCACGCGGACGCGGCTGTTCCGGATGGTCGCTCCGGTGGTCCTGCCGCCGATCGAGGCGGTGCTCGGTGCGCTCAGCGGCGGGCGGCTCCAGCTCGCATCGCTGCTCGTGCCGTCGCTGGTCCTGCACACCGTCGGTGCGCGGAGTGGCGCCCCGCGTGACGTCCACCTGATGTACACGCCGGACGGGCACGGGCGCGCGATCGTGGCGGGCACGAGCTTCGCCCGCGACCGCCATCCCGGCTGGACGTACAACCTGATGGCGAACCCCGATGCCTCGATCACCGTGCGCGACCGGACGTTCCGGGTCCGCGCGACTCGCGTCCCGGCGGCCGAACGCGACGCCGCGTGGGCCCGGATCGAGGCGCAGTGGCCCGGCTACCGGGGATACGAGCGCGACTCCGGCCGCGTCGTGCGACTGTTCGTGCTGCGACCGGTCGCCGAGGCCGCGGTCCCGCCGCCCGACCCCGCTCGGTCTGCAGGCCGACTCCTCGACGCGCCGTCCGCGTCGGATTAGGCTGCCCCGCATGTGCAGGAACATCCGAACCCTCCACAACTTCGAACCCGTCGCGACGAGCGACGAGGTCCGGGCCGCCGCGCTCCAGTACGTCCGGAAGGTCAGCGGCTCGACGCATCCGTCGAAGGCCAACCAGGCGGCGTTCGACGAGGCGGTCGAGGAGATCGCGCACGTCACGCAGCACCTGCTCGACCACCTGGTCACCTCGGCGCCGCCGAAGGACCGCGAGGTCGAGGCCGCGAAGGCCCGCGCCCGAGCCGCGCAGCGCTACGCCACGGCGGGCGCCTGAGCGAGGACGTCGGGGGAGCGCGGTAGCGTCACCGTCATGGCCCGCGACGCGACGACCCTCGAGATCGACGGACCCGACGGCGTGCGCGTCGTGCGGGTCTCCAGCCCCGAGCGCGTGGTCTGGCCCGAGGCGGGGATCACCAAGCTCGAGCTCGCACGGTACTTCATCGCCGTCGGCGACGCGTTCGTCGCGGCGAACGGCGATCGACCGGTCTCGCTCGAGCGCTTCCGCGACGGGATCGGCGGCGAGTCGTTCTTCTCGAAGAACCCGCCGAAGGGCGCACCGGAGTGGATGCGCGACGTGATGGTGACCTACCCGAGCGGCCGCAGCCATCCGCAGCTGGTCATCGACGAGCCCGCCGGCGCCGTCTGGGCCGCGCAGATGAACACCATCGTCTTCCACCCGTGGGCGTCCCGCGCGGGGGCGCCCGACCTTCCCGACCAGTTGCGCGTCGATCTCGACCCCCAACCGGGAACGGGCTTCGCCGACGCGGTCCCGGCCGCGTTCGCACTGCGCGACCTGCTCCGAGAGGCCGGGCTGACGGGGTTCGTGAAGACCTCCGGCAACCGCGGCATCCACGTCTTCGCGCCGATCGAGCCCCTGCACGAGTTCCTCGACGTGCGGCACGCGGTCATCGCGCTCGGGCGCGAACTCGAACGACGCATGCCCGACCGCATCACGACGGCGTGGTGGAAGGAGGAGCGCGGCGAGCGCATCTTCGTCGACTTCAACCAGGCCAACCGCGACCGCACGATGGCCGGCGCGTACAGCCCGCGGGCGCTGCCCGGTGCGGCGGTCTCGTGCCCGCTCGAGTGGGAGGAGCTCGAGGCGGCCGATCCGGCGTCGTTCACGGTGCGCTCGGTCCCCGATCGGCTCGCCGAGCGCGGGGACCCGTGGGCGACGATGCATGCCGCACCGGGCCGGATCGACACCCTGCTCGACTGGTGGCGCCGCGACCTCGACGACGGGCTCGGCGAGCTGCCGTTCCCGCCCGACTTCCCCAAGATGCCCGGCGAGCCGACGCGCGTGCAGCCCAGTCGAGCACGCAGGCCCGACGCCGACTGAGCGTCAGACCTGGGCAGTGAGCGGACCGCGCGCGGGCGGTGGCGGACCGTGCACCTCGCGATGCAGCCGTTCCATGCGGGCGTCGAGCTCTGCCGCGGTGCGTGCCGCGACCGTCAGCTGGTCGAGCAGCCCGTCCGGAACCCGGCGGTCGTACTTGTAGTAGATCTTGTGTTCGAGGCTCGCCCAGAAGTCCATCGCGATCGTGCGGATCTGCACCTCGACGGCGACCGGATGCGCCCCCGTCGAGAGGAACACCGGCACCTCGACGATCAGGTGGAGGCTCTGGTACCCGTTGGCCTTCGGCTCGGCGATGTAGTCCTTCACCTCGAGCACGCGCACGTCCTCCTGCGCGGTGAGGAGCTCGGCGATCCGGTACGCGTCTGAGACGAAGCTGCACGTGACGCGGACGCCCGCGATGTCGGTGATCGTCGACCGGATCGCGTCGAACGAGGGCTCGACGCCCTTCCGGCGCATCTTGTCGATCACGCTGTCGAGGCTCTTCAGGCGGCTCGAGATGTGCTCGATCGGGTTGTACGCGTGCGCCTGGCTGAACTCCTCGCGCAGGATCGAGAGCTTGGTGATCACCTCGTCCATGCCGAACTTGTAGCGCTGCATGAACCGCTCGGTCTCGTCGCGGAGCGCGCGCATCTCCTCGAGCGTCTGCCCGTCGAGGGTGTCGAGGGTGCGCTGCGCCCGGTCGGTCAGCATCGGCTGCGGGGCGGAGCGGGCTGGCGGGGTTCCGTCGAGCGGCGTCACGCAGGCAACGCTACGGGGCCAACCTCGGCATTCCCTCCGCGGGAGCGATGCATCGACCATGCGCGCGGCCGAGGTGCTCAGTCGACGGCGTCGAGGTACCGCCAGCGGTCGTCGCGGACGAATCGGCTCGACTCGCGCTGGACCCCTCGCTCGGCGCCGTGGGCGTACCGCGCGGCGAACTCGACGACTCCCTCCCGGTCGAGCGGACCGCCGCGCTCGGTGCGCACGACCTCGAGCGACCGCCAGCGGAGCTCCGGGTCGAGGTCCACGCGCTCGGGCCGGGTCGACGGATGCCACGTGTCGAGCAGGTACGCGGCATCGCCGACCACGAAGGCGGTGTACCGCGAGCGCATGAGCTGCACCGCCGTCGGCGCGGCGCGTCCGGCGAGGAGCGGGCCGCAGCACTCGCCGTAGGCGCCCCCGCTCCCGCACGGGCAGCGGGCGTCGTCGGTCGGCGTCGCGAACGTCCGGTCGGGCTCCATGCACCCAGTCTCGCGCAGGCGCGGTCATGGTCTGCCCAGCAGAAGTCGAGGTTTCGTTCAGAAAACCCCTGCAGAGTAGGGGATTCGTGCGCCCGGGCCGTCGGCTCGGGCCCGTCCATGCCCCAGCTCGGAGGGCCACCGACCCCCAGGATCCGAGTCACCCCACGCCTATGCAGACTTCCAACTCGATCACGCCCGCCCCCACCCAGAGCACCCCGTTCCGCACCGACGCCGCGACCCGTCGCGCCGCACGACGCGACCGCGTCGGCCGTCGGCGCCGACTGATCCTCGCCGGCGCGCTCGTCGCCGTCGGAGCGGTCGCGGGCACCGGGCTCACCGTCAACTCGTCGCTCGCCGCGCAGCGCGTCGCCGAGACCACCGCACTCACCGAGTCCACGGGCCTCGCAGCCGAGCAGCTCGGCGCCTACGCCGGCGTCGCCCAGGCGAAGGTGCACGCCGAGGCGCAGGACACTCTGACCCTCGCGCAGGACACGCTCTCGGACGTCGAGGGCAAGATCGACGTCGAGCCGCTCGCGTCCTCGGTCGCCACCCTCGGCGACTACGAGGCGCTCCCGCTGGACGAGGTCCGCGATCTCACCATCTCGACCCGCGCGGAGATCCGCAAGGCGGACGAGGCCGCGAAGGTGCACGACCGCGAGGTCGCCGAGCGCGAGGCGGCCGAGGCGCTCGCACGGGCGAACACGCCGGAGGGCGCCAAGCAGACCGCACGCGCCATGGCCGCCTCCGAGTACGGCTGGGGCGAGGCCGAGTTCCAGTGCCTCGTGCAGCTCTGGACCAAGGAGTCCGGCTGGAACTACCAGGCCGTGAACGCCTCGAGCGGTGCCTACGGCATCGTCCAGGCCTGGCCCGCCGAGAAGCTCGCGACGGCCGGCGCCGACTGGCGCACCAACGCGGCGACCCAGATCTCGTGGGGCCTCGACTACATCGCCCGCGGCTACGGAAGCCCGTGCGCCGCGTGGGGCCACTCGCAGTCCCTCAACTGGTACTGAGCGATCCCGCCTCCCGTGAGCCGCCGATCCGCGAGGGTCGGCGGCTCACGCCGTCCGCGGGTCCAGCAGGGCGCGCCGATTCGGATGCCGGTCGAACCACTGCTCCACGTACCAGCAGCTCGGGACGATCCGGAGGCCCGAACGGGCCTCGACGTCGTCGACCGCGAACTGCACGAGCTCGGCCGCGAGGCCGCAGCCGCGGTACGGCGGATTCGTGAAGGTCCGCACGAACGCGACGGTGTCGCCGAGTTCGCGATAGTCCAGCGCGCTCGCGACCTGTCCGTCGATGCGGAGCACGTACCGGCGGGAATCGGGTTCGTGGACGAGTTCCTTCACCCGCCCAAGGCTACGCCCGGGGGAGCCCGTCGCCGGTCAACGACCTCGGAGACGGTCGAGGTCGCGTCGTTCGCGCTTGGTCGGCCGCCCGGTGCCGCGGTCCCGCAGTGGCACGGATGCCACGGCCTCGCGAGGCGGCGGCGCAGGCGTCCGGTCGTCCGCCGCGGCGGCCGCGAGCTCGGCCGAGACGCGCTTCACGATCGGCCGGCGCACGATGAGGATCCGGTCGAACCCGTGCAACCGGACGCGGACCTCGTCGCCCGGCCGGACCGGCTGCGCCGCCTTCGCCCGCTCGCCGTTCACGCGCACGTGGCCGGCGCGGCACGCCGCGGTCGCGGCCGAGCGCGTCTTGCACACCCGGACCGCCCACAGCCACGCGTCCACGCGCGCCGAGTCGAGCTCCGCCATGCTCCAAGCCTAGGACGGGAGCGCGTACGGGACCGCGGGGTCAGCGGACCAGCGCCCACCAGATCATCAGCATCGTGACGAGGAAGCCCACCGCGTAGTTGATGAGGATGAAGTGACGCCAACCGCGGTTCGAGGCCCCGGACGCGGCATCCGTCACCGAGCGGTAGGGCCATGCCGCCCACAGGTAGGGGAGCACCAGCACCGACGCCAGCGGCCCCGGCCACTCGGTGGCGAGCATCAGCAGGCCCGCCGCCGCCCACAGGCCGAGTGCGATCCGCACGGTCGTCGCGGCGCCGAACGCCGTCGCGATCGACGCGATGCCGGCCTCGCGGTCCGGGACGACGTCCTGCACGGCGCCGAACGCGTGGCTCGCCATCCCCCAGAAGAAGAACGCCACGAGCAGCGCGATGAGCGGCCAGGTGAAGTCCGCCCCGGCGACCGCGAGGCCGTAGACCGCCGGGCTCGCGAAGTGCGTGCTCGAGGTGACCGAGTCCAGCACCGGGCGTTCCTTGAAGCGGAGCCCCGGCACCGAGTAGGCGAACACCGCGAACAGGCTGATCGCCAGCACGAGCCACGACCACGGCTCGTCCGTGCCGCCGAGCCAGAGCATGACCGCCACGAGCGGCGCCGCGGTCACGATGCCCGCCCACACCACGGTGCGGTGGAGGCTCGGGTCGAGCAGCGCCCCCTCGGCTCCGCCCTTCCGCGGGTTCCGCAGGTCGGATTCGTAGTCGAACACGTCGTTCACGCCGTACATCAGGAGGTTGTACGGCACGAGGAAGAACAGGGTGCCGACGACGAGCAGGGCGTCGACGCGGCCGGTCGTCAGGACGTACGCCGCCGCGAACGGGAATGCGGTGTTGATCCAGCTGATCGGCCGCGACGAGAGCAGGACCTGGCCGGCCCGGTGCCCGAGGCCGCCCCGCGTCTGCGCCGCGCTCATCCGTCGACCCTCGCCGCGCGGTTCCGGCGGGCACCCGCGAGGATGCTCCATACCGCGGGCAGCAGCAGCACGCCGGCGATCGGGTACAGGAAGTCCTCGACCGGGGCGAGTCCGACGGCCAGGCCCGATCGGTGCGCGTCGTCGTATGCCACGATCCCGGTCCCGACGATGAGGGAGTCGAAGACGGCCGTGAGCACGAGGAGCACGGCAGCGCCGATCGCGGTGGCGATCGTGCGACGTCGGAACGCGGTGCGCTCCCGTGGCCGCGCCACCCACGCGGTGATCGCCGCGACGGCGAGGAACGGGATGCTGATCAGCAGGTACGTCATCGGAGGCCCTCCCGTTCGGACGCGGGGACCCGTCCTTCGCGCGCCGCGAGCACGCGCTCGCCGCCGAGCACGAGCACCAGCGTGAGGTAGCAGAGGAAGACGAGGAAGACCGGCTCCTCCAGGGGGAGCTCCGGAGCGAGCTCGATGCCGGTCACGATATCGGACGTGCCGCGGAAGAAGACCCCGGTGACGATCCCCGCCGCGTCCCACACCAGGAAGAACACGACGCCGACCACGACGGTCACCGCTGCGACGATCGGCGCGCGCCAGAACACGAGGCGCCAGCGGGCGTCGATGAGCGCCATGCATCCGATCACGACGAGCAGGCCGGCGAGGTAGGCGAACGCCGTCATGCGACGGTCGTGCTCGGGTCGGCGGGCTCGTGCGCGCTCGCCCCCGCGGGCTCCTCGATCGGCCCGGAGGAGCGATCGCCCCGCACGCGCTTGAGCACGTTCTCTGCGCTGATCAGGCACATCGGCAGGCCGATTCCCGGCACGGTCGACCCGCCGGCGTAGTACAGCCCGTCCACGCGCCGGGACCGGTTCGTCCCCCGGAAGAAGGCCGACTGCCGGAGCGTGTGCGCGGGTCCGAGGGCGCCGCCCTGCCACGAGTTCAGGTCGGCCGCGAAGTCCGCGGGCCCCACCGTGCGGCGCACGACGATGCGCTCCGCGAGGTCGTCGAGACCCGACACCTCGGCGATGCGGCGGATGGCCCGGTCGGCGGTCTCCTCGACCAGCCGGTCGCCCGTGCCGTCCTCCCCGCCGCGCCCGATCGCGGTGTCGGCGGGCACCGGCACCAGCACGAACAGGTTGGTGTCGCCCGACGGTGCCACCGAGGCATCCGTCGCACTCGGGCTGCACACGTAGAACGACGCGGGGTCGGGCACGTGCGGGTCGGATCCGAAGATGGACCCGAAGTTCGCGCGCCAGTCCTCGGTGAAGAAGAGCGTGTGGTGGGCGAGGCCCGGCACCTGTCCGCGGATGCCGAGCATGGCGAGCACCGCCCCGGGCCCGGGGTTGCGGCGGCGCCACCAGGCCTCCGGATACGTCTGCGCGTGCCGGGGGAGCAGCTCGGTCTCGGTGTGGTGCAGGTCCGCCGCCGAGACGATCCGGTGGGCCGGGGCGACGACGCTGCGACCCGATGCGGACCGGAAGCGTGCGCCGGCGACGGCCGGTCGGGCCCCGCCCGACGAGAGCTCGATCGCCTCGACGCGAGCGCCGGTGACGATGTCGACGCCGGCCGCGACGGCGATCGCGGCGATGCGCTCGATCAACTCGGAGAACCCGCCGCGCGGGTAGAACACGCCCTGCTCGAGGTCCATGTGGCTCATCAGGTGGTACATGGCCGGCGTCGCGTCGGGCGACGAGCCGAGGAACACCGCCGGATAGCCGAGCACCTGCCGCAGGCGGCGGTCGTGCACGGCGCGCGCCGTGAACCGCTCGAGGGTGGTCGTGAGGAGCGACGCGAACCGTCCCGACTGCCGGAGGACCTCACCGGAGAGCAGGGAGCGGGGATCGTCGAAGTTCGTGTACAGGAATCGCCGCCGGGCGATGTCGTACGCGGATTCCGCCGAGTCGAGGTAGCGCTCGAGTGCGGCGCCGGCGCCGGGCTCGATCGACTCGAACAGTGCGACGTTCTCGGCACGGGTCGACTGGATGTCGAGCGGCTCCGCATGGCCGTCGGCCCACACGCGGTACCCGGGATCGAGCTGCACGAGGTCGAGCTCGGCGGCGGCGCTGGTTCCGAACAGTCGGAAGAAGTGGTCGAAGACCTCGGGCATCAGGTACCAGGAGGGTCCGGTGTCGAAGCGGAACCCGCTCTTGGACCAGCTTCCGGCCCGCCCGCCGAGTTCGTCGCGCGCCTCCAGGAGCGTGACGCGGTGACCGTCCCTGGCGAGCAGCGCGGAGGCCGCGAGGCCCGCGATCCCGCCGCCGATCACCACGATCCGCTCGGACTCCCCGATCATCGTCGATTCCCTCCGGTGGTGAGTGCTGAACGGACGGCGATCGCGAGCTTCTCGCCGTCCGGGACGCGGATCCGCGTCGCGATGATCTCTGCCGCAGGCGTGGCTCGGCATCGCGCCGACAGGCTCGCGAAGAGGCCGTGCGCCGCCGCGACCGCGCTCCGAGCGCGTCTCGGCAGTTCCGGGAGCGCGGCCCCGGCGATCTCGAGGTCCCGGTCGATGTCGTCGAGGATCGCCGTCTTGTCGGCCTCGGTGAAGGCGTCCGGATCCACGCCGGGGAAGTAGTTCCTGCCGAGCGTGCGCCAGTCGACGGCGAGGTCCCTGAGGAAGTTGATCTTCTGGAACGCGGCGCCGAGGTGGACCGCCCCGCGCTCGAGCCGCGCTCGTCGCTCCGGGTCGGAGGCCTGGACGGAGCCGTGCGCGTCGGCGGCGAGGAACGTCGCCAGGCACATCAGCCCGACGACCTCGGCCGAGCCGTGGATGTACGGACCGATCTCCTCCTGCGTGAACGGTGCCGGATCGAGGTCGCGACGCATCGAGGCGAAGAAGGGCCGCGTGAGCTCGGTGCCGAACCCGGTCTCGCGGGCCACCCGCGCGAACGCGTGCACCACGAGGTTCGCCGAGTACCCGGACGCCATCGCCCGCTCCGTCTCCGCCTCCAGGCCGTCCAGGACCTCCAGCTGCTCGTCCACGGTGAGCCCCGCCTCGGCGGCCGCGCCGTCGACGACCTCGTCCGCGACCCGGACGAGCGCGTACACCGACCTGATCCGGCCGCGGGACTCGGGCTCGAGGAGCCGCGCCGCCGCACCGAACGAGGTCGAGTAGCGGGCGATGACCGTCGCCGAGCTCGCCTCCGCGGCATCCGCGTAGCGCTCGAGGAGTGTCGGGTCGTGCCGCCGGGTCATCGCACCCGCTCCGTCGCGCGCTGCGCGAACTCGCCGAGCTCGGTGCGGAGCGCCTGGGGGAGGTCTGCGGCGTCGAGTTCGTACCGGGCGAGCGTGACGTGCTCGTGTGCGAGTGCGAGGGCCGCGTCGAGCGCGCCGCAGGCGCGGAGCTCCTCGCGGAGCCCCGCGGCCGACTCGTCGTCGAGGGACGGATCGCCCAACCGGTCCCGGATGCCCGGCCACGACGGCGTGGTCGCCGCATGGGCGATCAGCGCCGTCCGCTTGCCCTCGCGGAGGTCGGCCGAGGCCGACTTGCCCGTCACCCCGGGATCGCCGAAGACCCCGAGGACGTCGTCGACGATCTGGAATGCGACACCGGCCAGCCGGCCGAACCGGCAGAGCGCGGTCACCGCCGAGTCGGGTGCGCCCGCGAGCACGGCGCCCGCCGCGAGCGGCGCCTCGAACGAGTACACGGCGGTCTTCTGCTCGAGCGTCGCGAGCACGCCCTCGAGGGCGGGGGTCGATCCGTCGAGCGAGGACACCACGTCGGCGAGTTCCCCGGCGGCCGAGACGAACACGGCGCGATCGAGGATGTCGAGCAGCGACTCGCGGCACGCGCGATCGACCGGCAGCATCGCGAGTTCGCGGTGCGCGCGGCTGAGCGCCAGGTCGCCGGCGAGCACGGAGGCGGTCGCCGCCCACACCTCGCCCGTCCGCGCATCGCCGCCGTGGGCCCGGGCGCGTGCCGCGAACCGTCCGGCGACGTTCGGCGCGCCCCGTCGGACGGTGTCGCGATCGATGAGGTCGTCGTGGATCAGGAACGCCGTGTGGAGCAGTTCGAACGCGAGGGCCACGTGGGTGACGAGCGTGCGATCCGACCCGCCGAAGCCGCGATACGCGGCCCAGACCAGGCGTGGCCGGACGCGCTTGCCGCCTGAGCTCTGCTGCTCGATCGACTCCCACAACGCCGTGTAGTGGCTGCCGAACTCGCCCGCCCGCTCCCGCGCGTCGGCGAAGAACCGGCGCAGTTCCTCATCGATGGCGGAATCGAGCAGTTCAGGCACGGAAGAGCTCCAGCTCCCTCGCCTGCAGCACCAGCCACGGGCTGAACGCCCACGGCGCCGCGCCCACCGCGGTGGCCAGCGCCCGCGGATCGACCCAGCGGTACTCGGCGACCTCGCGCGGGTTCGGGTCGGGCTCGCCGGCCGCGGTCGCCAGGTAGACGGGGCACACCTCGTTCTCGACGATGCCGTTCGCGTCCGTCGCGCGATAGCGGAACAGCGGCAGTGCGAGCTCGACGGTGTCGAGCTCGAGTCCGAGCTCGAAGTCGGCGCGACGACGGACGGCGTGCAGCAGCGGCTCGGCCGGCTTCGGGTGGCCGCAGAACGAGTTCGTCCAGACGCCCGCCCAGGTCTGCTTCGTCACGGCGCGGCGGGTGATGAGCACCTCGCCGATCGGGTTGACGATGTGGCACGAGAACGCGAGGTGCAGGGCGGTGTCGGGGCCGTGCGCGGCGCTCTTCGGAGCTCGGCCGATGGGCGTGCCCGATTCGTCGAGCAGGACCACCTCGTCCTCGACGGTCTCGGTCGTGTGGTTCATGGTGGCCTCCTCGTCCGTTGGGCGATGCGACGAACCAGGGGTTCGTGACCCTGAAGCTAGCAGCGGGGTCGAGTCCTGCGGAACAACCGAAAGTTGGACCGGCGTCATCCCCACGGTCGACGGATGTCGCGCGCGGGGCATCGTGCGTCATGCTGGACAGGTGACGGGCGAGAGCGGGGACGGCTGGGCGGAGGGTCCCGGCGGCGCCCGGTACTGGGGTCGATACGGCGCCGCAGGCCTGCTGCTGCTCGAGCCGGGAGGCTCGGTGCTGCTGCAGCACCGGGCGGCCTGGAGCCATTTCGGCGGCACCTGGGGGATACCCGGCGGTGCGCGCCACCGCGGTGAGTCCGCGCTCGATGCCGCCGTGCGCGAGGCGACCGAGGAGACCGGGATGCCGCCGGGCGTCGTCACCGAGCGGTTCGAGAGCGTCCTCGACCTCGGCTTCTGGTCCTACACCACGGTCGTGGCGGACGCGGCCCGGCGGTTCGAGCCGCGCCTGGCCGACCCGGAGAGCATCGCCCTGCGCTGGACGCCGATCCTCGCGGTCGACGCGCTGCCGCTGCATCCGCGGTTCGCCGAGGCCTGGCCGGCGTTGCGCGCCCGGCTTCGCGACCCCACCGCTCGCTAGGATCGGAACGTGGCCGAGAAGAGCACGGGGGTGTCGGATCGGATCTGGACGCTGCCCAACATCCTGAGCATGCTCAGGCTGCTGCTCGTGCCCGTCTTCCTCGTCCTCGTCGTGCTCGGCGAGTACGTCCCGGCGCTCGTGGTGCTCATCGTGGCGAGCTTCACCGACCTGCTCGACGGGTACCTCGCGCGACGGCTCGGCCAGGTGACGCGGCTGGGACAGCTGCTCGATCCCGCCGCCGACCGCCTCTACATCTTCGCCGCGCTCATCGGCCTGGCGGCGAACGACCTCGTGCCGTGGTGGATCGTCGTCGTCATCGTCGCGCGAGACCTGTTCCTCGTGGTCCTGGGGGTCGTGCTCGCGAACCACGGCTACGGCCCGCTCCCCGTCCACCAGCTCGGCAAGGCGGCCACGTTCGCCCTCTTCACCGGGCTTCCGATCATCATGCTCGGGCTCGCGTTCCCCGTCCTGCAGCCGGTCAGCGAGCCGTTCGGGTGGGCGGTCACGATCTGGGGCGCGTTCCTGTACTGGTGGGCGGGCGTCATCTACGCGATCGAGACCGCGCGTGTCGTCCGCGAGACGCGGGTGTCCGGGGCACCGGCATCCGATACGCTTGAGCCGGGAGGTTAGCGGTGGCGGATTCCGACATGACCCAGACCGGCGCGAACGGCGAGGAGCGTGAGCCGTCGGCTGAGACATCGGCGCATAGCGTCGGCCAGCCGAACGACACCACGATGGGGTTCAGCCGCGAGGCTGCGGCGCAGTTGAGCGCCCTCGACGCCGACGTGAGCGCGGCCGAGCAGGAGGCCATCGCGGCGCTGCCCTCTGCCTCGGCGCTGCTCATCGTCCGCCGTGGGCCGAACGTCGGCGCCCGATTCCTCCTCGACACCGAGGTCACCTCGGTCGGCCGGCACCCGGACGCCGACATCTTCCTCGATGACGTCACGGTCTCGCGGAAGCACGCCGAGTTCGTCCGTCACGGCACGGCCTTCGAGGTCCGCGACCTGAATTCGCTCAACGGCACCTACTTCGACGGCATCCGGATCGAGACGGCGTTGCTCAGCGACGGCGCCGAGGTGCAGATCGGCAAGTACCGCCTCACGTTCTACGCTTCGCGACACGACCTCGCGCCGACGGGCACCGGGTGAGCGAGGGCGCCGCGGCGCGGCGTCCGGCTCACGCCCCACAGCTGCTCGGCATCGGCCAGGTCCTGGCGAAGCTCCAGCCGGAGTTCCCGGAACTGACCCCGTCCAAGTTGCGCTTCCTCGAGGAACAGGGCCTCGTCACCCCCGCCAGGACGGCGGCGGGGTACCGTAAGTTCTCACCCGCGGACATCGAGCGGATCACCGTCGTGCTCGCGATGCAGCGGGACCACTACCTTCCCCTGAAGGTGATCCGCGCGCACCTCGACGAGATCGATGCCGGTCGCACTCCCGCGCTCCCGGGCGTCGTCGACGCATCGGCGTTCCGGGCGACGGCGGGCCGGTACTCCCGGGAGGAACTGCTTCGCGAGGCCGGCGCCGGCGCGGCTCTCCTCGACGAGGCCGTCAGCGCATCGCTCATCCGACCCGCCGAGGTGTACGGCCCGGAGGCGAGGGACCTGCTCACGGCGTTGGCGGCACTGCGCGCGAGTGGGATCGAGCCGCGTCACCTGCGCGGGCTCCGCGCAGCCGCGGAGCGGCAGGCCGAGCTCGTCGAGCAGGCGATCGCCCCGGAGCGTCGCCCCGACCCGGCCGGCCGTGCGCGGAGCGCGGAACGCGCCCGGGAACTCGGCGACCGGCTCGCGGTCGTGCACGCCGCGGTGCTCCGCGACGTCCTCGACCGTCGCACGCACTGACTCGGCGACACGCCGTGACGTTCGGCCCGATGTCCTCGACTCCGGTGGTCGGCGTGGGTAGCGTTGGGTGCGCGCCGCTGCGGCGACGACGAGAGTAGAGGGGCGACGGATGAGCGAGCTCGATCGGAGCGAACGATCACGCTACGACCTCGGACTGCTCTTCACCGACGGCCTGCCGGAGCACGACGACGGCACCGGATACCGCGGCGCGGTCGCCGCTCGGGCCGCGGGCATCAGCTACCGTCAGCTCGACTACTGGGCCCGCACCCAGCTCGTGGAGCCCACCGTCCGCGGCGCTGCGGGCTCGGGCTCGCAGCGGCTGTACGGATTCCGCGACATCCTCGTCCTGAAGCTCGTGAAGCGACTGCTCGACACGGGCATCTCCCTCCAGCAGATCCGCGTCGCCGTGACCCAGCTCCGTGAGGCGGGGATCGACGACCTCGCCCAGACGACGCTCATGAGCGACGGTGCGAGCGTGTACCTGTGCACCTCCGACGACGAGGTCATCGACCTCGTGAACCGTGGGCAGGGCGTCTTCGGCATCGCCGTGGGCAAGGTCCTCCGCGAGGTCGAGTCCACGCTCGTCGAGCTCGACACCCAACCGGTCGATCACGTCGACGAGCTGGCCGCGCGGCGCGCCCGCGCGTCACGCAGGATCTCCTGACCACGCACCGGGTCGTACCCGACCGATGAGCGACGCGAGCGCGCCGCGAGAACGGCGTGCGGGCGTCGGATGACGCCGTGTGACGTCGTCGGCGTCGATCAGCGCTTCGGCGCGTCGAGTTCCATGTGCGGGGCGCCCGCCTGGCCGTAGTCGCCGATCCGCGCGGCGCGCAGCACGCGCTCGAGCAGCTGGTCGAAGTGGTTCGACATCTCCTCGGCGCTCTCGCCCGGCCACATGTGCAGCGGCTTCGCCGCGCCCTGCGCCTGCTGGAGGGACGTGCGCTCCGGAAGCTGCGGGCTGAGCACGAGTGGGCCGAACATGTCGCGCAGCTCCTTGATGCGGAACTGGTGCTCGAGCGACTGCACGCGTGCACGGTTCACGATGATGCCGAGCGGCTGCAGGCGCGGCGAGAGCCCTCGTCGGATCTCCTCGATGGCTCGGAGCGCGCGGTCGGCGGCCGCGACGGAGAACAGGCCGGGCTCGGTCACCACCGCGACCCGGTCGCTCGCGGCCCACGCGGTGCGCGTCAGAGCGTTCAACGAGGGAGCGCAGTCGATGAGGACCAGCTCGTAGTCGGACTCGACGTTGGCGAGCGCCTCCTCGAGCTTCCAGATGTCGCGGATCGACGGGTGCGGACCGTCGTAGTTGATGGCGGACGGGCTCCCGATCATGACGTCGATGGTCGACTGGGGATTCGACCTCGTCCATCCACTGGGAGCGATCGCCGATCGGACGATCTTCTCCTTCGGCGATGCGAGGACGTCGGCGACGTTGAGATGGCCCGACACCTGGATGTCCATGCCGGTGGAGACGTCGGACTGCGGGTCCAGGTCGACCACCAGAGTTCGCACGCCTCGCGCGAAGGCAGCCGACGCCAGCCCGAGGGTGACGGTGGTCTTTCCGACCCCGCCCTTCAGGGAACTGACCGAGAGAACGTGCACGAGCGAATACGTTACCGTTACTCGCAGAGCGATACCTAAATGTTCGCTGTGCGGAAGACCCCCATCGGAAAGGCCTGCATGTTCTCGAAGATCCTGGTCGCCAATCGCGGTGAGATCGCCATTCGCGCGTTCCGAGCCGCCGTCGAGCTCGGTGCGAAGACCGTCGCGGTCTTCCCCTACGAGGACCGCAACTCGCTCCACCGGCTGAAGGCGGACGAGGCGTACCAGATCGGCGAGCAGGGACATCCGGTGCGCGCGTACCTCGACGTGTCGGAGATCATCCGCGTCGCGAAGGAATCGGGTGCGGACGCGATCTACCCGGGCTACGGCTTCCTCTCCGAGAACCCCGAGCTGGCCCAGGCCGCGGCCGACGCCGGCATCACCTTCATCGGCCCGCCGACGCGGGTGCTCGAGATGGCGGGCAACAAGGTCACCGCGAAGCAGCAGGCGATCGCCGCAGGCGTGCCCGTGCTGAAGTCGACCGAGCCCTCGACCGACGTCGAGGCGCTCCTCGCGCAGGCCGACGAGATCGGATTCCCGATCTTCGCCAAGGCCGTCGCGGGCGGCGGCGGCCGCGGCATGCGCCGCGTCGACCGCAGGGAGGACCTGCGCCGCTCCCTCGAGGAGGCGATGCGCGAGGCCGACAGCGCGTTCGGCGACCCGACGATGTTCCTCGAGCAGGCCGTCCTGCGGCCGCGGCACATCGAGGTGCAGGTGCTGGCGGACGGCACGGGCGAGACCGTGCACCTCTTCGAGCGCGACTGCTCGGTCCAGCGTCGCCACCAGAAGGTCGTCGAGATCGCTCCGGCGCCGAACCTCTCCGACGACATCCGCCAGGCGCTCTACCGGGACGCGGTCGCGTTCGCGAAGTCCATCGGGTACGCCAACGCCGGCACGGTCGAGTTCCTCCTCGACACCGCGGGCGAGCGCGCCGGCGAGCACGTCTTCATCGAGATGAACCCCCGCATCCAGGTCGAGCACACCGTGACCGAGGAGGTCACGGACGTCGACCTCGTGGTCGCGCAGATGCGGATCGCCGCGGGGGAGACCCTGGAGGACCTCGGCCTGACGCAGGACCGCATCCACCTGCGCGGCGCGGCGCTGCAGTGCCGCATCACCACCGAGGACCCGACCGCCAACTTCCGCCCCGACACGGGGAAGATCACCACCTACCGCTCGCCCGGCGGCGCGGGCATCCGGCTCGACGGCGGCACGGTCAACCCGGGCGCGCAGATCAGCCCCCACTTCGATTCGATGCTGGCGAAGCTCATCTGCCGCGGACGCGACTACCAGCAGGCGGTCACGCGCACCAAGCGCGCCCTCGCCGAGTTCCGCATCCGGGGAGTGTCCACGAACATCCCGTTCCTCCAGGCGGTCATGGACGACCCGCAGTTCATGGTCGGCGACCTCAGCACGTCGTTCATCGACGAGCGGCCGCAGCTGGTCCGCGGCCGCGTCTCGAAGGACCGCGGAACGAAGATCCTGAACTGGCTGGCCGACGTCACCGTGAACCAGCCGAACGGTCCGGCGCCGACGACGGTGGCACCCGCGGAGAAGCTTCCCGAGATCGACCTCACCGCCCCCGCTCCCGCCGGGTCGCGCCAGCGACTGCTCGAGCTCGGGCCGACCGGGTTCGCGGCGGCGCTCCGGGCCCAGACGCCGCTTGCGGTCACCGAGACCACGTTCCGCGACGCCCACCAGTCGCTCCTCGCGACGCGCGTGCGCACGAAGGACCTCGTCGCAGTCGCGCCGTACGTCTCGCGCATGACCCCGCAGCTGCTCTCGGTCGAAGCCTGGGGCGGCGCCACGTACGACGTCGCGCTGCGCTTCCTCGGCGAGGACCCGTGGGAGCGACTCGCGTCGCTCCGCGAGGCGCTGCCCAACATCAACATCCAGATGCTCCTGCGCGGGCGGAACACCGTGGGCTACACGCCGTATCCGACGGAGGTCACGGACGCGTTCGTCCAGGAGGCGGCGACGACCGGCGTCGACATCTTCCGCATCTTCGACGCGCTGAACGACGTCGCCCAGATGCGGCCGGCGATCGAGGCGGTCCTCGCGGCCGGCACGCCGATCGCTGAGGTCGCGCTCTGCTACACCGGCGACCTGCTCGACCCGAACGAGGACCTCTACACGCTCGACTACTACCTGCGACTCGCCGACGACATCGTCGCGGCCGGCGCCCACGTCCTCGCGATCAAGGACATGGCGGGGCTGCTCCGCCCGACCGCGGCCGAGAAGCTCGTCGCGGCACTCCGCGAGCGATTCGACCTGCCCGTGCACCTGCACACGCACGACACCGCGGGCGGCCAGCTCGCGACGCTGCTCGCCGCCAGCCGTGCCGGCGTCGACGCGGTCGACGTCGCCAGTGCGCCCATGGCGGGCACCACGAGCCAGCCGTCGGCCTCCGCACTGGTCGCGGCCCTCGCGCACACCGAGCGCGACACGGGCATCCCGCTCGAGGCCGTCTCCGACCTCGAGCCGTACTGGGAGGCGGTCCGGCGGATCTACCGCCCGTTCGAGTCGGGCCTTCCCGGACCGACGGGCCGGGTCTACCACCACGAGATCCCCGGCGGCCAGCTGTCGAACCTGCGGCAGCAGGCGATCGCCCTGGGTCTCGCGGACGACTTCGAGCTCATCGAGGACATGTACGCTGCCGCGAACCGGATCCTCGGGCGGGTGCCGAAGGTGACGCCGTCCTCCAAGGTCGTGGGCGACCTGGCGCTGCACCTCGCGGCGGTCAAGGCCGATCCTGCGGACTTCGAGGCCAACCCCGAGAAGTACGACGTGCCCGACTCGGTCATCGGCTTCATGGCCGGCGAGCTCGGCGACCTGCCGGGCGGATGGCCCGAGCCGTTCCGCACGAAGGTGCTCGCGGGTCGCGACGTGCGCGTCGGAGTCACGGAGCTCACGCACGCCGAGCGCCGCGGGCTCGCCGAGCCCGGCGTGGAGCGCCAGGCGCTCCTCAATTCGTTGCTGTTCCCGGCGCCGACGCGCCAGTTCGAGCAGATCCGCGAGCTGTTCGGCGACCTGTCGGTCGTCGACACCGCGGACTACCTGTACGGACTGCGCCCGGGGTCCGAGCACGTCGTCGAGATCGACCGGGGCGTCCGGCTCTACGCGGGACTCGAGGCGATCGGCGAGGCCGACGACAAGGGCATGCGCACCGTCATGACGATCCTGAACGGCCAGCTCCGGCCGGTCTTCGTCCGCGACCGCAGCATCACCGTCGAGTCCAGGGCCGCTGAGAAGGCGGATGCCTCGCAGCCCGGGCACATCGCGGCGCCCTTCTCCGGCGTGGTGACGCTGCAGGTCGAAGCGGGCGCCGAGATCGAGGTCGGCCAGGCCGTGGCATCCATCGAGGCGATGAAGATGGAGGCCGCGATCACGTCGCCTGTGGCCGGCGTCCTCGAGCGGGTCGCCATCCCGAAGACCCAGCAGGTGGAGGCGGGTGATCTGCTCGTCGTCGTACGCCCGGGTTAGACTCGGGACTGTTCCGCACTGATGAGGAGGGGAAATCGGTGGCAGAGCACGAGGACGATCCGGACCGCGGCGGTCGCCGCCCGGTTTCCCGCACCACCGCCGACCGCGCGCGGTCGGGCGGTGCGCACGCCGCCGACGACGTCGACGTCCGCGTCGACCTCCCGCCGGCTCCCGCGCGGGTCATGCCGGATGACGAGGTGGCCGTGGCGATCGACGATGTGGCCGTCGACCCGGGCGACCTGACCGCCGTGACGACGGGGACGACGTCCGTCGACGTGGTGCCCGCGCTGGCCGGTGCAGGGTACCGGTCCGCCGCGCGACACGATCCGTCGCCGTACGGCGCCCTCCTCGCCGCCGACGGCGCCCGCCTGCGGCGCGAGCGCGTGACGACCGACACCGGTTCCCACGTCGCGATCGTGGCGGACGGCGAGACGGCGGTCGCGCCGGCCGAGGTGCCCGAGACCGCCGAGTCGCTCACCGCGGATCGCCTGATCGATGTCAATCGCACGACGCGACCGGCTCCGCAGGGCGGCATGAACCGCTTCCTCTACGAGGCGACCTTCCACTTGGTCAACCTCGGGGACTCGGCCAAGGTCCGGGCCCATCGCGAGATGAGCGAGCGCATCCGTCGCCGGTTCGAGGGCGGGGCCCGCTTCGTTCCCGTGCTGACCCGCAAGGGCGGCGTCGGCAAGACGACCGTGACGACCCTGCTCGGCATGGCCCTGGCCGACGCGCGCGACGACCGGATCATCGCGATCGATGCCAATCCCGATCGGGGCACGCTCGCCGAACGCGTCGACCGGCAGACACGTGAGACGGTGCGCGACGTGGTCGCGAAGGCGTCGTCGATCGGCGGGTACACGGACTTCTCGCGGTTCGTCTCGCGCGACGAGACGCGCCTGGACATCCTCGCGTCCGACACCGATCCGACGTTGTCCGAGGCGTTCGACGACAACGACTACAACGTGGTCGCCGGACTCGCGGCGCGCTACTACTCGCTCGTGCTGACCGACTGCGGCACCGGGATCGTCCACTCCGTGATGCGGGCGACGTTGCAGCGGGCGGACTCGATCGTGATCGTCTCGGGCGGCAGCGTCGACGAGGCGCGACTCGCGAGCGAGACCCTCACCTGGCTCGAGGCGAACGGGTACGGCGAACTGGTCCGCAACGCCGTCGTCGCGATCAACCTGGCCACCCAGGGCACGCACCTCGTCAAGGTCGACGAGATCGAGGCCCACTTCCAGTCTCGCGTGCGCGAGATCGTGCGGATCCCGTACGATCCGCAGCTCGCAGCGGGGTCGGTGGTGAACTGGAGCGACCTGCGTCCGGTGACCCAGCACTCGGCCCGCGAACTCGCCGCCCTCGTGGTGGAAGGCCTGCCCGTCGAACGCGGGCACTGAACACGGAGCACCATTGCCGGAACGTCCCATTCGCCTGTTCGGCGACCCTGTCCTGAAGACCGTCTCGAGCCCCGTCGACCTCGTCGACGACCGCGTCCGTTCGCTCGTCGAGGATCTCGTCGACAGCGTGCGCCTGCCAGGGCGCGCAGGTGTCGCCGCGCCCCAGATCGGCGTGAACCTCCGCGTGTTCAGCTACAACGTGGACGGCGAGGTGGGCTACATCATCAACCCGGTGCTCATCGAGGTCACCGGGGACCCCGAGCTCGTCGATGAGGGGTGCCTGTCGGTTCCGGGGCTCTGGCACAAGACACCGCGGCATCCGTTCGCCCGCGTGCGCGGGATCGACCTCGACGGAAACGAGATCGAGCTCGCCGGCGAGGGGCTCATGGCACAGGCACTGCAGCACGAGACCGACCATCTCGACGGCGTGCTCTACCTCGATCGCCTCGAGAAGGACGAGCGGCGTGCGGCGATGCGCGCCGTGCGCGAATCAGACTGGTTCTGACGGCTCGCGCTCTCCGGCGCGAGCCGTGCCATGGCGGCGAGGCGCGCAGACGACGGATGCCCCGCAGGCGCGCGCCGCGGGGCATCCGTCGTCCGTCGAACGTCTCAGCTGATGATCGAGTGGCCCTCGGTCGCCGGTGCGCCCGAGTAGAGGCCTTCGATCTCGGATGAGAAGTCGTCGAGGATGACGTTGCGCTTGATGCTCATCTTCGGCGTGAGGTGGCCGCTGTCCTCCGTGAACTCGATCGGGAGGATGACGAACTTGCGGATGGACTCGGCGCGCGAGACGTTCTCGTTCGCGGCGTCGATCGCACGCTGCACCTCGGCGAGGACCACGGGGCTCTTCGCCGCCTCGTCGACGCTCATCCCGGCGTCCTCGCCGTGGTTGTTCAGCCACACCGGAAGCATCTCGGGGTCGAGCGTGATGAGCGCCGAGATGAACGGCTTCTGGTCGCCGACGACGACGACCTGCCCGACGAGCGGGTTCGCACGGATCGGGTCCTCGAGCGCGGCTGGGGCGACGTTCTTGCCGCCGGCCGTGACGATGATCTCCTTCTTCCGTCCGGTGATCGTGAGGAAGCCGTCGGAGTCGAACGCGCCGATGTCGCCGGTCTTGAACCACTCGCCGTCGAAGGTCGCCGCCGTGGCCTCGGGGTTCTTCCAGTACTCCTTGAAGACGTTGATGCCCTTGACCTGGATCTCGCCGTCGTCTTCGAGCCGCACCGAGACGCCCGGGAGCGCCGGGCCGACGGTGCCGATCTTGGACCTGTGGGCGAGGTTCACGGTCGCCGGCGCGGTCGTCTCGGTGAGGCCGTAGCCCTCGAGGATCGTGATGCCGAGCGCGTGGTAGAAGTGGCCGAGTCGAGGGCCGAGCGGTGCGGAGCCCGAGACGGCGTACTTGACGTTGCCGCCCATCGCCGCGCGGAGCTTGGAGTACACGAGGCGATCGAACAGCGCGAACTTGAGCCTGAGGCCGAGCGGGATCTTCCCGCCGGCCTCCTGCGCCGTGGAGTACGCGACGGCGGTCTCGGCCGCGGCGTGGAAGATCTTGCCCTTGCCGCCGGCCTCGGCCTTCTGCTCCGAGACGTTGTAGACCTTCTCGAACACGCGCGGCACCGCGAGGAGGAAGGTCGGCTTGAAGCTGCCGAGCGACGGCAGGAGCTGCTTGGTGTCGGGCTGGTGTCCGACCCGCACGCCAGCGTGCACGCAGAGCACCGAGATGAACCGCGCGAAGATGTGCGCCGTCGTGATGAACAGGAGCGTCGATGCGCCGTTCGGGTCGAGCACGACCTCGTCGAGCGCGACCGCCGAGTTGCGGCACAGCTCCACGAAGTTCGCGTGCGTGAGCACGCAGCCCTTCGGCTTGCCGGTCGAGCCGGACGTGTAGATGAGCGTGGCGATGTCGGATCCGACGGCGAGGTTGCGACGTCGCTCGATCTCGTCGTCGGGGACGTCGGAGCCCGACGCGGCGAGCTTGTCGAGGTCGCCGAGGTCGATCTGCCAGACGCTGCGGATGGCCGGCAGGTCGGGGTGCACCTCGTCGAACCGGGCGAAGTGATCGGCGGTCTCGAGGATCATCGCGACGGCACCGGAGTCGCCCAGGTTCCAGCGGACCTGGGCAGGCGAGCTCGTCTCGTAGACCGGGACGAGGATCGCACCCGCGAACCACGCGGCGAAGTCGATGAGCGTCCATTCGTACCGGGTCTTGCTCATGAGCCCGATCTTGTCGCCGGGCTGGATGCCTGCAGCGACGAGGCCCTTCGCGAGGCGCACGACCTGCTCGTGGAACTCGCGCGTCGTCACGGGGCTCCAACCGCCATCGGCGGTGGGCAGCGAGAAGAGCACCGAGTCGGGCGTGGCCTTGACCCGGTCGACCAAGAGGTCTGTGGTGTTCGCGTCTGGGTCGGCGGGGACCAGTGGCGCGGTGGTGAATTCGATCACGGTAGCTCCTTCGGCACCGGGAGGGTCGCACGGGTTCGGGGTCGCACGACCACGGCAGTGGGTTGACTACACTCTAGTCGGTGCGGCGCGGAGCAGCCCGGCCGCTCCACACCCACGCATCCCCGGCGAAAGGCGTTCGACGTGCACGCGATCGGCATCGACATCGGCGGCACGAAGATCGCCGGCGCAGTGGTCGACGAGCTCGGCGGCATCGTCCGCTCCGCACGGGTCCCGACACCCGTCGACACCGCGTCGCTGGAGGACGCGGTCGTCGCGATGATCGGCGAGCTCGAAGCGGGTGAGCCCGTCGCCGCGGTCGGCGTCGCCGCGGCCGGATTCATCGATGCCGCACAGTCGACCGTGTACTACGCGCCGAACATCGACTGGCGCAACGAGCCGTTCCGCGAGAAGCTCGAAGCGCGCGTCGGCAGCAGCGTCGTGGTCGAGAACGACGCGAACGCCGCCGGCTGGGCGGAGTTCCGGTTCGGCGCGGGGCGCATGGTCAGCGACATGGTCATGCTCACGATCGGCACCGGCGTCGGCGGCGCCATCGTCGCGGGCGACCGCCTCTTCCGCGGCGGATTCGGCGCGGGCGCCGAGCTCGGCCACATCCGGCTCGTGCCGAACGGCGTGGCCTGCGGCTGCGGGCAGCACGGATGCCTCGAGCAGTACGGGTCCGGTCGTGCCCTCATGCGCATGGCGAACGAGATCGCCGATGCGGGCGGGATCGGGCAGAGCCTCGCGCGGGCGCGGGAGGAGCACGGCGCGCTCGACGGGACGATCGTCGGCGGGCTGATCGCCGCCGAGGACCCGGGCGCGGTCGCCGCGCTGCGGCAGCTCGGCCGCTGGCTCGGCGAGGCGTCGGCGAGCCTGTCGGCGGTCCTCGACCCGCAGCGCTTCGTGTTCGGCGGCGGCGTCGCCGTCGCGGGGGAGCTGCTGCTGGCGCCGATCCGCGAGTCGTTCCTCGAGCACCTCCCGGCGCGGGGATACCACCCCGAGCCCGACTTCGTGATCGCCGAGCTCGTCAACGACGCCGGCGTCGTCGGCGCCGCCGACCTCGCGCGGGTCTGGGTCGAGGAGCACGCCTGACGCCTGCGGCGCTAGGCTTGCCGGGCAGCGGGACGAGACGGAGGACCAGGGTGTTCTACTGGATCATGAAGCACATCGTGGTGGGGCCGCTGCTCCTCTCGATCTTCCGTCCGTGGGTCGTCGGCCTCGAACGGGTGCCGAAGGAGGGCCCCGTCATCCTCGCGTCGAACCACCTCTCCTTCATCGACTCGATCTTCCTCCCGCTCATCGTCGACAGGCCGGTCGTGTTCCTCGCCAAGAGCGAGTACTTCACCGGCAAGGGGCTGAAGGGCTGGGCCACGCGCGTGTTCTTCCAGGCCGCGGGGCAGCTGCCCATCGACCGCTCGGGCGGCAGGGCGTCCGAGGCCTCGCTGAACACCGGGCTCCGGGTGCTCGGCGAGGGGCGCATCCTCGGCATCTACCCGGAGGGCACCCGGAGCCCGGACGGGAAGCTCTACCGGGGGCGCACCGGGGTCGCCCGCATGGTCCTCGAGGCCGGGGTGCCCGTGGTGCCCGTCGCGATGATCGGGACCGCCGAGATCATGCCGATCGGCACGCGGCTGCCGAAGGTGCGCCGCGTCGGCATCGTGTTCGGCGAACCGCTCGACTTCTCGCGGTTCCACGGCATGGAGGGCGATCGGTTCGTGCTCCGCTCGGTCACCGATGAGCTCGTGTACGACCTGCGCGCGCTGAGCGACCAGGAGTACGTCGACGTCTACGCGAGCACGCTCCGGGAGCAGCGAGCAGCACAGACGCCGTCGAGGTAACGGGCCGTCGCCCCACGGTAGGCTGTGACCACGGCGTCGCGACGTGCGGCGCCCGTTCGTTTCAGCGCCGCGTGCGCCCGCACCCCCTCAGGACAGTCCAGTGGTACAGCTCGTCGAGCCGGTCGTGAATGCAGATCCCTCCGTGATTGCCGGCCTCGACTATTGGCGGACGCTCCCGATCAAGCAGCAGCCGAGTTGGCCCGACAACGAGGCCGCCCACGCGGCATCCGCCGAGTTGGCGACGCTGCCGCCGCTCGTGTTCGCCGGTGAGGTCGACATGCTGCGCGACCGCCTTGCGGCCGCGTCGCGCGGCGAGGCGTTCCTGCTCCAGGGCGGCGACTGCGCCGAGACGTTCGCAGGCGCGACCGCCGACCAGATCCGCAACCGTGTGAAGACGGTGCTGCAGATGGCCGTCGTACTCACCTACGGCGCATCGATGCCCGTCGTGAAGATGGGTCGGATGGCGGGCCAGTTCGCCAAGCCGCGCTCGAGCGACACCGAGACCCGCGGCGGCGTCACCCTGCCGGCGTACCGCGGCGACATCGTCAACGGCTACGACTTCACGCCCGAGTCGCGCGCGGCCGACCCGTCGCGCCTGCTGCAGGGCTACCACATGGCGGCCTCGACGCTGAACCTGATCCGCGCGTTCACGCAGGGCGGCTTCGCCGACCTGCGACAGGTGCACGCGTGGAACCAGGGCTTCGCCGCGAACCCGGCGAACGCCCGGTACGAGAAGCTCGCCCGCGAGATCGATCGCGCGGTCAAGTTCATGGACGCCTGCGGCGCCGACTTCGACGAGCTCCGACGCACCGAGTTCTACACGGGCCACGAGGGCCTGCTGATGGACTACGAGCGCCCGATGACGCGCATCGACTCGCGGACCGGCACGCCGTACAACACGTCGGCGCACTTCATCTGGATCGGCGAGCGCACTCGTGAACTCGACGGTGCGCACGTCGACTTCCTGTCCCGCGTGCGGAACCCGATCGGCGTGAAGCTCGGCCCCACGACGACGCCGGAGGTCATGCTCGAGCTCGTCGAGAAGCTCGATCCGAACCGCGAGCCCGGCCGCCTCACGTTCATCACGCGCATGGGCGCCGGCAAGATCCGCGATGCCCTGCCCCCGCTGCTGGAGGCGATGAAGGCATCCGACGCGAACCCGCTGTGGGTCACCGACCCGATGCACGGCAACGGCATCACGACGCCCACGGGCTACAAGACGCGCCGTTTCGATGACGTCGTCGACGAGGTCACGGGCTTCTTCGAGGCGCACCGTGCCGCGGGCACGCACCCGGGCGGCATCCACGTCGAGCTCACCGGCGACGACGTGACCGAGTGCCTGGGCGGCTCGGAGCACATCGACGAGGAGACGCTGGCCACGCGCTACGAGTCGCTCTGCGACCCGCGACTGAACCACATGCAGTCGCTGGAGCTCGCGTTCCTCGTCGCGGAGGAGCTCGCCGTCCGCTGATCGCGCATCGACGCCGACGGGCGCTCGTGGCATGACGGATGCCGCGGCCGCCCGTTCCGCGTGCGGGACGTCGGATGCGAGCGGGGCTCGGGCGCCCGGTCGATGCGGAGGCCAGCCCGTCGCAGGATCGACGACTACGGCTGGAAGTTCACGGTGACCTCGGACCCGCGCGCGACGGACTCGCCGGCGGCGGGGTCCTGCACGGACGCGACCACGGCGCCTTCGAGGAATCCGGGCACGTTCGACGCCACGGAGAAGCCTGCCTCCTCGAGCTGCGCGCGCGCCTCGGCGATGGTCTGGCCCGTGACGACGTTCGGGACCTCCACGAGGTCGGGGCCCTTCGACAGCGTGAGGCGGACGACGTCGCCCGGGTTCATGGGATCGTCCAGCCATTCGGCGGTGATGACCACGTCGACCGGGACGTCGTCGGAGAACTGCGGGTCGGCGAACTCCACGGTGAGGCCCGCGCCGTCGAGCCGCGACTGCGCCTCGCCGACGGCGAGCCCTTCCACGGGCGGAACGGGACCGACCGACACGACGAGCGTCAGGGCGCCGCGCTCCGGGTACTCCGCGCCGACGGGGGCGCCGTCCGCGTCGAGCACCGCGAGGACGAGCCCCTGCTCGACCTCCGCCGAGAACTGCTTCGCGCTCTCATCGGCGACGGTGAAGTCGGCGAGCTGCGCGCGGGCATCGTCCTCGGGCCGGCCGACGACGTCGGGCACGGGCAGGATCTCCGGGCCCGTGGAGACGAGCATCGTCACGGTCGATCCGCGGCGCGCGAGGTCGCCGGCCGGGGGGTCGGTGCCGATGACCTGACCGGCCGGCACGACGGGGTCGTTGCGCTCGGCGGGCTCGACGGCGAAGCCGGCCTCCTCGAGCGCCTGCGTCGCGTTCTGGGGGAGCATCTCGGCGGTGTCCGGGATGCTCGCGAGCGCGCCCGGGCCGGCGCCGAAGTACCACCCGGTGCCGACCGAGAGCCCGGTCAGCAGCAGCACGAGCGCGAGGAGCCAGTACCCCCGGTTCCGGCGGCGGTTCGCGGACTGCTCGAGTGCGGCCGCATCGTCGTCGCCCTCGTCCACCGCCGTCGCGATCGCCGCTCCGCCGGGGGCGAGCACCCTGGTCTCGGCCGTGGGCACGTCCCCGGCGCCGCCGATGACGAGCGTGTCGTGCATCGCGGTGTGCGGTCGTGCCGGACGCAGCGCCGGTTCGATCTCGCGCAGGCGGTCGAGCATGATCCGGGCATCCGCCGGGCGCTGGTCGGGGTCGCGCGAGGTGGCCCACAGGACGAGCGCGTCGAGCTCGGGCGGAACTGACGGGGTCCGGGTGCTCGGCGCGGGCACCGACTCGTTGGCATGCTGGTATGCGATCTGCATGGGCGCCTCGCCGACGTAGGGCTGTTCGCCGGTCAGCATCTCGTACGCCATGATGCCGAGCGCGTAGATGTCGCTCCGGGCGTCGGCGACGCCGCGCGTCACCAGCTCGGGCGAGAGGTAGGCGATGGTCCCGAGCAGCGCCTGCCCGGTCGCCGTGTTCGCGCTCGCGGCGCGGGCCAGCCCGAAGTCCCCGAGCTTGATGCGGCCGTCATCGGCGAGGAGCACGTTCTCGGGCTTGAGGTCGCGGTGGACGATCCCGGCCTTGTGCGCAGCGGCCAGACCGGACAGCACGGCGTCGAGGATGTCGATCGTCTGCTCGGGCGTAAGCCGCTTGTAGTCCTTCAGGAGGTCGCGCAGCGTGATCCCCGGGAGGTACTCCATGACGAGGTACGCCATGTCGGCGTCCTGGCCCTGGTCGAACACGTTGACCACGTTCGGGTGCGCGAGGCGTGCGGCCGAACGCGCCTCCTGCACGAAGCGCGTCTTGAACGTGTTGTCGTCGGCCAGGTGGCCGTGCATGATCTTGATCGCCACCCGTCGCTCGAGGCGGAGGTCGGTCGCGAGGTAGACCGTCGCCATGCCGCCGCGCGCGATGCGCGAGCGCACCTGGTACCGGCCGTCGACGAGACGACCGATCATCGGGTCCGCGGGCGGTGCTGTGGTCACCGTACGAGTGTACGAAGCGGCATATGCCGTCACGTGAACAAACGCCGGGACCGTCGTGATCGAAACGGCATCGTGACGAACGGACGGAGCCCTCCGTTCAGCCCAGTTCGTCGAGCCACCGGCGGGCCGACGCCTCCCACTTCGCGTAGTGCTGCGGATGGGCGCTGCGCTGCACCGCCTGCGCGGCATCCGTCACCGACAGGTCGGCCCAGCCGGCGATGTCGAGCAGCCCGGGCGTCCGCCCGCCGTTCGGAGTCGTCGGCCCGCCGTAGAAGGCAGTGGCGGACCGAACGGGGTCGAGCACCTGCTCGGGCGTGCCCCAGCCCTGGCTTGGGCGCTGCTGGAACAGCCCGAGCGAGTCGCGATCGCCGTGCCGGACGTTGCGGAGGCCCGATTCCTGCGCCGCCGCGGCGAGCGCCACGACGATGCCGCGGTCGGGGACCCCGAGCGATCGGCCGACGTCGACGATGACCTGCGCGTTCGCCCGCATCTCGTCGTCGAGTCGGACGTCGAGGGCTGCCACGCTCGTCGCCTCGACGGCGGCCCGGACGACGATCCGCTGGTCGGGGACGATGATGCTCGCCGCGGTCAGGCCGTTGAGGTCGAGGAGCCGATCGAGTGCGACGCCGTACCGCTCGCCGATGCCGATGAGCGTGTCGCCGTCTACGACGACGTGGTGCTCACCGGCTGCCGGAGTCGGTGCCGGCTCGTCCGAAGAGTCAGGGGATGCCGCGGCACGGCCCGTCCCGGGGATCGTGATGGCCTGACCGGGGAAGATCAGGCTCGCCCTGCCGAGCCCGTTGGCGCTCAGCACCACGTCCACGTCGAGTCCGTACTCGGCCGCGATCGCGCTCACGGTGTCGCCCGGGGCGACGATGTGCCGCGCGATGCCCGCGTCCGGCCCGGCGGCGGCGGTCGGCGTTCCGCCGGGCAGCGCGAGGCGCTGGCCGGGGAAGATCAGGCTCGACCAACTGAGGCCGTTCTCGGCGAGCACCTCGGCGGTGGAGAGCCCGTAGCGCTCGGCGATCGCGCTCACCGTGTCGCCCTGGGAGACGACCACTTCCTTCGGGAGCGTGGCGGAGGCCGGCATCGCCTGACGGAGCATCGGCGTGGCAGGCGTCTCCTTCGGCTTCGGCTGTCGCTTCACGGACTGCGGCGCCGCGTCGGCGGGCTGCGCGATCCCGAGGGTCACGGCGACGGCGCCGACGACCGCGACGGGGATGGTGAGGAGGCGCCGGATGCCGGGTCCCCGGCGCACGGGTGACCGGTCGCCGGCGTCCGCTGCGCCCCCCGTGGGCGTGTCGCCCGAGTACTGCCTCATGTTCCCCCTCCGCCTGCAAGCGGATGCCGTCACGGTCTCACGGCGACGGGGGCGAGTCAAACTCATCGTCGCGAGTCGCGCTGCGCGGGCCGGAGCAGTTCCGACGGACGCCCGGGTCGTGGCAGGCTGGTGCTGTGACCGACGTCGAACAGACCGAGTGGCTGACCATCCCCGAGCTGGTCGAACGGCTGGGCCAGAGCCCTGGCCGGATCCGGCGCCTCATCGACGACCGCCACCTCCTCGGGGCGCGCATCGACGGTGTCCTGAAGGTGCCCGCGTCCTTCCTCCGCGACGATGCTCCGCTGCCGGAGCTGCACGGAACGGCGATCGTCCTCGCCGATGCGGGATTCTCGGACGACGAGGCGCTCGAGTGGTTCCTCGCCGAGGAGGAGAGCCTCGGGACCACGCCGATCGCGGCGCTCCGGGCGGGGCGGAAGTCCGAGGTGCGTCGGATCGCGCAGGCGCTCGCCTGAGCTTCCGCCGCGTCAGCTCTCGCGCCGGGTGACAGCGCGTGCGAGGTCGGCGAGATCCCGGGCCGCCTCGCGGTCCATGGCGCTCGAGCCGAGCGCTGCCAGAGCACGATCGGTGTTCGTCGTGATCTCCGACTCGATCTCGTCGACGGCGCCGCAGTCGCGGATCGTGTCCTGCAGCATCCGGATCTGCTCCGCGTCGAGCGCGGGATCACCGAGGAGCTCGTCGAGCAGCCTGCGCTGTCCGGTCGAGAGGCGCTCGCGCGCGATCGCGATGAGCACCGTGCGCTTGCCTTCGCGGAGGTCGTCGCCGGCCGGCTTTCCCGTGACCGCGGGGTCGCCGTAGACGCCGAGGAGGTCGTCGCGGAGCTGGAAGGCGATGCCGAGCGGGAGACCGAACGCGCGAAGCGCCTCGAGCTGGCCCGCGGAACCGCCGGCGATCGCGCCGCCGATCGTGAGTGGGGCCTCGATGCTGTACCTCGCCGACTTGTGGACGACGACCCGCTCGGCGCGGGTGCGCTGCTCGGCCTCGGGTCGCGTGAGCCAGGCGCGTTCCTCCAGGATGTCGAGGTACTGGCCGACGGTGACCTCCGTGCGCATGCGGTTGAACTCGAGCCGGGTCTCGCGCGAGGCGGCCTGGTCGCGAAGCGCGGCGAGCCCCTCGTCGAGCAGTTCGTCGCTCCACCCGAGCAGGAGGTCGCCGAGCAGGATCGCGGTCGCCCGCCCGTAGTCCTCGCCGTCGCCGGCCCAGCGTCCGTCGCGGTGCTGCGCCTCGAACACTCGGTGGGCGGCCGGGGCGCCGCGACGGGTGTCGGAGTTGTCGATCAGGTCGTCGTGGACGAGCGCCGCCGCATGGAACACCTCGAGCGCCGCGGAGGCCGAGACGACGGCGTACCGCTCCGCGGTCGCGGACGCGTCGTGCTCTCGTCGGCTCCCGCGGACGGCGTCGAACCCGAGGCTGCAGAACCTCGCCCGGAAGCGCTTGCCTCCGCTGAGAAACCGCTCCGAGAATGCGGCGAGCGGGTCGAGGTCGTCACTGATGGAGCGGAGAATGGATGCACGGTCGGCGAGGAACTCCTCGAGGCGTTCGTTCACCGCATCGACGAGTCGGGGAGCAGGGGCCACCTGCCTAGCCTAGCGAGGCCGCGGAGGACTAGAATGGCCTCACGAAGCGTCGGTCCCGAGAACTGAGGGGAATGAGATGCCGCTTTCGGAGCAGGAGCAACGCCTTCTCGAGGAGATGGAGCGGAACCTCTACAAGAACGACGCCGACTTCGTCGCGACCGTCGGAGGAGCAGGGCGCGGGCGCCCGAACTATCGAGCGATCGTGCTCGGCGTGCTGCTCGCGGTCGCCGGAGCCGGCGCGCTCATCGGCGGCGTCGCCTCGCAGATCACGGTCGTGGGCGTGCTCGGCTTCGCGCTGATGTTCGTCGGCGTCCTGGTCGCCATCACCCCCTCGAAGCGGCGCGCCGCGGCCGCTGCGCCGTTGCCCGGCGCCGGCACCTCGGCGAAGCCGGCGAAGCCGCAGGCCGGCTTCATGGACCGGCTCAACGAGCGGTGGGACCGTCGGCAGGAGGGTCGCGACTGATCGTCGTGATCGACTGACCGGAACCGACTGACGGGCTGATCTCGGATCGGCCCGTTTTTCGTGCGTCCCGCTCGGTGCGTGCGGAGCGCCCGAGGCGCCGACTTCCGGTGCTCCACCACGGTGCGCCGAGCCCCTCCACTTCCCACCACGTCGCTGCGGGCACGCGGCCCCGCGCCGTGGGACCAAGCCCGGAAGCCGTAGGCGGAGACCGCCCGTCGCGGCCGGCCGCACGGTGCTTCCACGCCCCGGCCGCCCCGGGACATCCACTTTCCTCCACCTTCGAGAAGCCTGAGAATCCGGGCCTGCACTGAGCACAATCATGCCGAAACGGAGGAATGTCGTTGTTCAGTGGAGGGTAGTGGAGTAAAGTGGGGACTGCACCTGGTTCCTGGCCGGAGGATGGGGGTGACGTGATGTTCCTCGGAAGCTACGAACCGAAGCTCGACGAGAAGGGTCGCGTCATTCTTCCGGCGAAGTTCCGGGATGAGTTGTCGAACGGCCTCGTGCTCACACGAGGTCAGGAGCGCTGCATCTACGTGTTCAGCGCGCGGGAGTTCGAGGACATGAGCGAGAAGATCCGCCAAGCCCCCGTCACGAGCAAGCAGGCGCGCGACTACATGCGCGTCTTCCTCTCCGGGGCCTCTGCGGAGACCCCCGACAAGCAGCATCGGGTCACCATCCCTGCGAACCTCCGCGCCTATGCGGGGCTCGACCGAGACCTGACGGTCATCGGGGCGGGGAGCCGGGTGGAGATCTGGGATGCGACGGCGTGGCAGACGTACCTCGCCGAGCAGGAGGCGGCCTTCGCAGAGACGGCGGAGGAGGTGATCCCCGGGCTCTTCTGAGTCCCCGGGCCCCGACTCCCAGCCGTGCGAGCCTGCTGCACTTCCCCGCAGCAGGACGAACGGATGGGGATCGGGACCCGGAGGGCCGGAAGGAGGGAGATTCCATGGACATCGAACGGATCCACACGCCGGTGATGCTCGAGCGGACGCTCGAGCTCCTGGCCCCGGCGCTCGACCGCGAGGGTGCCGTGTACGTCGACGCGACGCTCGGCATGGGAGGCCACGCACGGGCCGTGCTCGAACGGTTCCCGAAGGCGATCGCCATCGGCCTGGACCGGGACACCGATGCGATCGCGATCGCGACGGAGCGGCTCGCGAAGTTCGGCGACCGAGCGCACTTCGTGCACACCGTCTACGACGGCATCGCCGAGGCGGTCCGCGGCGAGGGCTTCGCAGAGGTCGACGCGATCCTCTTCGACCTGGGCGTCTCCTCGCTGCAACTCGACCGCGCTGAGCGCGGCTTCGCGTATGCGAAGGACGCGCCCCTCGACATGCGCATGGACTCCACGCGCGGCATGACCGCCGCCGACGTCATCGCGGAGTACTCGGAGGACGAGCTCCGACGGATCTTCCGCGACTACGGTGAGGAGAAGCTCGCGGCGCGGTACGCCCGGGCGATCGTGCGTGCTCGCGCCGAGGCGCCGATCACGCGGTCCGGCCGCCTCGTCGAAGTGCTCCACGACGCCACGCCGGCTGCCGTGCAGCGGGCGGGGCACCCCGCCAAGCGCGTCTTCCAGGCGCTTCGGATCGAGGTCAACGAGGAGCTCTCGGTGCTCGAGCGTGCACTGCCCGCGGCGCTCGAACTCGTCGCCGTGGGCGGTCGGATCGTCGTGCTCTCCTACCAGTCGCTCGAAGACCGCCTCGTCAAGCGGGTCCTCGCCGCGTCATCCAGCTCCACGGCGCCCGCCGGGCTGCCGATGGAGCTTCCGGAGCATCGCCCGCAGTTCAAGCTCCTCGTCCGGGGTGCCGAACTCGCCGACGAGTCCGAGCAGGCGGAGAACCCGCGTGCGAAGCCGGTGCGCCTGCGTGCCGCAGAACGAGTGAGGAGGCCGTCGTGAGCGCACTGCCGGCCCAGACCCGACCCGCGAGGCGGTGGGCGCCGACCGCGGCACCCCGGCTCCGCCCGGCTCCCGAGCCGGGCGCGCGACGTGCCCGCCCGAGGCTCGCCTACGCCGTGGTCGCACTCGCCTCGATCGGGGCGATCGCGGTCGTCCAGCTGCTCCTGTCCATCGCGATGACCCAGGGTGCGTACGAGATGGACGAACAGCTCCTCCGCCAGGCGGAGCTGCAGCGAGAGCAGCAGAAGCTCTCCGACGACCTCGACCGACTCGAGTCGCCGCAGTTCCTCGCAGCCAACGCCGAGGCCCTCGGCATGGTCCCGAACGCCGCCCCGGTCTACCTCCGGCTCTCCGACGGCGCGGTGCTCGGGGACCCGACCGCCGCTGCGGGCGCCGCGACCTCGTCCGCGTCGCTCGTCCCCAATGCGCTGATCGACGGCGTGCCGCTCGTGACCGAACGCGGCGAGGGGGAGACTGCGAAGGGCGGGGAGGGGAAGCCCGCGACGCCCGCGGACGGCACGCCGGCCGCTCCGCCGGCGCTGACGG
Source organism: Agromyces binzhouensis (assembly GCF_042672355.1). Classification (NCBI taxonomy): domain Bacteria; kingdom Bacillati; phylum Actinomycetota; class Actinomycetes; order Micrococcales; family Microbacteriaceae; genus Agromyces; species Agromyces binzhouensis. Next base: position 256,585 of record NZ_JBHXVJ010000005.1, on the reverse strand, counting down.
GCGGACTTCCCACCCCGGCGACCCACTGACCCGCCGGGGACCCACACCACCACCCCGACGCCGGACGGAGCGAACCAACCGATGAACCGAATGAGCCGTCACCCGATGCGTCGCATCGTCGCATCCGGGCTCGCGCTCGTGCTGATCGTCGGCTGGTTCGTGGTGCGGCTCGTCGACATCCAGGTGGTTCGCGCAGCCGAGCTCAACGAGGCCTCGAAGGACGTCCGCTCCGAGACCCGGGTGATCTACGGCGAACGGGGCGCCATCCTCGACGCGAACGGCACCGTGCTCGCGGAGAGCGCGATGCGGTACAACATCACGATCTCGCCGAAGCAGGCGATGGCGACCGCATCGTTCGAGCGGACGGGGTCGGACGGCGAGGACGTCGACGTGGCGCTCGACGAGGCCCTCGGCGAACTCGGCGAGGTGATCGGGCGAACCGGGGGCGAGTTGCGCACGCAGATCGAGGGCGAGCTCGCGAATGACCCCGGCGCCGACTTCTCGTACGTCGCCAAGCGGGTCGACACCGACGTGTACGAGCAGGTGAAGGCCCTGCGCATCCCGTTCGTCTACTCCGAGGAGGTGCCGAGCCGTCGGTACCCGAACGGGGCCGTCGGCGGCAACCTGCTCGGCTTCGTCACCGATGAGGGAGAACCGGGCGCCGGGCTCGAGTACTCGGAGAACGCGTGCCTCGCGAGCGAGGACGGCGAGATGACCTGGCTGCACAGCCTGAAGGACTGGGTCGCGATCCCGGGTTCCGAGGTCGTGAACTCGACCGCGCACGACGGCGGGGACCTGCAGCTCACGATCGACGCGGACCTGCAGTACTTCGTGCAGCGGATCGCCGCCGCGCGGGTCGCCGAGACCGGTGCCGACTGGGCGACCGTGACCGTGATGGAGGCCAGGACGGGCAGGCTCCTCGCGGTCGCCGACGTCCCGACGGTCGACCCGAACTCGCCGAGCTCGGTCGACGCCGCCGACCGGGGGTCGCGCGCCTTCTCGTCGCCGTTCGAGCCGGGCTCGACCTTCAAGGCGCTGACCTCGGCCTCGGTCATCGATGCGGGCGAGGGATCGCCGACGAGCGGGGTCACGGCCGACTACCGATACCTTCCCCCGAACGGCGCCAACATCAACGACAGCCACTACCACGGCCCGACGAACTACACGATGACGGGCATGCTCATCGACTCCTCGAACACGGCGATGTCGATGTTCGGCGAGAAGGTGAGCGACGAGCGCCGCTACCAGGACATGCTCGACTTCGGGCTCGGCACGGTGTCCGAGGTGGAGTTCGCGGGAGAGGAGCCGGGCGACCTCCACGGCGGACCCGAGGGCTGGGACAACCAGACGAAGTACGCGACGATGTTCGGCCAGGGCCTGACGACGACGGCGATCCAGATCACGAGCGCCTACCAGACGCTCGCCAACGGCGGCGTGCGCATGCCGGTGACGCTCGTCGACGGGTGCCGCAACGCCGACGGGACCCTCACCGAGGTGCCGTCCGACGAAGGACGGCGCGTGGTGTCCGAGAAGGCCGCGGACCAGACGAGCCGGATGCTCGAACAGGTCTACCTGAACGGCTGGCTGGCCGACCGGTGGCAGGTCCCGGGCTATCGCGTCGCGGCCAAGACGGGCACGGCCCAGGTGCCGGACGGCAACGGCGGGTACCAGGCGGGCTACCTGGTGTCGGTGTCCGGCTTCGCTCCGGCGGACGACCCGCAGTTCGTCGTTTCGGTCAGCATCATGAACCCCGTTAAGATGAACTCGTCCGCCGCATCGGCTCCCGTCTTCCAGCAGGTGATGAGCCAGGTGCTGAAGAAGTATCGGACCGTTCCGTCCGGCGCTCAGGCGCCCGAGTTGCCAGCCACCTGGTGAGAAAGTTGGGTTCGTGACCGGATCGCCTCCCACGGCACTCCGGCCGCAGCACCCGAGTCCTCGATCGCTCCGCGGCCTCGCGGACGCGTTCGGATTCGAGGTGCGCGGCGGGATCGACGACCTCGACGTGACCGGCGTCGCGATCTCCTCCGGCGCGGTCCACGGCGGCGACCTGTACGTGGGCGTGCCCGGCCGTCACGCGCACGGAGCCGACTACGCCGCCCAGGCGGCGGCGAACGGCGCCGTCGCGCTGCTGACGGATGCCGCAGGCGCCGAGCGCGCGATCGACGCAGGCATCCCCGTGCTCGTGACCCCCGACGCGCGCGCCGCGCTCGGCGAGGTCGCGGCCTGGATCCACCGCACGGCCGACAATCCGGCGACGCTGTTCGGCGTCACCGGGACGAACGGCAAGACGAGCGTCGTCTACCTGCTGTTCGCGGTGCTCCGCCAGCTCGGCATCGTCGCCGGCCTCACCTCGACCGCCGAGCGCCGGATCGGCGACGAGGCCGTGACGAGCTCGCTCACGACCCCGGAGGCGAGCGAACTGCACGCCCTGCTCGCGCGCATGCGCGAGGTCGAGGTGCGGGCCGTGGGCATCGAGGTCTCCGCGCAGGCGCTCAGCCGCCACCGCGTCGACGGGATCGTCTTCGACGTCGTCGGCTTCACCAACCTCTCGCACGACCATCTCGACGACTACGCGTCGATGCTCGAGTACTTCGACGCCAAGCGCGAGCTCTTCACGCCGGAGCGCGCGCGCCGCGGCGTCGTCACGGTGGATTCCGAGTGGGGCGAGCGCCTGGTCGCCGAGTCGCGCATCCCGGTCGTGACCCTCGCGGTCGATCACGGCGCCGACGCCGACTGGCGGCTCGAGGTGCTGGACGAGACCCCGACCAGGACGAGCTTCCGACTCGACGGACCCGGCGGCCGATCGCTCGAGACCAGCATCCCGCTCATCGGGCGGTACAACGCCGCGAACGCGGCCCTCGCGATCGTGATGCTCGTCGAGGCGGGGACCGACCTCGACCTGATCGGCGCAGCGGTCGGTGCGCATGGCATCGACGCGTACATCCCCGGCCGGACCGAGCGCGTCTCCGGTGAGCGCGGCCCCGTCGTCTACATCGACTACGGCCACACGCCCGACGCGTTCGCGCAGGCGCTCGAGGCGATCCGGCGCACGACCGAGGGGCGCGTCGTGATGGTGTTCGGCGCCGACGGCGACCGCGACACGACGAAGCGCGCCGAGATGGGCGCGATCGCGGCACGCGGCGCCGACGTGCTGGTGATCACCGACTTCCACCCCCGGTGGGAGGACCCGGCAGCCATCCGCGCGGCGCTCATCGCCGGCGCCAGGGCGGCCGTCCCGGATCGCGAGATCCACGAGATCGCCGACCAGCGCGCCGCGTTCCGCCACGCGCTCGGACTCGTCGGCGAGGGCGATGCCGTCCTGTACGCAGGACCCGGTCACGAGGACTACCAGGAGGTCGCCGGAGTGAAGCACCCGTACTCGGCCCGGGACGACGCCCGGCTGGCACTGCAGGAAGCGGGGTGGCTCGAATGATCGCCATGACCATGGCCGAGATCGCGGCCGCGACATCCGGGCGATTCGAGCCGGCCGGCACCGACGCATCGACCGAGACCGTCATCGACGGCGCCGTCACGACCGACTCGCGTGAGGTCGGCCCGGGCGGGATCTTCGTCGCGAAGCGCGGCGAGTTCGACGACGGGCACCGCTTCGCGCCCGCCGCGGTCGATCAGGGCGCGGCGCTCGTCATCGTCGAGCGCCGCCTCGAGCTCCCCGTCGCCCAGGTCGTCGTGGAGGACTCCGTCGACGCGCTCGGCGCGCTCGCCACCGAGGTGGTGCGGCGCGTGCGCGCGCAGGGCCGGCTGAAGATCGTCGGCGTGACCGGGTCGAACGGCAAGACGACGACCAAGAACCTGCTGCGCACGGTGCTCGAGCAGGTCGGCCCGACGGTGGCCGCGCGGAAGAGCTACAACAACGAGGTCGGTGCGCCGACCACGATGCTCGAGCTGACCGAGGACACGGAGTTCCTGGTCGCCGAGATGGGCGCCTCGGGCGTCGGGGAGATCGCCCGACTGATCCGCATGGCCCGACCCGACGTGGGCATCGTCCTGAAGGTCGGCCTCGCCCACGCCGGCGAGTTCGGCGGCATCGAGAAGACCGTCCAGGCCAAGTCCGAGATGGTCACCGACCTCCTGCCGACGGATGTCGCCGTGCTGAACGCCGACGATCCGCGAGTGGTCCCCATGGCCGAGCGGACGGCCGCTCGGGTCGTGTGGTTCGGGCTCGGCGAGGGCGCGGACGTCCGCGCGAGCGACCTCGTCGTGCATCCGCAGGGCACGGAGTTCACGATCACCGCGCCGGGCGGGGAGTCCGCCCGGGTGCGCTTCGCGGTGCTCGGCGAGCATCACGTCATGAACGCCCTCGCGGCGACATCCGCCGCCCTCGAACTCGGCGTGCCGCTCGCCACGATCGTCACGGGGCTCGAGCGAGTCACGCTCGCCGAGCAGTGGCGCATGCAGGTCATGGGCGGGCGAGACGACATCACGGTGATCAACGACGCGTACAACGCGAGCCCCGACTCCATGGCGGCGGCGCTGAAGACGCTGGCACAGGTGAAGCGGCCCGGTTCCCGCACCATCGCGGTGCTCGGCGAGATGAGCGAGCTCGGCGAGTTCTCCGGCGAGGAGCACGACCGCATCGGCCTGCTCGCGGTCCGGCTCGGCATCTCGCAGCTCGTCGTCGTGGGGGAGGGCGCGCGGCGCCTGCACATCACGACGATCAACGAGGGCTCGTGGGACGGCGAGTCGGCGTACGTGGAGTCCGCGGACGAGGCGTTCGACCTCGTGACCGGGATGGCCCGGCCGGGGGACACCGTGCTCGTGAAATCGTCGAACTCGGCGGGCCTCCGCCACCTCGGCGACCGACTGGGAGAATGGTTCGCGTGAGAGCACTTCTGACCGCCGGAGCCCTGTCGCTCTCGTTCACCCTGTTCCTGACCCCGCTGTTCATCCGGCTGTTCACGAGACTCGGGTGGGGCCAGTTCATCCGCGACGACGGTCCGAAGACGCACCACGTCAAGCGGGGGACGCCCACGATGGGCGGCATCATCTTCATCCTGGGCACCCTGTTCGGGTACTTCGTCGCGACGACGCTCGTGGGGGACGGCCCGACCGCCTCGGGCCTGCTCGTGCTGTTCATGATGGTCGGGCTCGGCCTCGTCGGCTTCCTCGACGACTTCCTGAAGACGCGGAAGAAGCAGAGCCTCGGACTCGGCGGCTGGGCGAAGATCGCAGGCCAGACGCTCGTCGCGGCCGTGTTCGCGCTGCTCGCGCTGCAGTTCCCGAACGCGGAGGGGGCCACGCCCGCCTCGACCAAGATCTCGTTCATCCGCGACCTGCCGCTCGACTTCATGGTGCTCGGCACCGTCGTCGGCATCATCGCGTACGTCGCCTGGATCGTGCTCCTGACCGCGGCGGCCTCGAACGGCGTGAACGTCACCGACGGACTCGACGGGCTCGCATCCGGCGCCTCGATCCTCGCCATCGGATCGTTCATCATCATCGGCTTCTGGCAGTTCAACCAGTCGCGATTCAGCGAGAACCTCAACCCGAGCGACCTGTACCGCAGCTACGACGTGCGCGATCCGCTCGACCTGGCCATCGTGGCCACCGCGATCGTCGGCGCCGTCGTCGGATTCCTCTGGTGGAACACCAATCCCGCCCACATCTACATGGGCGACACGGGCTCGCTCGCCCTGGGCGGCGCCCTCGCAGCCCTTGCGGTCACGAGCCAGACCGAGCTGCTGCTCCTGCTCATCGGCGGCCTGTTCGTGATCGAGACGGGTTCGGTGATCGTGCAGCGCGCGTACTTCAAGGTGACGGGCGGCAAGCGGATCTTCCTGATGAGCCCGATCCACCACCACTTCGAGTTGAAGGGGTGGGCCGAGGTCACGATCGTGGTGCGGTTCTGGATCATCGCCGGGCTGTTCGTCGCCGCAGGCGTGGGCGCCTTCTACTTCGAGTGGCTGCAGCGGTGACGGATGCCGCGGCCGGGGCCGCACGCCTCGAAGCGCTGACCAGCTGGCACTCCGGCGGATGGCGTGACCTGCGCGTCGCCGTGCTCGGGCTCGGCGTGACCGGATTCGCCGTCGCCGACACCCTCGCCGAACTCGGCTCGAAGGTGACGGTGTACGCGGCCGGCCCCGACGACGAGCGCGCACGGATCCTCGAGGTGATCGAGGTCGGCTTCGTCGTGCACCCGCTCGATCGCGTGCCCGAGGAGCTCGCGGCATCCGCCCCCGACCTCGTCGTCGTGTCGCCCGGGTTCCGGCCCGACCACCCGATGCTGCGGTGGGCGGCCGAGGCGGGCGTGCCCGTCTGGGGCGACATCGAGCTCGCGTGGCGCGTGCGCGACAAGGTGAAGGCCTCCGAGTGGATGCTCGTCACGGGCACGAACGGCAAGACGACGACCGTGCAGCTGGCCGCGACGCTGATCGCGGCGGGCGGGGCGCGCGTGGCGCCGTGCGGCAACATCGGCGTGCCCGTGCTCGATGCGGTGCGCGATCCGATCGGGTACGACGTGCTCGTGGTCGAACTCTCGAGCTTCCAGCTGCACCACCTGCCGACGACCGGGCCGGGCGCCGTGCATCCGCTCGCGAGCGTGTGCCTGAACCTCGCGGACGACCACTACGACTGGCACGGTTCGCCCGAGGCCTACCGCGACGCCAAGGCGAAGGTGTACGCGAACACGAAGGTGGCCTGCGTCTACAACCGCGCCGACGAGGCGACGCGGTCGATGGTCGAGGACGCCGAGGTCGAGGAGGGCGCCCGGGCGATCGGGTTCGGCCTGGACACGCCCGGTCCGAGCGACTTCGGCGTGGTCGACGGCATCCTCTGCGATCGCGCGTTCCTCGAGGACCGCCGGACCGCGGCGCTCGAGCTCACGACGCTCGAGGAGCTCGAGCCCCTGGGTCTCGCCATCCCGCATGTCGTGGCCAACATCCTCGCCGCCGCGGCGCTCGCTCGATCCATCGACGTCCCGGTCGCGGCGATCCACGATTCCCTCGCGGCCTTCCGCCTCGACGCCCACCGCATCCAGACGGTCGCGACGGCGGGCGGCATCCGCTGGATCGACGACTCGAAGGCCACGAACCCGCACGCCGCACAGGCGTCGCTGCAGGCGTTCAGCCCGGTCGTCTGGATCGTGGGCGGGCTGCTCAAGGGCGTCGACGCCGACGAGCTCGTGGCGCGGCACGCCGCTCGCCTCCGCGCGGCCGTCGTCATCGGCGCCGATCGGGTGGCGCTCGTCGAGGCGTTCCGCCGACACGCGCCCGGACTGCCCCTCTTCGAGGTCGTGACGGATGACACTGAGAGCGTGATGCCCGACGCGGTCGCCCTCGCGGCCTCGGTCGCAGAGGAGGGGGACACCGTGCTCCTCGCGCCCGCGGCGGCATCGATGGACCAGTTCGCGGACTACGCCGACCGCGGCCGGCGCTTCCACGAGGCCGTCCGCGACCGGCTCGGAGGGGAGGGGCATGACCAGCCCGCCTCGGACGACCCGGCCGGCCAAGCGGACTGAGCAGACCGGGCTCGCCGCCCGGATCCGGCTCGGCGCCTTCCGCCCGGAGTCGAAGGACTACTTCCTGCTCCTCGGCACCGTGCTGTTCCTCGTCGTGCTCGGCCTCGTCATGGTGCTCTCGTCGTCGCAGGTCGAGTCGGCGCTGGCCAACGACGGCGACTTCACCTCTCGTGCGGCACAGCAGGCGACGTACGCGCTGATCGGGGTGCCCGTGATGCTGCTCGCCGGCAGGATGCCCGAGCGCTTCTGGATGCGGATCGCCTGGCTGGTGCTCGGCGTCGCCTGCGTGCTCCAGCTGCTCGTGGTCGCCACGCCGCTCGGCGTCGAGGTCGGCGGCAACACGAACTGGCTGCGACTCGGCCCGGTCCAGTTCCAGCCGTCGGAACTCATCAAGGTCGCGCTCGTGCTCTGGCTGGGCCTGATCGTGACCAAGAAGCAGGACCACCTCGGCGACTTCGGGAAGGGCATCATGCCGATCCTGCTCGTCGGGGGCGGGGCGATCGGCCTGGTGCTGCTCGGCGGCGATCTCGGAACGGTCATGGTCATGGCGGTCATGCTGCTCGGCACGCTCTTCCTCATCGGGGTCCCCCTGCGACTCCTCGCGGTGCCCGTGCTGTTCGGCGCTGGGGCCTTCGCGCTCGTCGCGGCGTCGAGCGAGAGCCGAATGCGACGGATCACCGCGTTCCTCGAGGAGGACTGCGCCAGGTACAACCTGGGCGACTGCTGGCAGATCCAGCACGGCACCTTCGCGATGGCGAACGGCGGCATCTTCGGGGTCGGCCTCGGCAACTCGGCGGCGAAGTGGTCGTGGCTGCCCGCCGCCGACAACGACTTCATCTTCGCGATCATCGGCGAGGAGCTCGGGCTCATCGGCGCGGTCGTCGTGATCGGACTCTTCGTCGTGCTCGCGATCGCGCTCGCCAGGGTCATGCGCTCGGCGGCGACCCCGTTCGGACGCACGGTCGCCGCGGCGGTCCTCGTGTGGGTCGTCGGGCAGGCGTGTGTCAATATCGGTGTCGTGCTCGGCGTCTTCCCCGTCCTCGGTGTCCCGCTGCCGCTCGTGTCGGCCGGTGGCACCGCCCTGCTCACGACCCTCTTCGCGATCGGCGTGGTGCTCTCCGTCGCCCGGGACCCCGGCGTCCCGGCGCGAGCCAGCGCCCGGGCGACTACCCGCGGCACGTCGAAGGCGACCCGCACGCGATGACGACCTACCTCCTCGCCGGCGGCGGCACCGCCGGCCACGTGAACCCGCTGCTCGCCGTCGCCGATCGCCTGCGCGAGCACGATCCCGAGGCGATCGTCCTCGTGCTCGGCACGGCGGAGGGGCTCGAGGCGCGTCTCGTTCCGGCCCGCGGCTACGAACTGCTCACCATTGAGAAGGTCCCCTTCCCGCGCCGGCCGAACGGGGCCGCGCTCCGGTTCCCGGTTCGCTTCCGGCGCTCGATCGCCGACGTGCGCGAGATGATCGCCGCCCGAGGCGTCGATGCGGTCGTCGGCTTCGGGGGCTACGTGTCGACGCCCGCGTACCTGGCCGCGCGGGGCGCCGGCATCCCCGTGGTGATCCACGAGGCGAACGCGCGCCCCGGTCTCGCGAACCGGTTGGGCGCGCGCTTCGCCGCCCGGGTGGGCGTCGCGTTCGCAGGAACGCCGCTCCCGCACGCGGAGTTCGTCGGGATGCCGCTGCGGCGCGAGATCGAGTCGCTCGACCGCGCGGCGCGGCGCGAGGAGGCCGCGGCGTTCTTCGGGCTCGACGCGGCACGCCCGGTGCTCCTCGTGACCGGCGGGTCGCTCGGCGCTCGTCGCCTCAACCGGACGACGGTCGACAGCGCCGAGGTGCTGACGGCCGCCGGCTGGCAGGTGCTCCACGTGACGGGCGCGAAGTCCGAGGTCGACGACCCGGGCATCGACGGCTACCGGATGGTCGAGTACGCCGACCGCATGGACCTCGCACTCGCGATCGCCGACGCCGCCGTCTCCCGAGCCGGCGCCGCGACGGTGAGCGAGCTCTCCGCGCTCGGGGTCCCGGCCGTCTACGTGCCGTACCCGGTCGGCAACGGAGAGCAGCGCTTCAACGCGGCGGGCGTCGTCGACGCCGGCGGCGGCGTCCTCGTCGACGACGCCGACTTCGTGCCGGGCTGGGTCAGGCGTGAACTGGTGCCCATGCTCGCCGACCGCGACCGCCTCGAGCGGATGGCGCGGGCCGCGGCATCCGTCGGAGCGCTCGACGGGACCGACCGCATGATCGCGCTCGTCGACGGCGCGCTGCACGCCGACGGCGGCGTCGGCGCCGCAGGCGCGTAACGTTGAACCGACCGAACCCCTCTCCAGGAAGCACCGCGACACCGTGACGATCAAGCCCGACCTCTCCATCGCGATCCCCGCCGACCTCGGCGCCGTGCACTTCGTCGGCATCGGCGGGTCGGGCATGAGCGGCATCGCACGGCTCGCGCTCGGCGCGGGCCACCGCGTGACCGGCTCCGACGTCCGCGACTCGGCCAACATCGCGGCGCTGCGCGAGCTCGGTGCGACGATCGCGATCGGCCACGCCGCCGAGAACCTGCCCGCAGACGTCGACACGGTCGTGGTGACGGGTGCGCTCTGGCAGGACAACCCGGAGTACCAGTCGGCGCTCGAGCGCGGGCTGCCCGTGCTGCACCGCTCCCAGGCCCTCGCCTCGGTGATCTCCGGCCAGCGGCTCGTGTCGGTCGCAGGAGCGCACGGCAAGACCACCTCGACGGGCATGATCATCTCCGGGCTGCTCGCGCTCGGCCAGGACCCGAGCTTCGTCAACGGCGGGGTCATCGAGGAGCTGGGCGTCAGCGCGGCATCCGGCTCGGGGGAGTTGTTCGTCGTCGAGGCCGACGAGTCCGACGGCTCGTTCCTGCTCTACGACACCTCGGTCGCGCTCATCACGAACGTCGACCCCGACCACCTCGACCACTACGGTTCGCTGGAGGCGTTCGAGCAGGCGTTCGTCGACTTCGCCGACCGTGCGAGCGAGTTCGTGGTGATCTCCTCCGATGACACCGGCGCGACGCGCGTACGCGACCGGCTCTCGCACGAGCGCGTGCTCACGTTCGGCGAGGCGGCGGATGCGACGGTCCGCGTGCACTCGATCTCCACGGACGGACCAGTGTCGTTCGCGGTCGACCACGAGGGCGAGACCCACCGCGCGCAGCTGCGGATCCCGGGCCGCCACAATGCGATCAACGCGGCCGGCGCGTTCGCGGTGCTCGTGGGACTCGGCTTCGACCCGGCCGCGTCGCTCGAGGGCATCGCGCGGTTCGCCGGGACAGGGCGGCGGTTCGAGCTGCACGGCGTGGTCGACGGCGTCAGCGTGTACGACGACTACGCCCACCACCCGACCGAGGTCGCCGCGGCGCTCTCGGCGGCCCGCACCGTGGTCGGCGACGGTCGCATCATCGCCGTGCACCAGCCGCACCTCTACAGTCGCACGCGCCTGTTCGCGAGGGAGTTCGCCGAAGTGCTGGAGCGCTACGCGGACGAGACCGTGGTGCTCGACGTCTACGGTGCCCGCGAGGACCCGGAGCCGGGGGTCACCGGCGCCCTGGTCAGCGAGCGCTTCGAGCATCCCGAGCGGGTGGCGTTCATCGCCGACTGGCAGGATGCCGCCGACCACACCGCGCGCATCGCGCGTCCGGGGGATTTCGTGATCACGCTCGGCTGCGGCGACGTCTACCGGATCGTGCCCCAACTGCTCGGATCGCTCGAACGCGAGCGGGACGCCTGATCGGAGTCCGGTGAAACGGCCGCAGGGATTCGACGGGGCGCGACCGTCTCGCGGCGGGGCGTCGACGTCGGCGACATCCGCTGCGGCCGCAGGGTCGGGGTCGGGCGGGGTCGCGACCGGCACCCGGGGCCGGCGCCCCGGCCGGGACGCGGGGGCGAGGGCGAGGCGGAATCCGGCCGACCAGGACGGCAACGCGACGGAGCCCATCGCGCTGCCCGTCGGCGGCGTCGCGGTCCGCGAGGGCACGGCCGGCGACGAGATCGGGCGGCATGAGGCCCGCGGTGCGGATGCCGCGGGCGGGTCCCGGCGGGACGATCGTGCCGCACGGCGTGCGCTCGCTGCGGCCGAGCGCGCCCGACGCCGGTACGAGCGGCAGGAGGTGCGGCGCTTCACGCGGCGGAGCCGACTCCGACGGGCCACGTGGATCACGCTGGCCGCGTCGATCGTGGTCATCGGGGTGGCCGCGGTGGCGATCGCGTACTCGCCGCTCATGGCGCTCCGCGAGGTGCGCGTGGAGGGGACGTCCCGGATCGCCGCGGCAGACGTCCGGGCCGCATTCGACGATCGCGTCGGCACCCCGCTGCCCCTCATCGCCCCCGACGAGGTCCAGCGCGCGCTCTCGGCGTTCCCGCTCATCGAGACCTACTCGACGGAGACCGTGCCCCCCGGAACGCTGGTCGTCCGCGTCGTCGAGCGCACGCCGGTCGGAGTGCTCGACACCTCCTCGGGCCTGATGGCGGTGGATGCCGCGGGCGTCGTCGTGGAGCGCGTCGACGCGCTGCCCGACGGACTTCCGCTGATCGAGGTGGAGGGCGGCATCGACGATCCGTCGTTCCGGGCGGCCGGTCGCGTGCTGCGGAGCCTTCCCGCCGAGTTGCGCGCGGGGATCGCGTCGGTCACGGCGGCGTCAGCCGATGACGTGCGGTTCGAACTGGACGGAGGGGCGAGCGTGATCTGGGGCAGCGCGGACGATACCGCGCTGAAGACCACGGTGCTCCAGGACCTGATGGCGGCGGTCCCGTCCGACCAGGTGGCGAGATACGACGTCTCCGCGCCGCTCAGCCCGGTGACGGGGTGATCCGTTCGGGTCGGGATCACGACACGCCGGACATGGCGTGCGGGCCCTCGGTCGCCGCACCCTACGTTCGAGTCAGGAATTGCATACTCGGCAAAACTTTAACCTTCGAGTAGAGGTTCAGGGTTCAGAGTTCGCAGAGAGGGCCGACATGTCGACAAACCAGAACTACCTCGCCGTCATCAAGGTCGTCGGCATCGGCGGAGGCGGCGTCAACGCCGTCAACCGCATGATCGAACTCGGCCTCCGTGGCGTCGAGTTCATCGCGATCAACACCGACGCCCAGGCATTGCTCATGTCCGACGCCGACGTCAAGCTCGACGTCGGCCGGGACCTGACCCGCGGACTCGGGGCGGGTGCCGACCCCGAGGTCGGCCGCCGGGCCGCCGAGGACCACGCCGAGGAGATCGAGGAGGCGCTCGCGGGTGCCGACATGGTCTTCGTCACGGCGGGCGAGGGCGGAGGTACGGGCACCGGCGGTGCTCCCGTCGTGGCGCGGATCGCGAAGTCGATCGGCGCGCTGACGATCGGTGTCGTCACCAAGCCGTTCAGCTTCGAGGGCAAGCGCCGCCAGACCCAGGCCGAGCAGGGGGTCGGGCGCCTGAAGGAGGAGGTCGACACCCTCATCGTGGTGCCGAACGATCGCCTGCTCGAGATCAGCGATCGCGGCATCTCGATGCTCGAGGCGTTCGCCACCGCCGACCAGGTGCTGCTCGCCGGTGTGCAGGGCATCACCGACCTGATCACGACGCCCGGCCTCATCAACCTCGACTTCGCCGACGTGAAGTCGGTCATGCAGGGGGCCGGCTCGGCACTCATGGGCATCGGGTCCTCCCGGGGAGCCGACCGGGCGATCAAGGCCGCCGAGCTGGCGGTCGCGAGTCCGCTGCTCGAGGCCTCGATCGACGGAGCCCACGGCGTGCTGCTCTCGATCCAGGGCGGCTCGAACCTCGGCATCTTCGAGATCAACGACGCCGCGAGACTCGTCCAGGAGGCCGTCCACCCCGAGGCGAACATCATCTTCGGCGCGGTGATCGACGACACGCTCGGCGACGAGGTCCGCGTGACGGTCATCGCCGCCGGATTCGACGGCGGGGACCCGACGCCGAGGCCCGCGGAGGTCCGCCAGCCGAACGCCGTGCCGGCGGCCGTCGGAGCGGGCGGCGCCGGCGGAGCCGGGGCCGGACTGCTCGGCGGGGACCCGGTCGAGGGCATCACGGAGATCGACATCGAGGAACTCGTCGAGACGGCGAACTGGGGTGAGGCGAGCACGACCGCCGACCAGATCGTGTCGGACCCCGCATTCGGCGAGGACTCGGACGACCTCGACATCCCCGACTTCCTGAAGTGACCGCTCGGACTCCGCGACGCCGCCCGACCAGCGCGGGCGGCGCCGCGTGAGCGGGCTCGAGGAGCGCCTCGAGGCCGTTCGCTGCGGCATCGCGGACGCGGCTCGCGACGCGGGTCGCGAGCCCGGGGAGATCACGACGATCGTCGTGACGAAGTTCCATCCCGAGTCCCTCATCCGGGAGCTCGCGAGCCTGGGCGTCCGCGACATCGGCGAGAACCGGCACCAGGAGGCGCAGGCGAAGGCCCGTGCACTCGCAGACCTCGACCTGCGATGGCACTTCGTCGGACAGCTGCAGAGCAAGAAGGCGCGGCAGGTGCGCGCCTACGCCTCGGTGATCCACTCGATCGACCGGGAATCGCTCGTCGATGCGCTGCGCTCCGAGGACGAGGAGGTCGACGGCTTCATCCAGGTGAACCTCACCACCGACCCCAACCGCGGCGGCGTCGCACCCGACGAGCTCGAACCGATGGTCGAACGCGTCCTCGCCACACCCGGGATCCGCCTGCTCGGGCTGATGGCCGTCGCGCCGCTCGACGAGTCCGCCCGGGTGGCCTTCGCACGCACGCGTGCGCTCGCCGAGCGCGTCCGGTCGCTCGCCCCCGCGGCGACCTCGTTGTCCATGGGCATGTCCCACGACTATCGCGACGCGATTCTGGAGGGCGCGACACACCTTCGCATCGGCACGGCAATCACGGGCAAGCGCCCGGCCTGAGGCTAGCCTCGAAGCACGGAACCACTGACGGAGGCAGCGATGTCGAACCCGCTCAAGAAGACCATGGTCTACCTGGGACTCGCCGACGAGGAGCTCGAGCCGGAGTCACCCCCGGCCGCGGCGTCGCCGGCGCCGGTCGTGCACGCTGCGCCCACGCCGGCCCCCAAGGGCGGCGCCGCCGTCACACCCCTCCGAAAGCACCACGTGCAACCGACACCCCCGCAGGCGGAGATGAACGAGATCCTCACGGTGCACCCGCGCCAGTACCGAGACGCCCAGGTGATCGCCGAGTCCTTCCGCGAGGGGGTCCCGGTCATCATCAACCTGTCGCAGATGTCGGACGCCGACGCGCGTCGCCTCATCGACTTCGCGAGCGGCCTCTCGCAGGGCCTCTACGGCAAGATCGAGCGCGTGACGAGCAAGGTGTTCCTGCTCTCCCCGGCGCACGTCGTCGTGTCGGGCGAGGCGGGCGAAGCGGAGGGCGACGTGGAGTCCTCCTTCTTCTCGCACGCGTAGACTCCCGGACGTGAGCGCACTCGCAGTCGTCTGGAACCTCGTCTACTCGCTCCTCCTCATCTACTTCTTCGTGATGTGGGCGCGGTTCGTCCTCGACCTCGTGCGGACGTTCAACCGGTCCTGGCGGCCGCGCGGCGTCGTGCTGGTGATCGTCGAGACCGTGTACACCGTCACCGACCCGCTCGTGCGGTTCTTCCGCCGCCTCATCCCGCCGATCCGCCTGGGGCAGGTCGCCCTGGACCTCGGCTGGAGCGTCGCGATGCTCGTGGTCATCATCGCGATGACCGTCGTGTCGTGGCTCGCAGCAGGTGCCGCCGCTGCGGCGTGAGCCGAGGAGCGATGAGGGCGCGCCGACCGACCGGCGCACTGCATCGGCGAGGTTCTCTTGCTACCGTTAGCAGAACGTGATCGAACCGTTCGACAGATTTGAGGGTGGGAAGCCATGGCGCTAACTCCGGAAGATGTGGTCAACAAGCGCTTCCAGGCGACGAAGTTCCGGGAGGGCTACGACCAGGATGAAGTCGACGACTTCCTCGACGAGGTGGTGGTCGAGCTCCGCCGCCTGAACCAGGAGAACGAGGAGCTGCGCCAGCGCCTCTCCGCCGCCGAGTCGCGGGCCGCCGAGGGTGCCGGAGCCCCCGCCGCCGCTCCGTCCCCGACGTACGCCGAGCCCGCGGCCGCCGCCCCGACGGTCGCCGTGCCCACCCAGGCCGCCGTTCCGCAGTCCGAGATCGACGAGCAGACGAGCACCACGAACCTGCTGCAGCTCGCACGTCGGCTCCACGAGGAGCACGTCCGCGAGGGCGTCGAGAAGCGCGATGCGCTCATCGCCGAGGGGCACGCCACGGCGGCGCGCATCGTCGCGGAGGCCGAGGCGAAGCAGCGTGCCCAGATGGGCATCCTCGACCAGGAGCGCGTCGCGCTCGAGAAGCGCGTGGACGAGCTCCGCGTCTTCGAGCGCGACTACCGCGCCAAGCTGAAGAGCTACATCGAGGGTCAGCTGCGCGACCTCGACACGGCGCAGCCGGTGCAGGTCGGCGGCGCCGGCTACGGCCAGACCGTCTCCGGTGAGCAGCCCGCACCGACCTTCCAGGGCTTTGGCGGCTGAGCGGCGGACCAGGCTCGGCGTCACCGCACTGCTGATCCTGGTCGGCGTCGCGATCACGGTCTACGCCGTCGACCAGGTCAGCAAGTACTTCGTCGTCACGACCCTCGCGGAGGGCGAGACCGTGCAGGTGATCGGCGACGTGCTGCACTGGCAGTTCGTCCGGAACCCCGGCGCGGCCTTCTCGTTCGCAAGCGGCATGACGTGGGTGTTCACGATCCTCGCGGCAGGCGTGATCACGTTCATCATCTGGTTCGCCCGTCGCATCCGCTCGGTCGCCTGGGCGCTCGTCTTCGGGCTGCTGCTCGGCGGCGTGCTCGGCAACCTCACCGACCGTCTCCTCCGCGAGCCGGGCTTCGGCATCGGGCACGTGATCGACTTCATCTCGACGCCGTGGATGCTCCCGGCGATCTACAACGTCGCCGACATCGCGATCGTGTCGAGCATGATCCTGTTCATGATCCTGACGATCCGGGGGATCGGCCTGGACGGATCCCGGCCCGTGAAGCCGGCCGAGGACGGCACCGGCTCGGCGGAGGCGGACACCGCGGGGCGCGATGCCCGCGGGGGCGCGCCGGCCGAGCTCGCCCGCGAGTCCTGACGTGGAGCACCGTTCGCTGCCCGTCCCCGACGGGCTGGACGGGACCCGCGTCGATGCCGGGCTGGCCAAGCTGCTCGGCTTCTCGCGCACCCAGGCGGCCGAGATCGCCGCGGCCGGCGGCGCACGCCTCGACGGCCGCGTCGTCGACAAGTCCGACAGGCTCCGCGCGGGCGCCTGGCTCGAGGTGAGCTGGGCGCCCCCGCGGACGCTCCAGGTCGAGCCGATCCCGGTGCCGGACCTCGGGATCGTGCACGACGACGACGAGATCGTCGTCGTCGACAAGCCCGCCGGCGTCGCCGCCCATCCGTCGCTCGGGTGGGAGGGGCCGACCGTGGTCGGGGCGCTCGCGGCATCCGGCTACCGCATCTCGACCTCGGGCGCGCCCGAGCGCCAGGGCGTCGTGCACCGGCTCGACGCCGGCACGAGCGGCCTCATGGTCGTGGCGAAGTCGGAGTACGCCTACACGATGCTCAAGCGCGCGTTCCACGATCGCGAGGTCGAGAAGATCTACCACGCCGTCGTGCAGGGCCACCCGGACCCCCTCGCGGGCACCATCGACGCGCCGGTCGGACGGCACCCGCGGTCCGAGTGGAAGTTCGCCGTCACGGTCGACGGCAAGCACGCCGTGACCCACTACGAGACCATCGAGGCGTTCCCGTACGCCTCGCTGCTCGAGATCCACCTCGAGACCGGCCGGACGCACCAGATCCGCGTCCACATGTCGGCGCAGCGGCATCCGTGCGCGGGCGACACGATGTACGGCGCCGATCCCACGCTGAGCGCGCGGCTCGGGCTCACCCGGCAGTGGCTGCACGCGAAGCAGCTCTCGTTCACGCATCCGGGCACGGGGGAGTGGGCGACCTACGAGTCCGACTACCCGGACGACCTGCAGCACGCGCTCGACGTGCTCTCCGGCGACTGACGCACCGCCGAGCCGACCCCTCGGTGGCGGTGGCGGCCAATAGACTGCAAGCACCCCCAGAACCGCTCGCTGCACCATTCGATGAGGAGCCCTGTGGCCGCCGATTCCTTCGTCCACCTGCACGTCCACTCCGAGTACTCGATGCTCGACGGGGCGGCCCGGGTGGGCGAGCTGATGAAGGCCGCCGCGGCCGAGGGCATGCCGGCCGTCGCCGTGACCGACCACGGCAACGTGTTCGGCGCGTACGACTTCTGGAAGCAGGCGACGGATGCCGGGGTGAAGCCCATCATCGGCACCGAGGCGTACCTGACTCCCGGCACGCATCGCAGCGACAAGACGCGCATCCGGTGGGGCAGCGGCGGTGGCGACGACGTGTCGGGCTCGGGCGCCTACACGCACATGACGCTGCTCTCGGAGACCACCGAGGGGATGCACAACCTGTTCCGGCTCTCGAGCCGTGCGTCCATCGAGGGCTACTACTTCAAGCCGCGCATGGATCGCGAGCTCCTGCAGACCTACTCGAATGGGCTCATCGCCACGACCGGGTGCCCGTCGGGCGAGGTGCAGACGCGGCTGCGGCTCGGGCAGTACGACGAGGCGGTGCAGGCGGCCGCCGAGTTCCGCGACATCTTCGGCAAGGAGAACTTCTTCGCCGAGATCATGGACCACGGACTCGGCATCGAGAAGCGCATCATGCACGACCTGCTGCGGCTCGCGAAGGATCTCGACCTGCCGCTCGTCGCCACGAACGACCTGCACTACACGCACGCGCACGACGCGAAGAGCCATGCCGCGCTGCTGTGCGTGCAGTCCGGGTCGACCCTCGACGACCCCAACCGCTTCAAGTTCGACGCCGACGAGTTCTACCTGAAGTCGGCCGCCGAGATGCGGCACCTCTTCCGCGACCACCCGGAGGCGTGCGACAACACGCTCCTCATCGCCGAGCGGTGCGACGTGCAGTTCAACACGAGTGCGAACTACATGCCGCGCTACCCGGTGCCGCCCGGGGAGGACGAGCAGAGCTGGTTCGTGAAGGAGGTCGAGAAGGGCCTGCACGAGCGCTACCCCGCGGGCATCCCCGACGACGTGCGGAAGCAGGCCGACTACGAGGTCGGCGTCATCTCGCAGATGGGGTTCCCGGGCTACTTCCTCGTGGTCGCCGACTTCATCAACTGGTCCAAGGACAACGGGATCCGCGTCGGTCCGGGCCGAGGCTCGGGGGCCGG
This sequence comes from Agromyces binzhouensis, assembly GCF_042672355.1. Taxonomy (NCBI): domain Bacteria; kingdom Bacillati; phylum Actinomycetota; class Actinomycetes; order Micrococcales; family Microbacteriaceae; genus Agromyces; species Agromyces binzhouensis. Next base: position 237,852 of record NZ_JBHXVJ010000005.1, on the reverse strand, counting down.
CTCGATGGCGGCGTACGCCATGCGCATCACCGACCTCGACCCGCTGCAGCACGGGCTCATCTTCGAGCGGTTCCTCAACCCCGACCGCGTCTCGATGCCCGACTTCGACGTGGACTTCGACGAGCGTCGTCGCGGCGAGGTCATCAAGTACGTGACCGACAAGTACGGCGACGAGCGCGTCGCGCAGATCGTCACGTACGGCACGATCAAGGCGAAGCAGGCCCTCAAGGACTCCAGCCGCGTGCTCGGCTTCCCCTTCGGCATGGGGGAGAAGCTCACGAAGGCGATGCCGCCCGCCGTGATGGGCAAGGACATCCCGCTGTCGGGGATCTTCGACAAGGACCACCCGCGCTACAAGGAGGCCGGCGACATCCGCGCCCTGATCGAGACCGACGCCGAGGCGAAGACGGTCTTCGACACGGCGGTCGGGCTCGAGAACCTCAAGCGGCAGTGGGGCGTGCACGCGGCCGGCGTGATCATGTCGAGCGAGCCCCTCATCGACATCATCCCGATCATGAAGCGGGAGCAGGACGGGCAGATCGTCACGCAGTTCGACTATCCCGCGTGCGAGTCCCTCGGCCTGATCAAGATGGACTTCCTCGGGCTGCGCAACCTCACGATCATCGACGACGCGCTCGACAACATCGAGGCGAACCGCGGCTTCCGGCCCGTGCTCGAGGACCTCGAGCTCGACGACGCCGAGGCGTACCGGCTGCTCTCGCGCGGCGACACGCTCGGCGTCTTCCAGCTCGACGGCGGCCCGATGCGCTCGCTGCTGCGCCAGATGAAGCCCGACAACTTCGAGGACATCTCGGCCGTCATCGCGTTGTACCGCCCCGGCCCGATGGGCGCGAACTCGCACATCAACTACGCGCTGCGCAAGAACGGGCTCCAGCCCATCACGCCGATCCATCCCGAGCTCGAGGAGTCGCTCCGCGACATCCTCGACACGACCTACGGCCTGATCATCTACCAGGAGCAGGTCATGGCGATCGCACAGAAGGTCGCGGGGTTCAGCCTGGGCCAGGCCGACATCCTGCGCCGGGCGATGGGCAAGAAGAAGAAGTCCGAGCTCGACAAGCAGTTCGAGGGCTTCTCCGGCGGCATGAAGGCCAACGGCTACTCCGACGCCGCGGTGAAGACGCTGTGGGACATCCTGCTGCCGTTCTCCGACTACGCCTTCAACAAGGCGCACTCCGCCGCGTACGGCGTGCTGAGCTACTGGACCGCGTACCTCAAGGCGCACTACCCGGCCGAGTACATGGCGGCCCTCCTCACGAGCGTCGGCGACGCGCGCGACAAGCTCGCGCTGTACCTGAACGAATGCCGCCGGATGGGCATCAAGGTGCTCCCGCCCGACGTCAACGAGTCCATCGGGTACTTCGCCGCCGTCGGCGACGACATCCGCTTCGGCCTCGGCGCGGTCCGCAACGTGGGCTTCAACGTCGTCGACGCGATCCGCGCGGCGCGCGAGGCGAAGGGCCGATTCGAGACCTTCCACGACTTCCTGAAGAAGGTGCCGACGCAGGTCGCGAACAAGCGGACGGTCGAGTCGCTCGTGAAGGCGGGCGCGTTCGACTCGCTCGGGCACACACGTCGGGCGCTCGTCGAGATCCACGAGGGCGCCGTCGAGGCGGCCGTCAAGGAGAAGCGCGCCGAGGAGAACGGCGACGTCGGCTTCGACTTCGACAGCCTCTTCGAGGACCACGAGAAGGACGCCGCGCCCTCGCCGGTGCCCGACCGCCCCGAGTGGGCCAAGCGCGACAAGCTCGCCTTCGAGCGCGAGATGCTCGGGCTCTACGTGTCCGACCACCCGCTCGCCGGCCTCGAGGCGACGCTCGCGAAGCACGCCTCGACGACGATCACCGACCTGATGAGCTCGGACGGCACGCAGGACGGCGACGTCGCCACGATCGCCGGGCTCGTGACGAGCGTGCAGCACCGTGTCGCCCGCCAGTCCGGCAACCAGTACGGCATGATCCAGGTCGAGGACTTCTCGGGCGAGATCACCGTGATGTTCATGGGCAAGGCGTACCAGGAGTTCGCGCCGGCTCTGAAGGGCGACTCGATCGTCGTCGTGCGGGGCCGGGTCAGCATGCGCGACGACGGCATGAACCTGCACGCGTACAGCGTGTTCGAACCCGAGGTCGGACAGGACGACGGCACCGGGCCGGTCGTGATCTCGCTGCCCGACGTGCGGGCGACGACCGACACGATCACCGCGCTCGGCGACGTGCTCATCCGCCACCGCGGCGAGACCGAGGTCCGGCTGAAGCTGACGAAGGGCCGCACCGCCCGAGTGTTCGAACTGCCGTACCCGGTCGCGGTGAGCGCCGACTTCTACGGCGAGCTGAAGAGCCTGCTGGGCCCGAACTGCCTCGCGTGACGTCGCTCCCAGCGGCCCTTCCGCACGGCTCGCTAGGCTGAGCGGGCCATGCTACGCACGATCGACCTCCGAGGCACCCGTCCGACACCGTCAGAACTGCTCGCCCTCGTTCCGCGTGCGGCGACCGACGTCGCCGCCGCGCTCGAGCCCGCCCGCGCCCTGATCGACGACGTGCGCGCCCGCGGCGAGGCCGCGCTGCTCGACCAGGCCGAGCGGTTCGACCGCGTGCGCCCCAGGTCGGTCCGCGTGCGCGCCGACGAGCTCGCCGCCGCGCGCGACGCGCTGCGTCCCGACGTGCGTCGCGCCGTCGAGTCCACGATCGAACGGGTGCGCGCCGCGAGCGCGGCGCAGGTGCCGGCACCCGAGCGGACCGTGCTCGCGACCGGAGCCGTCGTCGAGCAGCGGTGGCAGCCGGTCGGCCGCGTCGGGCTCTACGTGCCCGGCGGCAAGGCCGTCTACCCCTCGAGCGTCGTGATGAACGTGGTGCCCGCCCAGGTCGCGGGCGTCCGATCGATCGCGCTCGCCTCACCGGCCCAGGCGGCGCACGACGGCCGCATCCACCCGACGATCGCCGGCGTCGCGGCGCTCCTCGGCATCGACGAGGTCTACGCCATGGGCGGCGCCGGCGCCATCGGCGCCTTCGCCTACGGCGTTCCCGACCTCGGGCTCGAGCCCGTGCAGCGCGTCACCGGACCCGGGAACGTCTTCGTCGCAGCGGCCAAGCGCGTCGTGCAGGGCGTCACGGGCATCGACGCCGAGGCGGGCCCCACCGACATCCTCGTCATCGCCGACGATGCGGCCGACGCCGACTTCGTGGCATCCGACCTCGTGAGCCAGGCCGAGCACGACGAACTCGCCGCGGCCGTCCTCGTGACCGACTCGGCCGAGTTCGCCGAGCGCGTGCTCGAGCGGCTCGTCGTGCGCGCGACCGAGACCCGCCACTCGGAGCGGATCCGCGCCGCGCTCGACGGCGCCCAGTCGGCGGTCGTGCTGGTCGACGACCTCGAGCAGGCGGCGGACTTCGCGAACGCGTTCGGCGCCGAGCACCTGGAGATCCAGGTGCGGGACGCTGACGCGGTCCTCGCGGGCATCGAGAACGCCGGGGCCATCTTCATCGGCCCGTACTCGCCGGTGAGCCTCGGCGACTACGCCGCGGGCTCGAACCACGTGCTGCCGACGGGCGGCCAGTCGCGGCACGCCGCCGGGCTGTCCGCGGCGACCTTCCTGCGGCCGCAGCAGGTCGTGCGGTACGACGAGGAAGCGCTCCGCGAGGTCGCGCCCGTCATCGCGACGCTGTCCGAGGAGGAGGACCTCCCCGCGCACGGCGAAGCGGTGACCGCCCGCTTCGGCGAGCGCCGCTGATCCCGACGCTACGCTGGGAGCACCATGTACTGCCCCTTCTGCCGCCACCCCGATTCCCGCGTGATCGACTCGAGGACGAGCGATGACGGACTCTCGATCCGACGTCGACGCCAGTGCCCGGAGTGCGGCCGCCGGTTCTCGACGACCGAGACGGCGAGCCTCGCGGTCATCAAGCGGTCGGGCGTGATCGAGCCGTTCAGCCGCGAGAAGGTCGTGCTGGGCGTGAAGAAGGCCTGCCAGGGCCGGCCGGTCACCGACTCCGACCTGGCGGTGCTCGCCCAGAAGGTCGAGGAGACGATCCGGTCGACGGGCGCGTCCCAGATCGAGGCGAACGACATCGGCCTGGCCATCCTCCCCCCGCTCCGCGAGCTGGACGAGGTCGCGTACCTGCGCTTCGCGAGCGTGTACCAGGCCTTCGAATCGCTCGACGACTTCGAGTCGGCGATCGAGGCGCTCCGCGAGGAGCACGGACGGCTGCCGGCCCGACCTGCCGAGTGACGGTCGCGTCGGGCGGTTCGACGCCGCTCCGGTAGCCTGATCCAGGCATGTATCGTCTCCTCTTCTCCCTCGGCTTCTCGCGCATGGACCCCGAGCGCGCCCACCACCTCGCGTTCGGCGTGATCCGCGCCCTCCCCGTGCTCGGCATCGGCCGCCTGGTGGAGCGCGTCACCGGGCCCGCGCCCGAACTCGCGGTCGAGGCGCTCGGCCTGCGGTTCCCCTCGCCGTTCGGAGTCGCCGCCGGGTTCGACAAGGACGCCCTCGCCGTCGTGGGCCTCGGGAACCTCGGATTCGGCCACGTCGAGGTCGGCACGATCACGGCACTGCCGCAGCCCGGCAACGAGCGGCCCCGGCTGTTCCGCCTGATCGCGGACCGCGCCCTGGTCAACCGCATGGGATTCAACAACGGCGGTGCGGATGCCGCGGCCGGCCGCATCTCGCGGCTGTCGCGCCGCCGGCACCGACCCGTGCTCGGCGTGAACATCGGCAAGAGCCGGGTCACGCCCGTCGAGCGCGCCACCGAGGACTACGTGCGGAGCACGAAGGTGCTCGCACCGCACGCCGACTACCTCGTCGTGAACGTCAGCTCGCCGAACACGCCGGGTCTCCGCGGACTGCAGGAGCTCGATGCGCTCGCACCGCTGCTCGAAGCCGTCCGCGCGGCGGCGGGGCGGACGCCGCTCCTAGTGAAGATCGCGCCCGACCTCGACGACGCCGAGGTCGGGCGGATCTGCGACCTCGTGGTCCGCCTCGGCCTCGACGGCATCATCGCCACGAACACCACGATCTCGCGGGCAGGGCTCGTCACTCCCGCCGCGGAGGTCGAGGCGATCGGCGCGGGCGGGCTCTCCGGGGCGCCGCTCGCGGCGCGCTCACTCGCCGTGCTGAAGCTCATCCGCGAGCACGTGCCCGCCGAGCTCTGCGTGGTGTCGGTGGGCGGCGTCGAGACCCCCGAGGACGTCCAGGAACGGCTCGACGCCGGCGCGACGCTCGTCCAGGGCTACTCCGCGTTCGCCTACCGCGGACCGGCGTGGGCGCGCGAGGTCAATCGGGGACTCGAGCGGATCCGGCGCGAGCGTCGGGCCGCGGCATCCGTCGCCTGACCACCCGAGCGGACCGCGAACGCGGTGGCCTCGAGGCGTGGTGATCGGGCGGGCCCGTGCGAGGGCGCCTCAGAGCATGCCGATGCCGGAGAGCCGGTCGGCGAGCGTCGCGCCGTCGCTCGCGGACACCCACGGCACGTCGGCGCCGTGCTGCTCCGACTTCGAGCGTCCGCCGGCGAGGACGGCCTCGCCGGGCGAGAGCTCGCGGATGGCGATCGCCGCGACGTTCTCGGGATGCTGGCGGGCGAACGCCGCGTAGAGCTCCTCGTCGTGCTGGCCGTCGTCGCCGATCATGAGCCAGCGGACATCGGGGAACTCCTCGGCGAGGCGACGCAGGTTGTCGATCTTGTGCTCGCGCCCGCTCCGGAACCACCGGTCGTGCGTCGGACCCCAGTCGGTGAGCAGGATCGGACCCGCCGGGTAGAGGTTGCGCGACAGGAACCGAGTCAGGGTGGGTGCGACGTTCCACGCGCCGGTGGACAGGTAGATCACGGGGGACCCCGGATGGCGGCGCGCCAGGCGCTCGTAGAGGACCGCCATGCCCGGAGTGGGGCTGCGGGCGTGCTCGTCGAGCACGAAGGTGTTCCATGCCGCCACGAAGGGCCGGGGGAGCGCCGTCACCATGACGGTGTCGTCGACGTCGGAGATGATGCCGAAGTCGACGTCGGGTCCGACGACGCGGATGGGGGCGTCGACCGATTCCGCGCCGTGGGTGCTGATCACCACGTGGTTCCACCCCGGCTCGAGGTGCACCGGGATCTTCGTGTCGACCACGCCGCCGCGATCCGAGAGCACCTCGAAGCGCTCGCCGCCGACCTCGATCGTGACCGGCACGTCGCCGACCGGCACGCTCGTGAAGCTCCGCCACCCGCGGATGCCCTGTTCGCGACGGCGCCGACGGCGCTTCGAGGTCTCGTCGGCCCGGATCGGCTTCGAGAGCAGTACGCGGCAGAACACGCGGACCCACTCGGTCGAGCCGTAACCCGTGTAGGGCACGACCGTCGGGACGTTGCCACGGCTCCTCGCCCACCGTTCGCGCACCTCGTGGATCCAATCCTCGGCGCGCGCGGCACCATGCCGGGCCGGCCGTTGCCGGGGACCGGCCGGGTCGGGGGAACTCACCGGCATCCCATCAGTCTTTCATGGACCCGCACGCTGGAGCGAAACCCGCCGCGCCCCGAAGGCGGGACTTCCGCTCGGAGCCGGGTAGAGTGGTCCGGCGAACAAGGAGGACCCGTGCCGAACATCGACCTGATCCTGGGGGGCGATCACGGGCGGCGGCGCTCGGTGCGAACCGAGCCCACGCAGCGACGCAGCTCCCAGCGGCTCGACGCGCTGCTGGACGCCGCCGCCGAGATCGTCGACGAGCTCGGATTCGAGCGGCTGACCACGCAGATGGTCGCCGAGCGCGCCGGCGCGTCGATCGGCACCGTGTACCGGTACTTCCCCGATCGCGTCGCCGTCCTCCATGCACTCCGGGAGCGCAGCGTCCGCCGCTATCGCGAACGACTCGCCGAATCGATGGAGAGCGCGGAACTCGACGCCTGGTGGGACGTGATCGACGTCGCGCTCGACGTCTGCATCGCCCTGTACCGCGACGAGCCGGGCTTCAGCGTCGTCTACTCCGCACCGCGCGAGGCCTCCGACCTCGACGGCGAGCCCGAGATCGCCCACCGCGTCGCGAAGCTCCTCGAGCACGACTTCGGCGTGATCGACGACTCCGAGGTCCGGTTGCGGCTCGGCGTCGCGCTGGAGATCGGCGCCACGCTCATCCACCGGGCGTTCGTCCGCGACGCCGCCGGCGACCAGCGATACCTCGACGAGGCCCGCCACGTCGTGCGCGGCTACCTCGATCGGCACTTGACCGATCGTCTCGCCGCCTCGTCCGCAGCCTGACGATCCGCGGCGAACCGCATCGACCCCCGTTGCCCCGCCGCTTCCGAGGTGTTTGGCTTGGTGACGAGGCGCCGGTCGGCGCCAGCCACGACGTGAGGGGCAGCATGATCGAGTTCCGCGGCGTCACCAAGCAGTTCCCCGACGGCACGGTCGCGGTCCGCGACGTCGACATCGTGATCCCCCCGCACAAGACGACCGTGCTCGTCGGATCATCGGGCTCCGGCAAGACGACCCTCCTGCGCATGATCAACCGCATGGTCGACCCGACTGGCGGACAGGTCCTGATCGACGGGACGGATGTCGCCACGGTCGACCCGGTGAAGCTCCGGCGCGGCATCGGCTACGTGATGCAGAACTCCGGGCTGCTGCCGCACCGGAAGGTCGTCGACAACGTCGCCACGGTGCCCCTGCTGCGCGGCGAGTCGCGGCGATCCGCGCGTGCGCACGCCCTCGAGCTGCTCGACACGGTCGGGCTCGACCGGTCCCTGGCCGACAGGTACCCCGCGCAGCTCTCCGGTGGACAGCAGCAGCGCGTCGGCGTCGCCCGCGGGCTCGCCGTCGACCCGAACATCCTCCTGATGGACGAGCCGTTCGGGGCGGTCGACCCGATCGTGCGCTCCGAGCTGCAGCAGGAGCTCCTCAGGCTCCAGGGCGAGCTCGGCAAGACCGTGGTCTTCGTCACGCACGACATCGACGAGGCCTTCCTCCTCGGTGACCAGGTCGTGATCATGCAGCAGGGCGGGCTGATCTCCCAGGCCGCATCGCCGGCGGAGATCCTCGCGCACCCGGCGGACTCGTTCGTCGCCGACTTCGTGGGCGCCGATCGCGGCAAGCGCGCGCTGCACGTCACCGAGGTCGAGGGGCGCCGTGTGGTCGTGGATGCGGACGGCAGGGCGGCGGGAGTCCTGGCCTCGTGAACTGGCTCTGGTCGAACCTCGACCTCGTCGGAGAGCTCATGCTCGTGCACCTCGCGTTGTCGGTGCCGGCGATCATACTGAGCTTCGTGGTCTCCGTGCCGATCGGGTGGCTCGCGCACCGGTACCGGTGGTCGCGGGGCGTCCTCCTGTCGATCTGCGGGCTCCTCTACGCCATCCCGTCGCTCGCGCTGTTCATCGCCCTGCCGGCGTTCACCGGCCTCAGTCTGCGATCCCCGGTGAACCTCGTCATCGCGCTCACGCTCTACGGCGTCGCGGTGATCGTGCGCACGTCGGCCGACGCCTTCGACTCGGTCGAGCGCGACATCCGGCAGTCGGCGACCGCGGTGGGCTACTCCGCGGCCGGGCGGTTCTGGGGCGTCGAGCTGCCCCTCGCGGGGCCCGTGCTGCTCTCGGGCCTCCGCGTCGTGATCGTGAGCACCGTGAGCCTGGCGACGGTCGGTGCGGTGATCGGCGTGCCGAGCCTGGGGAGCCTCTTCACCGACGGATTCCAGCGCGGCATCCAGGTCGAGATCATCACCGGCATCGTGGCGACGATCGTGCTGGCATTGGGGCTCGACGCGCTCAGCGTGCTGCTCGGTCGCGTCCTGATGCCGTGGACGCGCCGCAGGTCGAGCAACGGCCGGGCCGCTGCGGCGCGACGTGTCCGGGAGGAGACCGCGTGAACCTCTTCCTCGACGCGTTCGCCTGGCTCGCCGACCCGGCGAACTGGACCGGGCCCGGGAGCATCCCGCAGCGGATCGCCGAGCACCTGTGGGTCTCGGCGGTCGTGCTCGTCATCGCCTCCGCCATCGCGCTGCCGCTCGGCGCCCTCGTCGGCCACACCGGTCGCGGGCGCGAGCCCGCGGTCATGGTCTCGGGCGGTCTCCGCGCACTGCCGACGCTCGGCGTGCTGACGCTCTTCGGCACCTGGATCGGGATCGGTCTCGCCGCGCCGGTGATCGCGCTCGTCATCCTCGCCATCCCGCCGCTCCTCGCCGGCGCGTACGCCGGCTTCGAGTCGGTCGACCGGCGCACCATCGATGCGGCCCGGGCGATGGGGATGCGCGAACTCCAGGTGGTCGGCAAGGTCGAGCTTCCGTTGGGGATGCCGATCGTCGTGGGCGGCATCCGGTCCGCGACCCTCCAGATCATCGCGACCGCGACCCTCGCGGCCTACATCGCCGACGAGGGCCTCGGTCGTTTCATCTTCTCGGGGCTGAAGACCCGCGACTACGGCGAGATGCTGGGCGGCTCGATCCTCGTGATCCTGCTCGCACTCGTCATCGACGGATGCTTCGCGCTCACGCAGCGCGTCGTCGTCCCGGCAGGAGTCCGCGCGACGCGGACTGCAGAGCTCCGCTCGGGACCGACCCGGTCCCGAGCGATCGTGGGGCGACCCAACACCGAAGGGAACCAGGAATGATCACAGCAGGAAAAGGCCGGCTCGTTGCGCTCGCAGCGGTCGCGGTCGGGGCGACAGTGGCCCTGGCAGGGTGCGCATCGGGCGATCCGCTCGACAGCGGATCGGATGGCGGCGACGCGACGAGCGAGACCATCGTCGTCGGCTCGCAGGACTACTACTCCAACGAGATCATCGCCGAGCTCTACGCCCAGGCGCTCGAGGAGAACGGCTACACGGTCGACCGGCAGTTCCGGATCGGCCAGCGCGAGGTGTACATCCCGGAGATCGAGTCCGGCGCGATCGACGTCTTCCCCGAGTACACGGGCAACCTCCTCCAGTACTACGTGCCCGACACCACCGCGACGACGAGTGACGACGTCTACGCGGAGCTCTCGACGTCGCTGCCCGACGGGCTGCGCGTGCTCGAGCAGTCGCCTGCGACCGACCAGGACTCGTACAACGTCACCCGGACGTTCTCCGACGAGAACGGGGTCACGAGCCTCGCCGACCTGAAGGACGTCTCGACGCCGATCACGCTCGGCGGGAACTCCGAGCTCGAGACGCGCCCGTACGGGCCCGAGGGGCTGCAGTCGGTGTACGGCGTCGAGGTGGCGTTCACTCCGATCGAGGACAGCGGCGGGCCGCTCACCCTCAAGGCGCTCGTCGACGACCAGGTGCAGATGGTGAACATCTACAGCGCCGACCCGAACATCGCCGCGAACGACCTCGTGACGCTCGAGGACCCGGAAGGTCTCTTCCTGGCCTCGAACGTCGTGCCCGTCGTGAGCGACAAGGTCACCGACGAGATCGCCGAGATCATCGACACGGTGAGCGCTGCGCTGACCGCCGAGGACCTCGTGGCGCTCAACGCGTTGAGCGTCAACGAGCAGCAGTCCGCCGAGCAGATCGCGAGCGACTGGCTCGCGGAGCAGTCGCTCTTCTAGGAGGCGGAATCCTCGCGCGAGGGGTCGGCGGCTTCGGCCGCCGGCCCCTTCGCCGCGTCGGTCGGCGCGATGTGCGGCGGGATCGCGGGGTGCACGGCCGACTCGGCGGCATCCGTCATGTGACGCGCCTCGATGCGGAGCAGGATCTTCTTGCCGAGCCAGGCCAGCACGAGGAAGAGGACGATGACGCCGACGAAGAGGTACCCCGCCCAGTGGAGGTTGTCGCTCAGTTCGCGATAGCCGCCCGCGGCGGCCGAGCCGACGCCGACGTAGGCGAACGACCAGATGATGCACGCGGGCGTGGTCCACGCCATGAAGCGCCGGTAGGACATGTCGCTCATGCCGACGGTCAGCGGGACGAGCGAGTGCAGGACCGGCAGGAACCGGGAGATGAAGACGGCGGGGCCGCCGCGCCGCGCCAGGTAGCGCTGCGCGCGGTGCCAGTTGTGCTCGCCGATGCGGCGGCCGAGGCGCGAGTGCTGGATGTGCGGCCCGAACCAGCGGCCCAGCGCGAATCCGATGCTCTCGCCGATCAGGGCGCCGACGATCACCGCGACCGCGAGCGCGACGAACTCGACCGGACCCTCGACCCCGGTCGCTGCGACGATGACGATCGTGTCGCCCGGGACGATGAGGCCGATGAGCACGGAGGTCTCGAGCATGATGCCGATGCCGGCGAGCAGCGTGCGGACGATCGGGTCGACGCTCTGCACCGTCTCGAGGATGCCGTCGAGCAGCTCGTTCACGATTCAGAGCCTAGGCGCTCGCGCCGATCGGTGTCAGGCGGCGATCGCGGCGAGGACGCACACGGGGACCGCGACGATCGCCGTCGCGAGCAGCCACGTCGCGCTCCTCGCTCGCGGGTCGAGGGGATGGAGGTCGGCCTCGAGTCGCGCGAGCCGGCGTTCGAGCACGCGTTCGTCGGAGGCGGCCGACGCGGTCGGCGAGTCCGAGTAGGCCGCCGATGCGCCGGAGCTGCCGACCCGGAGCAGGGCCGTCCGCAGCGGCTCGACGCCGACCCGTCGTCGGGGCGCGTCGTCGGCGAGCATCTCGGTGAGCATCGCGACGGACCGCTCGGCGCGGTTCGCGATGGGGAACCAGGGGAGCGCCGCGTGCCAGGCCCGGAAGGCGAGCAGGACGAGGTGGTGCAGCTGGTCGAGGTGCGCGCGCTCGTGGCCGACGACGGCGCGGAGCTCGTCGTCGTCGAGGAGGTCGACGAGGCCGTCGGTGATGACGGTGGCCGTCCGCAGGCCGGGTACGCAGTAGGCGGCCGGGACCGGGTGCGCGAGCACCCGCGCACCGGTCGACGCGCTGGCGGGGCTCGCGAGGAGGTCGATGAGCCGGTGCTGGCGTCGCCGGGCGCGCTCGGCACGCACGGCCGTCGTGGCGAGGTTGAGGGCGAGGTGGACGGCCAGGCCCACGGCGAGCGTGAGCGCGGCGAGGTGCACGACGCCGAAGCCCTCGAGGATCGGTCCGGCGGCGATCACCGGGATCAGCGCGTCCGCAGCGCCGGAGAGCGAGCCGGCCGGCGACGCGCCGAAGGCCAACAGTGCGCCGATCATCGACAGGCCGCCGCCGAGCGCGATGCCCTGCCAGAGCACGAGCGCGGTCGCGGGGGAGCGGGCGGGCCAATCCGCACGGGAGAGGGCGACGGGCACCGGCCACGCGAGGGCGAGGGCGAGGGCGCCGAGCGCCACGGCGGCGGCGATCACGTCAGTGGCGGACCAGGTCGTCGAGCAGGCGACGCAGCGTGTTCGCCTCTCCGGCGCTCACGGTTCCGACGAACCGCGCGAGCGCGGCGTCGCGGTCGGACGAGGCGGAGAGCACCTCGTGCATGAGCTCGGCCGTGTGCTCGGCGCGCGAGAGGAGCGCCGAGTACCGGTGCGGGCGCGTGTCGCGGCTGCGCCCCACGAACCCCTTGCGCTCGAGGCGCGAGAGGACGGTCAGCACCGTGGTCGTCGCCGGGGCGCGACCGGGCGCGGATGCCGCGGCGAGCCGGTCGCGGACCTCGTTCGCGGTGAGCGCCGAATCGCCCATCCAGAGCTGTTCCATCACGGAGCGCTCCAGCTCGCCGAGACCTGCCATAGGTCGAGGATACCGCGCAAGAGCCCAAAGGTTCTACGTCGTGTAGAAAACATGCTCTACGCTCTGTAGAAGAATCGCGTCGACGATCGTTCCCATGAAAGGGGCCCCCGCGTGAACGAGTTGCTCGATCCGCTCCTGCTCGCCAGGTGGCAGTTCGGTCTCACCACGGTCTACCACTTCCTCTTCGTCCCGATCACGATCGGGCTCGCGACCTCGGCGGCGATCTTCCAGACCGCCTGGGTGCGCACCGGCAAGGTCGAGTACCTGCGGATCACGCGGTTCTTCGGAACGATCTTCCTCATCAACTTCGCCATGGGCGTCGTGACGGGCATCGTGCAGGAGTTCCAGTTCGGCATGAACTGGTCGGAGTACTCGCGCTTCGTCGGCGACGTGTTCGGTGCCCCGCTCGCGCTCGAGGGCCTGCTCGCGTTCTTCCTCGAGGCCACGTTCATCGGCCTCTGGATCTTCGGCTGGAACCGGCTGCCCCAGAAGCTGCACCTCGCCACGATCTGGGCGACGGCGATCGGCACGATCCTCTCGGCCTACTTCATCATCGCGGCCAACGCGTTCATGCAGAACCCGGTCGGCTACGAGATGAACGCCGAGCGCGGTCGCGCCGAACTCGTCGACATCTGGGCGCTGCTGACGAACCCGGTCGCCCTGGCCGCGTTCCCGCACACGATCGCGGCCTGCTTCATGGTGAGCTCCGGCCTCATCATCAGCGCCGCCGCGTGGCACCTCGCGCGCAACCAGCACCTCGACACGATGCGACCGGCCCTCAAGTTCGGCCTCTGGGGCATGCTCATCTCCGGCGCGCTCACCACCTTCTTCGGAGACCAGCTCAGCCTCGCGATGGTCGCCACGCAGCCCATGAAGATGGCGGCGGCCGAGGCGACCTACGACACCGTCTGCGGGGCGGACGCCTCGTTCTCGCTGTTCACGCTCGGTACGCCCGACGGCACGACCGAGCTGTTCTCGATCCGCGTGCCGTACCTGCTGTCGCTGCTGTCGACGCACTCGTTCGACGGGTGCGTCGAGGGCATCAACGACCTCCAGGCGCAGTACGCGGAGCTGTACGGTCCCGGCGACTACGCGCCCATCATCTGGATCACCTACTGGGCGTTCCGCTGGATGATCGGCCTCGGCATGCTGCACGTGCTGATCGCGGTCGTCGGGCTCTGGCTGACCCGCAAGGGCCGCATGCCGAAGCAGCGCTGGATCTGGACCGTCGCGGTCTGGAGCTTCCCGCTGTCGCTCGCGGCCATGATCGTCGGCTGGGTGTTCACGGAGATGGGTCGACAGCCATGGATCGTCTTCAGCCTCCTGCCCACCGAGTCGGCGGTCTCGCCGAACGTCACCGGCCTCGACGTGCTGATCTCGCTCGTCGCGTTCACGCTCATCTACGGCATCCTCGCCGTGGTCGAGGTCAAGCTCATCGTGCAGGCCGTGCGGAAGGGGCCGCCCGAGATCGCCCCGCCCGACCCCGAGACGGGCAAGGTCGAACACACGGCAACGGTCTACTAGGAGGACACGGACATGGATCTCGCAGTGCTCTGGTTCTGGATCGTCGCCTTCCTCTTCGTCGGCTACTTCGTGCTCGACGGGTTCGACTTCGGCGTCGGGATGTCGCTGCCCTTCCTCGGCAGGGACGACACCGATCGCCGAGTCCTCATCAACACCATCGGCCCGGTCTGGGACCTCAACGAGACGTGGGTCATCGTCGCCGGTGCCGCCCTGTTCGCGGCGTTCCCCGAGTGGTACGCGACGCTCTTCTCGGGGTTCTACCTCGCGCTGCTGCTCATCCTGCTGGCGCTGATCGCACGCGGCGTGTCGTTCGAGTACCGCCACCAGCGGCCGGAGGCCGCCTGGAAGCGGCGTTTCGACTGGATGATCATCGTCGGGTCGGCCGTGCCGGCGCTGCTCTGGGGCGTCGCGTTCGCGAACATCGTCCAGGGCGTCGCGCTCGACGCCGACCACAACTACACGGGCACGCTGTTCGACCTGCTGAACCCGTACGCGCTGCTCGGCGGACTCACGACGCTGATGCTGTTCTTCACGCACGGCGTGGTATTCGTCGCGCTGAAGACGGACGGGGACATCCGGCAGCGCGCTCGGCGCCTCGCGGCGAGGGCCGGCGCCATCACCGTCGTGGTCGCCGCGACCTTCCTGGCCTGGACCGGATTCGCGCACGGCACGGCCTGGTTCTGGGGGCTCGCGGCCGTCGCCGCGCTCGCGCTCATCGGCTCGTGGCTCGCGAACGGGCGCGGTGCGGAGCGGGTCGCGTTCACGCTCATGGCGGTGACGATCGGCGCCGCCGTGTTCGCGCTCTTCGCCGCGCTGTTCCCCGACGTCATGCCCGCATCCAACGATCCGGCGAACAGCCTGACGATCGCGAACGCGTCGAGCACGCCCTACACGCTGACGGTCATGAGCTGGACGGCGCTGATCTTCCTGCCGCTGATCCTCGCCTACCAGGGCTGGACCTACTGGGTCTTCCGCAAGCGCGTCACCCGTCAGACGATCGACGCCGCCGCGCACTGACGTGCGTCCGCTCGATCCCAGACTGCTCCGGCGTTCCCGCGCCGCCCGTGGCTTCATGGTCGCGGGCGGCGCGCTCGCGCTGCTCCAGGCGGGTGCCACGGTCGCGTTCGCATGGGCCCTCGCCACGCTCGTCGTCGGCCTCATCGAGGGCGAAGTGCCGGGCGGAGCGAGCACGATCGCGGTCGTCATGCTGGTCGCGGCATCCGTTCGAGCGCTCACGGGGTGGCTGTGGGAATGGCTCGGGTCGGCCGGGGCCATGCGCGTCAAGGCCGAACTGCGCGACGCGCTGCTCGGGCGGCTCGAGGACCGGGCGGGCCGGCGGTCGGTCACGACCGCGCGGGCGGCGACGCTCCTCGGGCCGGGCCTGGACGCCCTCGACGAGTACTTCGGGCGCTACCTCCCGCAGCTCGTGCTGACGGCGATCGCGACGCCGGTGCTGGTGGTCGCGGCGTGGACCGCCGACTGGGTCTCCGGACTGATCCTCGTGATCGTGCTGCCCCTCATCCCGGTGTTCATGGCGCTCATCGGCATGGCGACCGAGGTCGTCCAGCGCCGACAGTGGGACCGCCTGCAGGCCCTCTCCCGCGGGTTCCTCGAAGTGCTCGGCGGACTCTCGACGCTCATGGTCTTCGGCCGCGCCGAACGGCAGTCCCGTCGCATCCGCACGGTCACCGACGAGTACCGCTCGAGCACCATGAAGGTGCTCAGGGTGACGTTCCTCTCGGGGTTCACGCTCGAGTTGGCCGGGAGCCTCTCGGTCGCGCTCGTCGCCGTCTCGATCGGGCTCCGGCTCGTCGCGGGCGACATGGCGTTCGCTCCGGGACTGTTCGTGCTGATCCTCGCGCCCGACGTCTTCCTCCCGATCCGGAACGTCGGTGCCGCGTTCCACTCCGCCACGGCCGGCCTCGAGGCCTCGCGCGATGCGCTCGACCTGCTCGACGCGGACGAGACCGAGGAGCCGGTGCGCGACGATCGTGCCGGGCAGGCGGACGCCTCGGCGTCCGGCGCTCGCGATCCGTCCACGGCCGGAGCGCTGGACGGCCTGCGCATCCGCGACCTCGTCGTCCTGCGCGACGGCCGGCCGGTCACCGCTCCGCTCGACCTCGACGCCGCGCGCGGCGAACTCGTCGCGCTGACCGGCGCGAGCGGCTCCGGGAAGTCGTCGCTGCTCGCAGCGATGCTCGGGTTCGCCGACCGCACCGGCCGGCTCGAGCTCGATGGACTCCCACTCGGGGCCGGGACGCGTCGGCTCGTCGCCTGGTCCGGGCAGGCGCCGCAGCTCGTCGAGGGCACGATCGCCGCGAACATCCGCCTCGGCTCGGAGGACGCCGACCCGGCGCTGCTCGACCGCGCGGTCGCGGTCGCGGGCGTCGACGTCGACCCGGGGCTGCAGCTCGGGCCGGCCGGTGCCGGCCTCTCGGGCGGGCAGGCGCAGCGCGTCGCGGTCGCGCGCGCCGTGCATCGAGCGCTCGCGACCGACGCGCCGCTCGTCCTCCTCGACGAGCCCACGTCGGCACTC
The DNA here is from genome assembly GCF_042672355.1 of Agromyces binzhouensis. Taxonomy (NCBI): domain Bacteria; kingdom Bacillati; phylum Actinomycetota; class Actinomycetes; order Micrococcales; family Microbacteriaceae; genus Agromyces; species Agromyces binzhouensis. The sequence continues at coordinate 221,199 of NZ_JBHXVJ010000005.1, read as the reverse complement.
GACGCCGGACGCGAACGGGCGATGGCGGCGGCGCTCGAGGATCTCGCGCGCTCCGGTCGGATCGTCGTCGTCGCAACGCATCGTGGCGCACTCGCCGATGCCGCCGACCGAGTCATCGCGATCCGGGAGGCGATCCGTGCCTGATCGTTCCCGGTCGGTCCTGCGGCAGGCGGTCCCGCCGGTCCGACGGCTCGTGCCGTCGGTGCTCCTCGGCGTGCTCGCGGGCCTCTCGAGCGTCGCCCTGCTCGCCTCGAGCGCGTGGCTCATCGCCAGGGCGGCGGAGCAGCCGCCCATCCTGTTCCTCTCGCTCGGGGTCGTCGGGGTCCGCGCGTTCGCGATCGGGCGTGCGGTGTTCCGCTACCTCGAGCGGCTCGCCGGCCACGACGCGGCGTTCCGCCAGCTCGCCGAGATCCGCGTCGGCGTCTTCGAGCGGATGCTCCCGCTCGCGCCCGACGGCCTGGTGGCGTCCCGTCGGGGAGACCTGCTCTCCCGATTCGTCGGCGACGTGGACGAACTGCAGAACGTGAGCCTCCGGATCGTGCAGCCGTTGGCGAGTGCGACGATCGTGCTCGGCGCCGCGATCGCGGGGCTCGTCTGGCTCGCGCCGAGCTCGGCGATCGTCGTCGTCGCGGTCATCGCGTCGGGCGTCGGCGCCGCCGTCGTCGCGCAGTCGCTGCTCGCCGCTCGTGCCGACGAGCGTCTCGCGCCGCTGCGCGGCGAGCTGCAGGGTGCGATCGTCGAGCACGTGCAGGCACTCGACGTCCTGGTCGCCTACGACGCGGCGGCCGCCGGGCGCGAGCGGATCCGGCGGCTCGGCGCGCGGCTCGAACGCGCGACGCGGGCCCGCGCGTCCGCGGTCGGGCTGGCCGCCGCGGCGATGAGCGCCGTCGGCGCGTTCGCGGCCGCGGCGAGCCTCGGCGCGGCCCAGCCGATCCTCGACGGGGGGCGGATCGACGGACCCACGTTCGCGGTGCTCTGCCTCGTGCCGCTCGCGATCGCCGAGGTCGCCGCGGCGATCCCCGTCGCCGTCGGCTCGCTCCGGGTGGTCCGCGCGAGCGCCCGACGGGTCGCGGACGCCGTGCCGGCCACGATCCCCTCCGAGCTGCCCGCCCCGCCGGCTGCGCCGAGCGACCCGGGCGGGTCGGACGCGCCGGACGCGCCGGCCCCGTCGGTTGCGCCTGCCGAATCGCACGAGGCCGCCGCAGGACCATCGCCTTCCGGCCGCCACCTGCCCGCCATCGCCCTCCGTGCAGTGACCGCACGCTGGCCTGCGCTGGACGAGGACGCCCCGGCACCGGGCGTCGCGCCGCCGCGCCCGCGGTCCGCGCTCGACCCGTTCGACTTCGACCTCGCACCGGGGGAGCGGGTGCTCGTGACCGGACCGTCCGGGGTCGGGAAGACGACGCTCGCGCACGTGCTCGTCCGCTTCCTCGAGTACGGGGGGTCCTATCGCCTCGACGGCGTCGAGGCGCGCGACCTCGACCCCCGGGAGGTCCGACGCGTGGTCGGCCTGGTCGAACAGCGACCGTGGCTGTTCGACGAGGACCTCCGGCAGAACCTGGTGTTCGCGCGCGACACGGCGGGCGACGACGAGCTGATGGCGGTGCTCGATCGGGTCGGCCTCGCGACATGGGCCGAGGAGCGCGGCGGGCTCGACGCGCGAGTGGGGGAGCGCGGCGGGCTCGTCTCGGGCGGCCAGGCGCAGCGCATCGCCCTCGCGCGGGCGATGCTCGCCGACTTCCCCGTGCTCGTGCTCGACGAACCGACGGCGAGCGTCGACCCGGAGCGGGCCGACACCCTCCTGCGCGACCTGCTCGCCGCGGCCGGTGATCGATCGGTGGTGCTCGTGTCGCACATCGGCGCGCCGCACGATCTCGTCGATCGGGAGGTTCGGATGACGCGACCCTCCGACGCTCCTCCTGCGCCCGACTGAGCAGCGCCCGAGGCGCGGCCCACCCCGCCGGGTGCACACGACGTGGTCCGATCGCCGCGGCGATTTCGTGCGTGATGCGCACGGTCGTTGCGCAGTCCGGGGAACCCCCTAGTGGTACCGGCCGTCCGATGCTTGACTCCCAACAATCGACGCACCACCCCGATTGCAGAGGAGCCATCACCCCCATGAGAGCACTACGCACCGGTACCGCGGCCGTCGCCATCGCGGCGCTCGCACTCGGTGCCGGACCGGCCTTCGCCCACGACGACACCCCCTGGGTCGACGACGGCGTGCTGGACTCCGGCAAGGAGACCCACCAGCACCACGCGCACGACCAGCAGCACGGCGAGGAGGAGGGGCACCTTCCCGCCTCGAGCGAGAATGTCACGAAGATCGCGAACCTGGACCTCTTCGGGGACGAGGAGCAGCCCGGACGCATCGCGGACGTGTCCGCCTACGGGAACTACGCCTACCTCACCGCGTTCTGGGAGCCCGAGTGCGACCGCGGCGGCGTCTACATCGTCGACATCTCCGACCCGGAGGCACCCGAACTGGTCACGCTGATCCCGAGCCACCGCGGCACGTTCAGCGGCGAGGGTTCGCAGGTGCTCCACCTGGAGACGGAGTACTTCTCTGGCGAGGTGCTCGCGTACCAGAACGAGATCTGTCCCGGTGACACGCACGGCATCGGCGGCATCAGCCTGGTCGACGTCTCCGACCCGACGAAGCCGAAGATGCTCGTCGAGGGCGCCGGCGACTTCACCTTCTCCGGCCCGTCGACGAAGGTGTCCGGCAAGGCGCAGACGAAGGCCAACGAGACCCACTCGGTGCGCATGTGGACCGACGGCGACAAGGCGTACGCCGTGCTGGTCGACGACCTCGAGGACACCGACATCGACATCCTCGACATCACGAACCCGTCCAAGCCGAAGCTCGTCTCCGAGACCTCGCTCGACTCGGTGACCGCGCAGGCCCCGGGCGAGGTGCACGGCGACGCCGTCTTCCTCCACGACATGGTGGTGGAGGAGATCGACGGCGAGATGATCATGCTCGTCTCGTACTGGGACGGCGGCTACGCGCTGCTGAACGTCGACGACCCGGCGAACCCGGTGTTCCTCCGCGACACCGACTTCGCGGCGTCCGATCCGGTGCGCGACCTGTTCGGCCAGACCGTGACGCCCGAGGGCAACGCCCACCAGGCCGAGTTCACGAACGACCGCGAGTTCTTCATCGCGACGGACGAGGACTTCGACCCGTACCGCGTCATCGCGACCATGGAGGACGGCACGGAGTTCACCGCGATCCAGGGCTCCGACGTGCCGCAGGTCGACACCGAGACGACGCTCGCCGGCGACACCCGCTTCGTGGGCCTCGCCTGCGATGCCGCGAGCGTGCCGGCCGCGAGCCCCGGCGAGATCGCGGTCATCGAGCGCGGCGTGTGCGACTTCACGGTGAAGGTGCAGAACGCCGAGGCCAAGGGGTACGAGGGTGCGGTCGTCTTCAACCGCACGGGCGTCGACGGCTGCGACACCCTCATCTCGATGCTCGTCGATGCCGGGATCCCGGCGGTCTTCGTCTCGCGGACCGACGGCTTCCGGATCCTGACGGGCGGCGTGCCCGGCGACTACACGTGCGACGCCTCCGGCGCGGGGACGACCGTTCCGACGCCGGTCGGCGGCCTCGGGCAGGACGTCGCGATCCAGGCGGTCTTCGACGGCTGGGGCTACGTGCACCTGTACGACGCCGAGACGATGGAGGACCTCGACCAGTACTGGGTGCCCGAGAGCCAGGACGCCGACTACGCGTCGGGCTTCGGCGACCTCTCGGTCCACGAGGTCGCGACCGACCCCGATGACGACCTGGCCTACATCTCGTACTACGCCGCGGGCTTCCGCGTCGTGAGCTACGAGGGCGGCCAGTTCGAGGAGCTCGGCCACTACATCGAGGACGGCGGCAACAACTTCTGGGGCGTCGAGGTGCACGACCACCCGAACGGCCAGCAGTACGTGCTCGCCTCCGACCGCGACAGCGGGCTGTACATCCTCCAGTACACGCCCTGATCCGCTGAGCGCATCACACGGCGGGCGGGTGCCGACGGCACCCGCCCGCTGCGTGCGCCCGGGGCGGGGCACGGCCGTAGGCTGAGGGGATGCCGCGACGAATCCGCAGCACGGTGCTGCCCGGGTGGCGCGACCCGCAGGCCGTGTTCCTCGACCTCGCGGTCGCGGCGTCGCGCGTCGCCTGGCTGGACGGCGGGGACGACGCGACCACCGGGCGGAGCGTCATCGCCATCGCCGCGGAGGACGCTCCGGTCGTGCTGGCCGACGGCGACGCCGATCCCGATGCGGTCTACTCGGCACTCGCCGCCGAGCTCGACGTCGACGCGTCGCAGGTCACCGGCGGAGGCCCTGCCGCAGTCGGCTGGTACGGCTGGTTCGGCTACGAGTTCGGCGCGCGCACGCTCGGCGTGCCCGCGGCCGCCGCCTCGACGCCCGAGGTCGCCTTCTTCCTCGCTGATCGCGTCATCGTGTTCGACCACGGCAGCCGGACCGTCCGGTTGGAGTGGCTGGAGGACGATGCGCGCGGGAGCACGGCGCCGAGCGAGTGGGTGGAGCGCACGACCCGGGCGATCGAGCGGATCGGAACGTCGAACGAAGGCGCCGCGGCATCCGTCGACCGGCCCGACTCGCGCCCGGCGCCGGATGCGCGGCCGGCGAGCACCCGCTGGCGGCACGAGCCGGGCGAGTACCGGCGCCTGATCGCGGAGTGCCAGGCGGCGATCACACGCGGGGACGCCTACCAGCTCTGCCTCACGAACCGGGTCGACGTCGACGTCCGTCCCGATCCGGTCGCCGCCTACCTCGCGCTGCGCGCCTCGAGCCCCAGCCACCACGGCGGTCTCGTCCGCATCGACGAGGTGGCGCTCCTCAGCGCGTCGCCCGAGCAGTTCCTGCTGGTCGCGCCGGACGGCACCGTGGCCACCAAGCCCATGAAGGGCACGCGCCCTCGGTCGGCCGATCCGACGACGGATGCCGCGCTCCGCGCCGAGCTCCACGCCAGCGAGAAGGAGCGCGCCGAGAACCTGATGATCGTCGACCTCATGCGCAACGACCTCGGCCGCATCGCCGAGCTCGGCTCGGTCCGCGTGCCGGACCTGCTCGTGGTCGAGGAGTACGCCCACGTGCACCAGCTCGTCTCGACGGTCACGGCGCGGCTGCGCCATCCGCTCACCGCCCTCGACGCCGTCCGCTCGGCGTTCCCCGCCGGATCGATGACGGGAGCGCCGAAGCTGTCGGCCATGACGATCCTGCACGGACTCGAGCACGGGCCGCGCGGCGTGTACTCGGGTGCGTTCGGATGCCTCGGGGTGGACGGCACGGCCGACCTCGCCATGGTGATCCGCTCGATCGTGCTGACGCCCGACGGGGCGTCGATCGGCACCGGCGGCGGCATCACCGCACTTTCCGACCCCGACGAGGAGGTCGAGGAGACCCGGGTGAAGGCGCGGGCCCTGATCGCCGTGCTCGGCGGCGAGACGCCGGGCGAATGGGTCGGACCCGCCGCGGTCCCGCCGGACGCAGGCGATGACGACGACGCCGGCCGCGAACGCCCGACGCACGACTCCGTGCATTGAGTAGGCTTGATCCTCGGGCGCCCGTCGCGCGCGCCCGCACCCGGGCGACTCGCCCGCCCCCCGCGCATCACGATTGAGAGTCACGTGGCACACGAGCAGGACACCCCCCAGACCGAGGCAGGCACCTACGACTTCGCGACGATCCAGGCGAAGTGGCTTCCGGTGTGGGAGGAGCTCGAGCCGTTCCGCGCGGCGAAGCCGGGGGACACGCGCCCCCGCAAGTACATCCTCGACATGTTCCCGTACCCGTCGGGCGACCTGCACATGGGCCACGCCGAGGCGTTCGGCTTCGGCGACGCGGCCGCCCGCTACTGGCGTCACCAGGGCTTCGACGTGCTGCACCCGATCGGCTGGGACTCCTTCGGCCTGCCCGCGGAGAACGCGGCGATCAAGCGCGGCGCCGACCCGAAGGCGTGGACCTACGCGAACATCGAGCAGCAGAAGCGCTCGTTCAAGCAGTACGCGCCGTCGTTCGACTGGACGCGTGAACTCCACACCAGCGACCCCGAGTACTACAAGTGGAACCAGTGGCTGTTCCTCAAGCTGTACGAGAAGGGCATCGCGTACCGCAAGGACGGCCAGGTCAACTGGTGCCCCAACGACCAGACCGTGCTCGCGAACGAGCAGGTCGTCGACGGCCACTGCGAGCGCTGCGGCTTCGTCGTCACGAAGAAGGCGCTGACGCAGTGGTACTTCCGCGTGACCGACTACGCCGACCGCCTGCTCGACGACCTCAACCAGCTCGAGGGCAAGTGGCCGTCCAAGGTCATCACGATGCAGCGCAACTGGATCGGCCGGTCGTCGGGCGCCGACGTCGACTTCGCCATCGAGGGGCGCGAGCAGCCCGTGACGGTGTTCACGACGCGCCCCGACACGCTCTACGGCGCGACGTTCATGGTCGTCGCGCCCGACTCGGCGCTGGCCGAGGAACTCGCGACGGGTGCCTCGGAGGAGGTGCGAGCGCGTTTCGACGAGTACCTCGCGTCGGTGCGCGCCGAGAGCGACATCGACCGCCTCTCCACCGACCGCCCGAAGACCGGCGTCTTCCTGGAGCGCTACGCGGTCAACCCGATCAACGGCGAGCGCCTGCCGATCTGGGCGGCGGACTACGTGCTCGCCGACTACGGCCACGGCGCGATCATGGCCGTGCCCGCGCACGACCAGCGCGACCTCGACTTCGCGCGCGCGTTCGAGCTGCCGGTCCGCGTCGTCGTCGACACGAACGCGCCGGTGACCGGCGTCATCCCCGTCATCCCGGTCGACGAGCACGGCGTGCCGCTGCCCATGGACGACCTGCCGACGCTCGACCCGGCGGGCACGGGCGTCGCGCTGGCCGGCGAGGGGCGCCTGACGAACTCCGGGCCGCTCAACGGCCTGAGCAAGACCAATGCGATCCGGCGCGCGATCGAGATCCTCGAGGAGCGCGGCGTCGGCCGTGCCGCGAAGAACTACCGCCTCCGCGACTGGCTCATCTCCCGCCAGCGCTACTGGGGCACGCCGATCCCGATCATCCACTGCGAGCACTGCGGCGAGGTCGCGGTCCCCGAGGCCGACCTGCCCGTGCGGCTGCCGGATGCCGCGGGGCTCGACCTCTCGCCGAAGGGTGCGAGCCCGCTCGGCGCCGCCGAGGAGTGGGCGCGCGTGACCTGCCCGCAGTGCGGCCGCGAGGCGCGCCGCGACTCGGACACGATGGACACGTTCGTCGACAGCTCCTGGTACTACCTGCGCTACCTGAACCCGAACGACGACGCGCGCGCCTTCGACCCGGCCGAGGCCGAGAAGTGGATGCCGGTCGACCAGTACGTCGGCGGCGTCGAGCACGCCATCCTGCACCTGCTGTACTCGCGCTTCGTGACGAAGGTGCTCTTCGACCTCGGCTACCTCGGGTTCACCGAGCCGTTCACGTCGCTGCTCAACCAGGGCATGGTCATCATGGACGGCACCAAGATGTCGAAGTCGAAGGGCAACCTGGTCGAGTTCGCCTCCGAACTGTCGGCGCACGGCGCCGATGCGCTGCGCGTCACGATGGCCTTCGCCGGACCGCCGGAGGACGACATCGATTGGGCCGACGTCTCGCCGGTCGGAGCGGCGAAGTTCCTGGCCCGCGCCTGGCGCATCTCGGGCGAGGTCACCTCGAGCCCCGACGTCGAGTGGAAGTCGGGCGACCGGGCACTCCGGCGCATCACGCACCGCCTGCTCGCCGACGCCCCGGGCCTCGCCGAGTCGTTCAAGTTCAACGTCATCGTTGCGCGACTCATGGAGCTCGTGAACGCGACGCGCAAGGCGATCGACTCCGGCCCCGGCGCCGGTGACGCGGCCGTGCGCGAGGCCGCCGAGGTCACCGCGATGATCCTCGACCTGTTCGCGCCCTACACGGCGGAGGACATGTGGGAGCGGCTCGGCTACGAGCCCACGGTCGCGAACGTGGCGTGGCGCAAGGCCGACCCCGCGCTCCTCGTCGAGGAGTCGGTCACGGCGATCGTGCAGGTCGACGGCAAGGTCCGCGACCGCCTGGAGGTCTCGCCGAAGATCGGCGCCGACGAGCTCGAGTCGCTCGCGCGCGCCTCGGCCGCGGTGACCCGCTCGGTCGGCGACCGCGAGATCGTCAACGTGATCGTGCGGGCGCCGAAGCTCGTCAACATCGCCACGCGCGGCTAGGGCGTATCTCCTAATCGGTTGGTTCAGAGGGTGATGGCTCGCAGGACGGCTCCACCGCGGTAGGTGATCGCGAGTCTGTCGTACCTGCTGGCCAAACGGGCAGGGTCGATCTCCCGCAGTGGGTCGGGAGATCGACCCTGACACGAGCGGCGCCGTGCCGCGCATGAACTGAGAACTGTGCTCTACGAGCCCTTCCCATCAGTCCGTTCACGCTGCCGGGTCTTCACAGCGCCGAGGACCGTCGCCGTGACGGCCCAGAGCACGGCGAGCACGGTGAGGCCGGCCGAGGGCCAAACCGAGCCGAGGAGTACTTCGTTCGTCGGAACGGAGCCGTCCGGGGCACCGGCGACGTCATCCGCGTGGTAGCCCGCCGCGGTGCCGAGCACGATGGTCGTCGCCGCCAGGACTGCGGCGAGAATCCAGTAGCCGATGATCGCCCGTCTTGTGAACATCCCTGACCCCCCGATCAGTTGCAGAGGTTGGCCATGAAGCCCCCGTACCCCTTGTCAGGGGTCCACGACTCCAGGTTCCACGAGTCCTTGAACGTCGTCACCGGGCGGTAGTCGTAGTGACAGTAGAACTGGTTCTCGAGGGTGCTGGTCTGCGGCACACCCTTCTTCTTGGTCTCGGACCAGGCCTCCCATCGTGCACCCCAGCCTGCACCGCCACGCCCCCACCACGTGGGATACACGTGGTATCGATAACCCTTCCCGGAGTACCAGGTCTTGGTGACCTTGTCGATGAGGGCGATCCCGAGCCATGGGTCCGCGACGACGGGGTATGTGGTCTCGGCGCTGTGCTCGATGATCCGGATGAGCGATGTCCCATCGACCTCATAGTGGGTGCTGACGGCGTTCCCCGTGGCGTCTCGGGCCCAAGCTGGCGCAAACCCTCCGATGAAGTCGCCGTTGGCATCGGCGATGACGACTGCGCCGGAGTCGAGGACCGTCATCGCCCCGCCCTTCGGTACCGACACCTCGTACTCGTACCGGCCGGGGCATCAGCACTGTCAATGACGGTGATGATCTGAACGGAACCGTCTTCCTTGATGACGGGGACCGTGGTCGAGGCGTCCCCGTTGTCGTACGCCACGATCCCGGGGGACACAGCTTCGGCGTGGCCCGCGTTGCCGGCGTTCGGCAGTCCGACTGCCAAGCTGACCCCGTCGCCGTCTTCGACCACAATCCCGTCCGAGGGGTCGATCGGAACGACCACCGACACCTCGGAGTGGGCCTCGGTCAGGTGCGCGGCGACCTCGCCGCTTGTTCGAGTCGCGGCGACCGCTACGCCTTCTAGTGCTTCGGGCGCAACCTGCTCGATGACGTGCTCGATGTCCGATGGGCTCTCCCCGGCCGTGGCCGGAGGTGCTACTCCGATCGTCAGTGCGACAGCTACCGCGCAAACACCCGTAAGCCTGGAACGCATTGGCGTTCCCTCGTTCCGTTCGATCCAGCGGCACGATGACAATGCCACCTCAGCAAACGTGGCGGGCATGTCACCGATCCGCAGCGACATCCGGCCGCCGAGAACGCATCGTGCCAGCCGCCACTCCAATGACGACAGAGGCGCGGTCGCATCTCAGTGCCAGCACTGAGATGCGACCAGATCACTTGCCGCGCCCGGTCGCGAGAGCGATGCAAAGACGAGTTCGATCGCTATGACATTCACGCAACGAGCGCCGCCGTTGCGGTAGTCGAGGAGAGCCGAGCGAGGCGAGTCCGAGTGGAGTAACCGGAATAATGACGCCGTGCGTCGTGATTCTGGACTGACGGATGCCCAGTGGGACCGGATCCGGCCGTTGCTGCCGTCCTCAGCGGGTCGACGCGGTCGCCCGTTCCGCGACGATCGTCGAGTCGTCGAGTCGTCGAGTCGTCGAAGGCATCATCTGGCGGTACCGGGTCGGTTCACCGTGGCGGGACGTGCCGGCCTCGTTCGGCCCGTGGCAGACGTTGTGGAAACGGCACCGACGGTACTCCGGCGACGGGACCTGGGATCGCATCCACGCGGAACTGCTCGCCGACGCCGACTTCGCCGGGATGATCATTTGGGCGGTCAGCGTGGACGCCACGATCAACCGCGCCCATCAGCATGCGACGAACCTGCGCCACGTCACAGGGGGACCTGTCGAACTACAAGAATCTGCGCGGCGAACCCGCTGACCACGGGATCGGCCGGTCACGCGGCGGGTTGAGCACGAAGATCCACCAGCTCGTCGACGGTCGTGAGCTGCCGTTGGTGTAATGGTCGGGCCGGGTCAGGCCGGCGACGCGCCGATGTTTCCGGTCCTGATGGATCAGCTCAGGGTCGCCCGTCGCGGGCCCGGCCGGCCCAGATCCCGACCGGACCGGGTCCGCGCCGACAAGGCGTACTCCTCACGCGCGATCCGCGGCCACCTGAGCGAGCGGGGCATCGTCGCAGTGATCCGGGAACCAGCCGACCAGGCCCGCAACAGGAAGCGGCGCGGCAGCCGAGGCGGACGACCGGTCGGGTTCGACGCGGACGACTACCGCGGCCGGAACGTGATCGAGCGCGGATTCAGCGCGACCAAGCAATGGCGCGGCCTGGCCAGCCGATACGACAAACTCGCGATCACCTACCGCGGCGGAGCCGTCCTGGAGCCAACACACTCTGGTCAAAGGAATTCGGAGACACGCCCTAGGTCCCGCCGGTTCGAGCCGTCCTCCACAGTGAGGCGGTCCGACGGTGGTCCTCGCGCGCCCGACGCGCGTGGAGTCCGAGGTCGCGCCGGGTCGTAGCGTCGCGGCGTGACCGTCGAACCTCCCGACCCGCTCGCCCGGCTGGACGGCGCGCGCGCCCGCCCGCGGTCGCGGGTGGCCGTCGGCGCGGCGGTGGTGCTGTTCGTCGTCGCGGTCGCGGTCTCGGCGATGCTGTCGTTCGGCGCGGGCGGCGGGGGCTCGCAGGGCGAGGTGGCGCGCGTCGAGGCCGACGGTGCGGGCAGCGCCGCTCCCGGTGCGGGTGCGAGGGCGGACGGGGATCCTCCCGCGACCGGCGCGACGGGCGCGATGCCGACGATCCTGGTGCACGTGCTCGGCGCGGTCGCCGAGCCCGGCATCGTCGAGCTCCGGGCCGGAGCTCGCGTCGTGGACGCCATCGGCGCAGCGGGCGGCCTCGTCGGCGACGCCGACCCGGGAGGCGTGAACCTCGCACGCGTGCTCGTCGACGGCGAGCAGTTCGTCGTGCCGCGAGAGGGCGAGGTGCCGCCGCCGGCCGCCGGCTCGGCCGACGGGAGCACCCTCGCCGGGAGCGGCGGCCGGGTCAGCATCAACGGGGCGGACGCCGCCGCGCTCGACACGCTCCCGAGGATCGGGCCGGCGCTGGCGCAGCGGATCATCGACTGGCGCGAGTCGAACGGGCCGTTCACCGACGTCTCGCAGCTGATGGAGGTGGCGGGCATCGGCGATGCCGTCTACTCCGGGCTCGTCGACCTCGTGAGCCTCTGAGTGCGTGCCGGGCACGACCTCCGACTGCTCGCCCCGGCGGTGACGGCGTGGTCGGCTGCGTGGATTGCGACGAACGCGCCCGGAGCCGGGGTGCCGACGTGGTCGACCGCCGTCGTCGCCTGGGGCGTCGCGGGAGTCGCGCTCGTCGGTGTCGTGGTGATCCCGCGCGGCAGCGGGAGGGGCGCGGGCCGGAGCGCCGTCCGCACCGACCGGGCCGCACCGGTCCTCATCCGTTCCGCGGCCGCGCTCCTGCTGGCGGCATCTGCCGCCGGCCTCGTCGCGACCTCGGCGTGGGGGGCACTGGAGCGGCGCACGCCCGGCGAGGTCGAGGCTGCGGCGTCCGGGCGCGAGGAAGTCGTGGCGAGCGTCCGGTTGGAGGCGGCGCCTCGGCGGGCGAGCGCGACGCCCTGGTCGGACGAGCCGAGACGGCGCGCGGCCGGCACGCTCGTCGAACTCACCGTCGACGGCGTCCGGACCGAGGTCGACGCGATCCGAGTCGACCTGTCGCTCCCCGGAGACGGGGACGAGCTGGGCTTCGGCTCGACCGTCGTCGTCGAGGGCCGGCTCGCGGAGCTGCCGCCGTCCTCGCGTGCAGCGTGCCGGCTGTCCGCGTCGAGGATCCTGGAGACCGGGCCGGCACCGCCGTGGCTCGCGTGGACGCATCCGCTGCGCGACGGGCTGGCCGAGGCATCCGCCCGACTCGGAGGCGACGGCGGAGCGCTCGTGCCGGGCCTCGCGATCGGCGACACGTCGCGCGTCTCCGACGACTTGCAGGCCGCCATGACCACCGCCTCGCTCACGCACCTGACCGCGGTCTCCGGTGCGAACTGCGCGATCATCACGGCCGCGGCCTTCTGGGTCGCCGGGCTCGCCGGCCTCCCGCGAGCCGGTCGCGTGGTCGCGGCACTCGTCGCTCTCGCCGGCTTCGTCGCGCTCGTGACTCCGGAGGCCAGCGTCGTGCGGGCGTCCGCGATGGCGCTCGTGGTGCTCACGGCCTGCGCGACCGCGCGTGCCGCCGGCGGCATGCCGGCCCTCGGCCTCGCGGTCGTCGCGCTGCTCGCGCTCGACCCGTGGTACGCCGCCGATGCCGGATTCGCCCTGTCCGTCTGCGCGACGGCCGGACTCGTCCTGCTGTCGGGCCCGCTCGCGACCGTGCTCGCGAGGTGGATGCCGCTGCCGCTCGCCACCGTCGTGGCGATTCCACTCGCCGCCCAACTCGCGTGCCAACCGGTCCTCGTGCTCCTCGAGCCGGTCATCCCCGTCTACGGCGTTCCGGCGAACCTCCTCGCAGCGCCCGCCGCCCCGATCGCGACCATGGCGGGCCTGCTGGGCTGCCTCCTGCTGCCCGTGCTGCCGTCCGTGGGCCTCGCCGCGCTCCAGGTCGCCTGGGTGCCCGCGGCGTGGATCGCGCTGCTCGCGCGCGGCGTCGAGCGCATGCCGATCGCCGGCGTGCCCTGGCCGGCCGATATCAGCGGTGCGATGCTCGCGGCGGCCGCGATCGGCGCGGGCCTCCTCCTCGCGTTGGACGACCGTCGACCGGCGACGCGCCGAAGACGGGCGTTGCGAGGCGCATCCGTCGCGGTGCTCTGCCTGAGCGTCGGCGTCCCGCTCGGACTGGCCGCCGGCCCGCCGCTGCTCGCGAGCACGTCGCGCCCGGCCGACTGGGATGTGTGGCAGTGCGACGTCGGGCAGGGCGACGCCGTCCTCGTGCGCAGCGGGGACGCCGTGATGCTCGTCGACGCCGGACCCGACGCCGAGGCGCTCGGTGCCTGCCTGGGAGACGCCGGCGTCGATCGCATCGACCTCGTCGTGCTCACGCACTGGGACGCCGACCACGTGGCGGGTACCGCCGCGCTCGCGGGGAAGGTCGGCGGCGTGCTGCACGGGCCGCTCGACGGCGCCCGATCGGCGCGCGCGCTCGAGCCGCTCGTGGCCGGCGGCGCAACGCACGCCGAGGTCGTCGCCGGGGCGCACGGAACCCTCGGCGCCGCCGCGTGGCGGGTCCTCTGGCCCCGACCGGACGCCGCACCGGGGAACGACGCGAGCGTCGTGATCCACTTCGTGACGCCCGACTTCGGTGCGGTGTTCCTCGGCGACCTCGGCGGCGCGGCGCAGGACGCGATGCGGCGTGCCACGGAGGTCGGCCGCGTCGATCTCGTGAAGGTCGCCCACCACGGCAGCGCCGACCAGAGCGCCGAACTCTACGGCGAGCTCGGGGCGTCCGTCGGTCTCATCGGCGTCGGTGCGGAGAACGGCTACGGCCACCCGACGGGATCGCTGCTCGAGCTGCTCGAGAATGCGCGGACGGTGCCGGTGCGGAGCGACGCGTCGGGGGCCGCGGTGCTGCGGGCCGTGCCCGGCGGGTTCGAACTGTGGACCGAGCGGGCCGTCGGTGTCGCTGGTGCTCCGTAGACTGGACCGGCACGAGGGAAGGGAGCGCCGTGGCGGCACGTCCGGGCACAGGCAGGTCGAAGACCGCGATCCCGCAGCTGGGGTGGAGCGAGGCTCGGCCGGCGCCGATCGTGCTCGTCTCCGGCGGCGAAGACGTGCTCGCCGAGCGCACGCTCACGATGCTCCGCGAGACGCTCCGCGCAGATGATCCGGCGCTCGAGGTCAGCGACCTCGAGGCCGACGGGTACACGCGCGGAACCCTGCTCACGCTCGCGAGCCCGTCGCTGTTCGGCGAGCCCCGGCTGATCCGGGTCACCGGCGTCGAGAAGTCGAGCGACGAGTTCCTGCTCGACGCGCTGGAGTACCTCGCAGCCCCGGCCGAGGGCACCACGGTGGTCCTTCGCCACCGTGGCGGCAATCGCGGCAAGAAGCTGCTCGACGCGCTCCGCGCGGGCGAGGGCGGCGGCATCGAGGTCGTCTGCGCCGAGCTCAAGCGCGACGCCGACAAGCAGGACTTCGCCGCGGCCGAGTTCCGCCTCGCTGGGCGACGCATCGCCCCGGCCGCGCTGCGCGCGCTCGTCGGCGCATTCAGCGACGACCTCGGCGAACTCGCCGCTGCGTGCCGTCAGCTCATCGCCGACGCCACGGGCGACATCGACGAAGCCACCGTGCGCAGGTACTACGGCGGGCGCGTCGAGACCAATGCGTTCGAGGTCGCCGATGCGGCGATCGCCGGGCGCCACGGAGATGCCCTCATCGCCCTGCGGCACGCCCTCGACTCGGGCGCCGACCCGGTGCCGATCGTCGCGGCGTTCGCCATGAAGATCCGCACCATGGCCAAGGTCGCGGGGTCGCGCGGTGCGACGGCCTCGTCGCTCGGCCTCGCGCCCTGGCAGGTGGATCGCGCACGTCGCGACCTCGCCGGGTGGAGCGATGAGGGCCTCGGCGTCGCCATCCAGGCGCTGGCTGCGGCCGATGCCGCGGTGAAGGGCGCCGAGCGCGATCCCGTCTTCGCGCTCGAGCGGCTCGTGGGCGTCATCGCCGCGCGCGGCCGCGCCCTCGCCTGAGACTCGCCAGGCACCTCCCGGGGAACGACGAAGGCCCCGCACCTCTCGGTGCGGGGCCTTCGAACGACACTCGGATCAGAGCGCGGCGACCTGCTTCGCGATGGCCGACTTGCGGTTCGCGGCCTGGTTCTTGTGGATCACGCCCTTGCTCACGGCCTTGTCGAGCTTGCGAGTCGCGACGCGGAGGGCGGCGGTGGCCTTCTCCTTGTCACCCTCGGCGACGGCCTTGCGGGTGGCGGTGATGACGGTCTTGAGCTCGCTCTTCACGGCCTTGTTGCGCTCCTGCGCCTTCAGGTTGGTGCGGATGCGCTTGATCTGCGACTTGATGTTTGCCACGTGGTTCGTCTTTCGTGTGTTCTGCGGGTACCGGAGTTGCCGCAATCGGTAGAGGGGCCGTCGCGGCGCATCGTGCGGGGTGGGACCCACACGCAAGCCAACAGGCAACGATACCAGCAACGCCGGTGCGGCACCAAAGCGAACCGGGGCGGCATCGTCGGGTCAGCGGTTCGCTGCCGCCGACCGGCGTCGCACCTCCCGGAGCTCGAGTTCGGCGACCGCGCCGAGCACGGCCGCGGTGAACTCCTCCGGGCGGGCCAGGCTGACGAGGTGGGTGGCACCCTCGATGTGCACGAGCCGGCCGTCGGCGGCGGCCCGGAGCATCCGCCGCTCCTCGAACCGGAAGTGGTCGTAGCGACCGTTGACGAACCAGATGGGCACCTCGATGGCCGCGATCGAGGCCTCGAGGTCGAGCTCGCCGACCGCGCCGATGGCCGGGCGCATGACGTCGAGCGCGACCCCGCCCGCGATGATGTCGTCGACGGCGGCGGGGGAGAGGAACAGGCGTGCCATCCGGTCGTTGAGGCCCCGGCCCTGATCGGGCAGCCGGCCGATCGCGTCGGCGAGGCGCAGGTAGCCGTGCAGCCCCGGCCCGCGCGGGCGGGTGCCGCACGAGGCGGCGACGAGTCCCTCGAGGCCCCGCGGATGTCGCGCCGCGAACTCGATCGACAGGTACCCGCCGAGGCTCAGTCCGACGAGCAGTCGCGGCACGCCGGGCACCGGGTCGCCGAGCGCATCACCGATGGTGTCGAGCGCGTCGGCGAGGGTGAACGGCTCGCCGAGCCTCGCGCCGTGGCCCGGAAGGTCGACGGGCACCACCTCGAGGTCGTGCCGCTCGAGCCGCAGCACCTGCCCGCGCCACATCGTGGCCGACGTCCGGATGCCGTGGACGAGGACGACGCGGGCGCGCGGCATCGCTCAGCCCGCCCGGATCGCCCCGAGCTCGCGGGCGCGCGCGACCGCCGCGGTGCGGGAACCGACGCCGAGCTTGGTGAAGATGTGGACGAGGTGCGACTTGACCGTCGCCTCGCTGAGGAAGAGCGCCTGGCCGATCTCCCGGTTGGTGCGACCCGCGGCGACGAGCGCGAGCACCTCGGCCTCGCGCACCGTGAGGCGCTGGTCTCCGGCGCGCTGCGACTCGTCGAGCCGGGACGCGACCGTCGGGGCGAGCGCGGACTCGCCGGCCGCCGCCGCGCGGATCGCCGCGACGAGTTCGCCGGGCGGGGCGTCCTTCAGGAGGTAGCCGCTCGCGCCGGCCTCGATGGCGCCGAGGATGTCGGCATCGGTGTCGTAGTTCGTGAGGACCAGCACGCGCGGGGCGTTCGGCATCGAGCGGATCCGACGCGTCGCGTCGACGCCCTGGAGGGCTCCGGGGAACTGGAGGTCCATGAGGACCAGGTCGATCCCCGGGGTCTCCGCGAGCCGGACCGCCTCCTCTGCGCTCGCGGCCTCGCCCACGACGTGGAGGTCGTCCTCGGCCTCGAGGAGCGCGCGCATGCCGGCCCGGACCACGGGATGGTCGTCGCTGAGCAGGAGTCCGATCATGCCCGGACCACCGGGATCCGCACCGAGAGCGCCGTGCCGCCCCCGGGCGTCGACTCGACGTCGACCGTGCCGCCGAGGCTCTCGGCGCGGCGGCGGATGGCGCGGAGCCCGAACGACGGCACGGATTCGTCGTCGCCCCCGAGCGCCGACGGGTCGAAGCCGACGCCGTCGTCGACGACGTCGAGCGCGACCTCGTCGCCGAGGTAGCTGAGGGTGAGTTCGGCGCGCGCCGCATCGGCGTGCTTGACGACGTTCGAGAGCGAGCCCTGCGCGAGCCGCAGGAGCGTGGCCTCGATCGACATGGGGAGCGGGACCGGGTCGCCGCTCAAGGAGAAGGCGATGCGCGTGCGCGAGCCCGCCTGGCGCGCCTGCTCGTTCGTGGCATCCGCGAGGCGGCGGAGCGCGCCCGGCAGGGTCTGCTCGTCGAGCGCCGGCGGCGTGAGCTCGCGGATGAAGCGGCGCGTCTCCTGGAGGTTCTCGGCCGCCGTCTCACGGGCAAGGCGGAGCTTGTCGCGCGTGCTCGTGTCGGCGACGTCGCGCTCGGCGGCGTGGAGCAGCATCTGGATGCTCGACAGCCCCTGGGCCACGGTGTCGTGGATCTCACGGGCGATGCGCTCGCGCTCCGCGAGCGTGCCGGCCTCGCGGCTGGCCGCCGCGAGCTCCTCGCGCGTGGCGAGCAGGTCGAGGATGAGTGACTGCCGTTCGCGCGTCTCGACCGCCATCGCGCGGTAGCCGAGCCCGATGATCACCGCGACGCCCGCCGAGATGAGCGGTCCGAGCACGCTGCCGACCTCGAACCCGAGCTGCGAGGTGGAGCTCCACACGCTGAGTACGAAGGTGACGGCGACGAGCGGCACCGCCCATCGCGCGGGGAGCACGTGCAGCTCGAGGAAGAACAGCGGGAACGCCAGGAAGGCCGCGTCCGGGGTCAGCGCGCTGAGCCCCAGCCAGAGTCCCAGCAGCATGATGAGCCAGGCCGCGCGCATCCACGGCGTCACGACCTGGTGCGCCGTGACCACGCCCACGAGGTACGCGCCGATGAAGGCGATCGAGAGGATCGAGATCGCGACGAGCTGCTCGCCGCCGGCGAGCACCGCGCGCGCGAGGACGAACAACGTCAGGCCGACCACGAGGACGTGGAGTCCGACCCGCAACGAGACGAACACGGGGCGCAGTGCGGACGGCTGGACCCGTCCGACGAGTGGGGCATCGAGCACGGTCATGGTGCGATTCAGCGTAGTCCGGGGGCCCTCGGGCGGCATCCGTCGAAAGTGGGATCGCCCGCATGGGAGAATCGACGGGATGTCTCCGAGAGCCGCTGCCCCACCGGTGCCCGCCGCCACCGATCCCGCGCTGATCCGCAACTTCTGCATCATCGCGCACATCGACCACGGCAAGTCGACGCTCGCCGACCGCATGCTCGGCATCACGGGCGTCGTCGCCGACCGCGACATGCGCGCCCAGTACCTCGACCGCATGGACATCGAGCGCGAGCGCGGCATCACGATCAAGAGCCAGGCCGTGCGCATGCCCTGGCAGGTCGGCGACACGTCGTACGCCCTCAACATGATCGACACGCCCGGCCACGTCGACTTCAGCTACGAGGTCTCGCGCTCGCTCGCCGCGTGCGAGGGTGCGATCCTGCTGGTCGACGCCGCGCAGGGCATCGAGGCGCAGACGCTCGCGAACCTCTACCTCGCGCTCGAGAACGACCTCGAGATCATCCCCGTGCTCAACAAGATCGACCTCCCGGCGGCCGAGCCCGAGAAGTACGCGCGCGAGCTCGCCGACCTGATCGGCGGTTCGCCCGACGACGTGCTGCGCGTCTCCGGCAAGACCGGCATGGGCGTGGAGGACCTGCTCGACCGGGTCGTCGAGCGCATCCCGGCGCCGACGGGCGATGCGGACGCCCCGGCGCGGGCGATGATCTTCGACTCCGTGTACGACAGCTACCGCGGCGTCGTCACCTACGTCCGGATGGTCGACGGCCAGCTGAACCCGCGCGAGCGCATCCAGATGATGTCGACGCGCGCCACGCACGAGATCCTCGAGATCGGGGTGAGCGCGCCCGAGCCGACCCCGACGAAGGGCCTCGGCGTCGGCGAGGTGGGCTACCTCATCACCGGGGTGAAGGACGTCCGCCAGTCGAAGGTGGGCGACACCGTGACGACCTCCGCCAAGTCGGCGGCCGAGCCGCTCGCCGGGTACACCGAACCTCTGCCGATGGTCTTCTCCGGCCTCTACCCGATCGACGGCAGCGACTACCCCGAGCTCCGCGAGGCGCTCGACAAGCTGAAGCTCTCGGATGCCGCGCTCGTCTACGAGCCCGAGACGTCGGTCGCGCTCGGGTTCGGCTTCCGCTGCGGGTTCCTGGGCCTGCTCCACCTCGAGATCGTCACCGAGCGGCTCCGCCGCGAGTTCGACCTCGACATCATCGCGACCGCGCCGTCCGTGGTCTACGAGGTGACCACCGAGGACAAGAAGACCGTCACGGTCACGAACCCGAGCGAGTTCCCGACCGGCGGCAAGATCGCCGAGGTTCGCGAGCCGATCGTGAAGGCCGCGATCCTGGCGCCCAAGGACTACGTCGGCACGATCATGGAGCTCTGCCAGTCGCGCCGCGGCACGCTCCTCGGCATGGAGTACCTCGGCGAGGACCGGGTCGAGATCCGGTACCACATGCCGCTCGGCGAGATCGTGTTCGACTTCTTCGACAACCTGAAGTCGAAGACCGCCGGCTACGCCTCGCTCGACTACGAGCCCGCGGGCGACCAGGCCGCCGACCTCGTGAAGGTCGACATCCTGCTCCAGGGCGAGCAGGTCGACGCCTTCAGCGCGATCGTGCACCGCGACAAGGCCTACGCGTACGGCGTGCTGATGACGGGGCGCCTTCGCGAGCTCATCCCGAGGCAGCAGTTCGAGGTGCCCATCCAGGCGGCGATCGGGGCGCGCATCATCGCGCGCGAGTCGATCCGGGCCATCCGCAAGGACGTCCTCGCGAAGTGCTACGGCGGTGACATCACGCGCAAGCGCAAGCTCCTCGAGAAGCAGAAGGAGGGCAAGAAGCGCATGAAGATGGTCGGCCGTGTCGAGGTGCCCCAGGAGGCGTTCATCGCCGCCCTGAGCGGGGAGACCGAGAAGAAGGACGCCAAGAAGTAGGACCCGGACGGACCCCGAGGCGCAGGACGTGATTGGGCCCGAGGCTGCCGCCGTTCGGCGAGGATCGGCGTTCTAGCCGAGCATCCCGCCGTCGCCCATTCCGATCATCGTCAGTTCGACGACCCGCACCTTCGCGCAACGAGCGCACTCGTAGTACGGCTCGGTGTCGGGCTCACGGTGGAGCACCCACTTGTGGATCCCGATCCGACAGCGGAACGATGTCGTTCTCATACGCGGACCTCCTCGACACGGGCGGTCTCGACTCAGGCCGAAGGCTACTCCGGGCGGTGGGGTGCGGCAACACGTCCCTCCGCGACTCCGTGATCGGGGATATCGGGAAGGAGGAGGCGAGGATGAGGGGCACGTGGGGCCTACGCCGGACTCGTGACCGTGCCGCCGACGCCGCGTCGGCGGCGTCCCGGGCAGGGCCTGATCCGCGCCGATTCCGGCCGTGGCGGGCCGTCGAAGTACGATGTTCGGATGACTCGACGCAGCACGTTCACCGATCAGTCGGTGACCTACGGCGCGATCGGCGCGACGCTCGACCCCGACCTTCTGCGCTACCCGCCCGCGGGGTTCACGCCGGCCGAGGACTCGGTGCGGCTGGGCTCCGGCCGGGAGCGCTTCGAGGCGGCGGCCGAGTCGCTCATGACCTGGGGCATCCAGCAGGGCGCCGGCTTCACCGTGGTGGATGCCTCGCCCGGCACGGGCGCGCAGTACACGGGCATCGCGTACGACGAGACCGGCGCGCCGCTCCCCGAGCAACCCGCAGCGCGCGTCGAGCAGCGGTTCGGCCCCGACGGCACGCCGTACGTCAGCGCCGGGATGACCGCCACGCTGAGGCGGCACGGCCGGCTCCGCTCGCACGCGACCCCGGTCCTCGTCGTCTACGTCGTCGACGAGCCGAATCGGATCGGCTTCGCCCACGGGACGACCGGCGACGCCTCGGAGAACGGCGAGGAGTCGTTCATCCTCGAGCACCGCGACGACGACTCGGTCTGGCTGACGATCCGGTCGGCGTTCGAGCCGAACGGCGGCCTGCGGCGCGTCTTCGGCCCGCTCGTGCGCCGGCGTCGGCGGGAGCTCACGAAGCGCGAGCTCCGTGCGCTGCATCCCGCGTTCCCCGTCTGATGGCGGGGCCGCTCCCGATCGCCGACCCGGCTCCGGCCGACGGCCTGCTCCCGGCGAGTGCGACGACGGATGCCGCGTCCCGCGCGTTCGGCGTGTACCTGCACGTGCCGTTCTGCCGCGTGCGGTGCGGGTACTGCGACTTCAACACGTACACGTCGGGTGAGCTGCGCGGTGCGCGCCAGGAGGATTTCGCCGACCAGGCCGCCGCCGAGCTCGGGTTCGCGCGCGACGTGCTCGCGGCGTCCGGCGCGCCGGACCGCCCGGCCGCGACGGTGTTCTTCGGCGGCGGGACCCCGACGCTGCTGCCCGCCGCCGACCTCGTCCGGATGCTGGGCGCGGTGCGCGGTGCGTTCGGCATCGCGGACGGCGCCGAAGTGACGACCGAGGCCAACCCGGACTCGGTCGACGCGGACGACCTTCGGCGGCTCGCGGACGGCGGGTTCACCCGGGTGTCGTTCGGCATGCAGTCGGTTCAGCCGCACGTGCTCGCCGCGCTCGACCGGACCCACGATCCGGCGCGGATCCCGCTCGTCGTGGGGTGGGCGCGCGAGGCGGGCCTGGACGTCAGCCTCGACCTGATCTACGGCACGCCGGGGGAATCGCTCGCGGACTGGCGCGCCAGCCTCGGGGCCGTGCTCGCCGAGCGCCCCGACCACGTGAGCGCGTACGCGCTCATCATCGAGGACGGCACCAAGCTCGCCCGGCGGATCCGCCGCGGCGAACTGCCGGCCGTCGACGACGACCTCGCGGCCGACATGTACGAGCTCGCCGACGAACTGCTCGGCGAGGCCGGCTACGAGTGGTACGAGGTCTCGAACTGGGCGGCGGATGCCGCGCACCGGTCGCGGCACAACCTCGGGTACTGGCGGGGCGACGACTGGTGGGGTGTCGGGCCCGGCGCGCACAGCCACGTGGGCGGCGTGCGTTGGTGGAACGCGAAGCACCCAGCGGCCTACGCCGAGCGCCTGGCTGCGGGCGTCTCGCCGGCGGTCGGCCGCGAGGCGCTCGACCACGCGACACGCGAGACCGAGCGCATCCTGCTCGCGACGCGCATCAGGGAGGGCGTCGAGGTGTCGAGCCTGCACGCGGGCGGCCGGCACGCGGTCGCCGGCCTCATCGCCGACGGGCTCGTGGACGCGCGAACCGCCCTCGCCGGGCGGCTCGCGCTGACCCGACGAGGGCGGTTGCTGGCTGACGCCGTCGTGCGGCGCCTGCTCGAGGACTAGCTCACGAACTTGATCGCGACGGGGTACACGTAGTACTCGCCGTTGTTGGCCTTGATCGCGGCGATGATGCCGAACACGATCGCGGCGATCCAGGCCGCGAGCAGCAGGAAGATGCCGATGATCACGAACGTGAGGATCGAGCCCACGACGTAGGCGATCAGCAGCGTGATCTGGAAGTTCAGCGCCGTCGCGGTGTGCTCGCGGATGAAGGGACCCTTGTCCTTCAGGACGAGGTAGCCGATCAGGGCGGGCAGGAACCCGAACAGGATGCCGCCGATGTGGATCAGCGTGGCCCAGAGCTTCTCGTCGGCCGGGCTGAGCGGCTGGTTCTGCTGGTAGGCGCCGCCGCCGGGAGGCGGGGGCGGCGTCGGGCCGCCGGGCGGGGGCGGCGGCGGGCCGCCTGCGGGCGGCGTCGGCGGGGTGGGAGGTGGTGCGTCGGACATGATGCGTGCTCCTCTGTGGTCGCGCCCGGACAGGGGACGTTCCCTCATGCTGGCATACGCCGACGCGCCGGTCGAGGGATGCCCGACCGGCGCGTCGAAGGCCCGCCCGGCGACCTACTTGATGAGGCGGATGGCGAACGGGTAGCGGTAGTGGTTGCCGTCCTTCGCGGTCATGAAGGCGATGATCGAGAAGATCACGCCGAGGATCCACGGGATGTAGGTGAGGAAGCCGAAGAGTGCGCCGAACCCGAACGTGACGACGGTGATGATCGTCGTCAGCACCCAGAGCGCCACGGTGGCGAGCACCAGCGTGATCTGGAAGTTCAGCGCCTCCTTGCCCTCGGTGTTCGTGAACGAGCCGCGGTCCTTGAAGACGAGCCAGATGATGAGGGACGGCAGGATGCCGAGGATGCCGCCGAGGTGGGCGAACGAGCCCCACTGGACGTCCTGCTCGTGCGAGAGCGGGGCCGCGGGAGTCGGCTGCGGTGCGGCGTTCGGATCCTGCGGCGGGAGGTTGGAGTCGGTCATGTCGGGAGCCTTTCGATGTGGGGAAGCGCACGTGCCGCGGCCGGGGGGCCACGCGGGGTACGGGACGATGCACACGCTATCGGCGCGGCGGACCGCCCGGCAACGGTGTGCACCCTGAATCTCGCGATATGATTAGCAGTCACGTGGGCGGAGTGCCAAGCACGCGTCGTCCGGGTCCGATCGGTCGAGGGAAGCGAGGGTCATGGTCTCCGAACGCAGTCTCGCGGTCCTCCGCGCGATCGTGCAGGACTACGTCGAGTCGCGCGAGCCCGTCGGCTCGAAGACGATCGTCGAGCGCCACCAGTTCGGCGTGTCCGCGGCGACCATCCGCAACGACATGGCCCTCCTCGAGGAGGAGGAGCTCATCGCGGCCCCGCACACGTCGTCCGGGCGCATCCCCACCGACAAGGGCTACCGGGTGTTCGTCGACCAGCTGACCGACATCCGCCCGCTGTCGGCCACGCAGCGGCATGCCATCGAGACCTTCCTCGGCGAGTCGAACGACCTCGACGAACTGCTCGGTCGAACGGTCCGCCTCGTCTCGCAACTGACCCGCCAGCTCGCCGTCGTGCAGTACCCGAGCTTCGCCCGCGCCCGCGTGCGGCACGTCGAGCTCGTCTCGCTCGCGCCGACGCGCGTGCTCTGCATCCTCATCTCCGACAGCGGCCAGGTGGAGCAGCGCCTCGCCGAGCTCGACCAGCCCGCCGACGAGTCCACGCTCGCCCGGCTGCGCGACCGGCTCAACGAGGTGGCCGCCGGCCTCACCATGGCGGATGCCGCGACGGCCCTGTCCGCGGAGACCGAGCACGCCGACCGCGCCCACGCCGAGGTGCTCCACACGCTTGCGGCGACGCTCGCCGACCAGGCGAAGATCGTCCGGTCCGACCGGCTCGTGGTCGCCGGCGCGGCGAACCTCGTGCGCACCGAGCAGGACTTCGCCGGGAACATCCTCGGTGTCATGGAGGCGATCGAGGAACAGGTCGTCATCCTCCGGCTCTTCGGCGAGATGGCCGCCGACGAGGGCATCGCCGTGCGCATCGGCCGCGAGAACGCCGCGTTCGGGCTCGGCGACACCTCCGTGGTGTCGACCTCGTTCGCCGTCCCCGGGCGCGACGTGTCGCGGCTCGGCATCGTCGGGCCCACCCGCATGGACTACTCCCAGAGCATGGCCGCCGTCCGCGCGGTCGCCCGCTACCTCTCCCGCACGCTCGGCGAGAGCTGAACCGCACGGGGCCGCCCAGCGGCGTCCGTCACCGGCAATCGAAAGGAACCCGCCTCACGTGGCCGACCACTACGAGGTCCTCGGCGTCGCACGCGACGCCTCCTCGGACGAGATCAAGAAGGCGTACCGCCGGCTCGCGCGCGAGCTCCACCCCGACGTGAACCCGGGCGCCGAGGCGTCCGAGCGGTTCAAGGAGGTCACGCACGCGTACGACGTGCTCTCCGACCCGAAGCAGCGCCAGCAGTACGACCTCGGCGGGCAGGGCGGGTTCGGCGCCGGCGGTGCCGGGTTCGGCGGCTTCGGCGACATCTTCGAGACGTTCTTCGGCGCGGGGCAGGCCAGCCGCGGGCCGCGGTCGCGCCGCGAGCGCGGCCAGGACGCGCTCATCCGCCTCGAGGTGGGACTCGACGACGTGATCTTCGGCACGCACCGCGACCTCGAGGTCGACACGGCCGTGGTCTGCGAGACCTGTCACGGCTCGTGCTGCAAGCCGGGCACCTCGCCCGTGACGTGCGACATCTGCGGCGGCAGCGGCCACATCCAGCGGGCGGTCCGGTCGCTGCTCGGCAACGTGATGACCTCGAGCCCGTGCGGCTCGTGCCGGGGCTACGGCACCATCATCGCCACGCCGTGCGTCACCTGCCAGGGCCAGGGCCGCGTGCGCGCCCGCCGCACGGTCCCCGTCGACGTGCCCGCCGGGGTCGACACGGGCGTGCGACTGCAGATGCCGGGCTCCGGCGAGGCCGGCCCGGCCGGCGGCCCGAACGGCGACCTCTACCTCGAGATCAAGGTCAGGAACCACGAGGTGTTCAGCCGGAACGGCGACGACCTGCTCTGCACCCTCGAGGTGCAGATGACCGATGCCGTGCTCGGAACCTCGACGAAGGTCGCCGCGCTCGACGGCGACGTCGACCTCGAGCTGAAGCCCGGCGTGCAGTCGGGCGAGATCCTCACCGTCAAGGACCGCGGGATCACGCACCTCCGCGGAAGCGGACGCGGCGACCTGAAGGTCGCGGTGCACGTCGTCACGCCGACCAAGCTCAGCCACAGGGAGCGCGAGCTCGTCGAGCAGCTGGCGAAGCAGCGCAAGGCGCAGCCGCCCCAGCTCGGGCACTTCCAGCAGGGGCTCTTCGCGCGCCTGCGCGACCGGTTCCTGGGCTGACGGCGGGGCGGATGCCGCGATGAGCCACCTCTACCTCGACGAGTCGCTCGACCTCGCCGCGGTGCGGCCCGGCGATGCGGTCGAACTCCACGGCGACGAGGCGCGCCACGCGGTGACGGTGTCCCGGCTGCGCGTCGGCGAGCAGGTCTCGATCGGCGACGGGCGGGGCCGCGTCGTGCGCGGCCCGGTGACCTCCGCGGAGCCGCGCCGGCTCGCGATCGAGGTGGAGACGGTGGCCGACGAGCCGGCGGCCTCGCCCCGGCTGATGCTCGTGCAGGCCCTCGCGAAGGGCGACCGCGACGAACTCGCCGTGCAGGCCGCGACGGAGCTCGGCGTCGACCGCATCGTGCCGTGGTCCGCGACCCGCTCGGTCTCCCGTTGGGAGGGCCCGAAGGCGGCCGAGAAGGGACGCGCCCGCTGGGCGAGCATCGTGCGCGAAGCCGTGAAGCAGTCGCTCCGCGCCCGCATCCCGGCGGTCGAGCCGGTCGCGTCGACGCGCGAACTGCCCGGGCGCCTCGAGGGCGCGCGGATGCTGCTGCTCGTCCCCGGCGCGGAGACGCCGCTCAGCGGCATCCGCCCGGACGGCCGGGACCTCGCGCTCGTCGTCGGCCCGGAGGGCGGCATGGACCCCGCCGAGATCGACCGCCTCGTCGAGGCCGGCGCCGAGCCGGTCCGCCTCGGGGACTCGGTGCTGCGCACCTCGACGGCGGGCCCAGCGGCCATCGCCGTCCTCTCGGTCGCGCTCGGGCGGTGGTGACCCATCCGTCGCTACGATGGAGGGATGAGCGGAACGGCTGAACCCACGGTCTTCGAGCGCATCGCCGCCGGCGAGATCCCGGCGAAGATGGTCGCCGAGACCGACCGCGTCATCGCGTTCCACGACATCGCACCGCAGGCGCCGGTCCACGTGATCGTGACCCCGCGCGTCGGACGGCACCGCGACGTCGTCGAGCTCGCCGCCGACGACCCCGAACTGCTCGCCGAGCTCGTCTCGGTGGCCAAGGGCATCGCCGACGACCTGGCGGGCGGCCAGTTCCGACTCGTCTTCAACACCGGCCCCGACGCGGGCCAGACCGTGTTCCACGTGCACGCCCACGTCCTCGGGGGCGGCCTCAGGGAGGGATCGCTTGGCGGCTGACGACGCGGGGGACCTCCCGCTCTCCGGATCCGAGGTCCGCTCCGACGAGGAGCGACTGAAGATCGACGGCATCGCCATGGTCCGGCTCCTCGGGCCGCAGGACCGCCTCCTCACGACGATCGAACGGGAGTACCCCGGCGTCGACGTGCACGTGCGCGGCAACGAGATCGCCATCCGCGGCGACGCCGAGGACCGGATGCGCGTGCGCCGCCTCGTCGAGGAGCTCCTCGAGCTCGTCCGCGGCGGCGGTGACCCGACACCCATCGAAGTGAGGAGCTCGGCCCGCATGCTCGACGCCGACCCGAATGCCCGACCGTCCGAGCAGCTCGGACAGGTCATCATCTCCAGCCGGGGCAAGTCGATCCGGCCGAAGACCGAGGGCCAGCGCGCCTACGTGGACGCGATCGACGAGCACACCATCGTGTTCGGCATCGGCCCGGCGGGCACCGGCAAGACCTACCTCGCGATGGCGAAGGCCGTCCAGGCGCTGCAGCGCAAGGAGGTCAACCGGATCATCCTGACCCGGCCGGCGGTCGAGGCGGGTGAGCGGCTCGGGTTCCTCCCGGGCACGCTGACCGAGAAGATCGACCCGTACCTGCGCCCGCTCTACGACGCGCTGAACGAGATGATGGACCCCGAGCTCGTGCCGAAGCTGCTCGCGACCGGCACCGTCGAGGTCGCACCGCTCGCGTACATGCGCGGTCGCACGCTGAACGACTCGTTCGTGGTGCTCGACGAGGCGCAGAACACGACGCCCGAGCAGATGAAGATGTTCCTCACGCGGCTCGGCTTCGGCTCCAAGATGGTCGTCACCGGCGACATCACGCAGGTCGACCTCCCGGGCGGCTCCAGCGGACTGCGGCTCGTCACCCGCATCCTCGACGGCGTCGACGACATCCACTTCGCCCGGCTGACCAGCGACGACGTCGTCCGGCACTCGCTCGTCGGCCGCATCGTCGACGCCTACACCGAGTACGACCAGCGCACCCAGGCGCAGCGGTACGAGCGCGAGCAGGCGCGCGAGTTCGCGAACCGCGCCGAGCGTCGCGGCGCCGACCGGCGCGGCGCGCAGGGCCCGCGCGACCACCTCCCGAGGAAGAGGCAGCCGTGAGCATCGAGATCAACAACGAGTCGTCGATCGAGGTCGACGAATCCGCGCTCCAGCGACTCGCGGTCTACGCGCTCGACATGATGCACGTGCACGCCGACGCCGAGCTCGCCATCGTGCTCGTCGACGAGGGCGCCATGGAGCAGCTGCACGTGCAGTGGATGGACGAGCCCGGGCCGACTGACGTGCTGAGCTTCCCCATGGACGAGCTGCGTCCCGGCACCGCCGAGGAACCGGCCCCGCCCGGCCTCCTCGGAGACGTCGTGCTCTGCCCGCAGGTCGCCGAGACCCAGGCGAAGGCGGCGGGCCACGCACTGCTCGACGAACTGCTGCTGCTCACCACGCACGGGATCCTCCACCTGCTCGGCTTCGACCACGCCGATCGCGACGAGGAGAAGGAGATGTTCGGGATCCAGCGCGACATCCTCGTCGGCTTCTCGATGCAGGAGCGTCGGCGCTGACCATGCTGCCCTGGCTCTTCCTCGCGGCCGCCTTCGTCCTCGTCGCATTCGGCGGCCTCATGGCCGCGGTCGATTCGGCGATCGGCGTGAGCTCGCGAGCCGACCTCGTCGAACTCTCCGTCGGCGCGCGGGCCGAGCGGTCGCTCCGCGCGATCGCCGAGGACACCGGAGCGCACGTCAACGCCGTGAACTTCATGCGCATCCTCGCCGAGACCACGGCGGCCGTGCTCGTGACACTCGCGTTCACGTTCTTCCTCGACGACGTGTGGCTCGTGCTGCTGGTCTCCGCGCTCATCATGACCGCGGTCTCGTTCGTCCTCGTCGGCGCGAGCCCTCGGAGTGTCGGTCGGGCGCACGCCGCGGCCGTCCTGCGCCTCTCGGCGCCGCTCGTGCGCGGCGTCCGACTCCTGCTCGGACCCCTCGCGAACGCGCTCGTGTCGCTCGGCAATCGCGTCACGCCGGGACGGATCCGGTTCGCGGGCGTCTCGAGCGAGGAGCAGCTGCTCAGCATCGTCGACGAGGCCACCGAGCTCGAGGTCCTCGAGCAGGCCGACCGCGAGCTCATCCACTCGGTGTTCGAGTTCAGCGACACGCTCGTGCGCGAGGTCATGGTGCCGCGCACCGACATGGTGACCATCGACTCCTCCGCGCACCTGCCCCAGGCGATGGCGCTGTTCCTCAAGGAGGGCTACTCGCGCATCCCGGTCATCGACCGCGAGGCCGACGACATCGCCGGCGTCCTGTACCTGCGCGACCTCGCGCGGCTCGGCTTCGAGCGCCCGCTCGACGCGGCCACGCTGACGGTCTCCGACCTGGCGCGTCCGGCGGTGTTCGTCCCCGAGTCGATGGGCGCCGACGCGCTGATGCGCCAGATGCAGCTCGAGTCCAACCACCTCGCGATGGTGGTCGACGAGTACGGCGGCATCGCCGGCCTCGCGACGCTCGAGGACCTCATCGAGGAGCTCGTCGGCGACATCTCCGACGAGTACGACCGCGAAGCCGCGCAGGTCGAGGAACTCGGCGCGGGGCGGTTCCGCGTGAACGCCCGACTGCCCGTCGACGAGCTCGGCGAGCTCTTCGGGCTCGACCTGGAGGACGAGGATGTCGACTCCGTCGGGGGGCTGCTCGCCAAGGAGCTCGGCCGACTGCCGGGGAGGGGCGATCGCGTGAGCGTCAGCGGCCTCCTCCTCGAGGCCGAGCGCACCGAGGGGCGGCGCAAGCGCATCGCGACGATCCTCGTCGAGGCCGACCAGGCCCTCATCGACGTCCGCGCGGCATTCGCCGACGGCGAGCCCGCCACCCACGAGGAGATCCGCCCATGACCGACTATCGCGCCGGCTTCGTCTCCTTCGTGGGGCGCCCGAACGTCGGCAAGTCCACGCTCACCAACGCGCTGGTCGGCGAGAAGGTCGCGATCACGAGCTCGAAGCCGCAGACGACGCGGCGTGCCATCCGGGGCATCGTGCACCGCTCGTACGGACAGCTCATCGTCGTCGACACGCCGGGACTCCACCGCCCGCGCACGTTGCTCGGCGAGCGACTGAACTCGCTCGTGCAGACCACGCTCGGCGACGTCGACGTCATCGGCCTCTGCGTGCCGGCCAACGAGGCGATCGGCCCGGGGGACCGGTTCATCAACGAGCAGCTCGACCAGTACCCGCGCGCCCGCAAGGTCGCGATCGTCACCAAGACGGATGCCACGGGCAAGGCGAAGGTCGCCGAGCAGCTGCTCGCGGTCTCCCAGCTGCGCGAGTGGGACGCGATCATCCCCGTCTCCGCCCCGAGGGGCGAACAGCTCGACGTGCTGGTCGACGAGTTGCTGCAGCTGATGCCTCAGTCGGAGCATCCGCTCTACCCGGCCGAGACGACGACCGATGAGGACACGGCCGAGCGGATCGCGGAGTTCGTGCGCGAGGCCGCGCTCGAGGGCGTCTCCGACGAGCTGCCGCACTCGATCGCCGTCACGGTCGACGACATGATCGAGCGCGACGACAAGGACCTGCTCGAGATCTACGCGAACCTGTACGTCGAGCGCGACAGCCAGAAGGGCATCATCATCGGCAAGGGCGGTGCGCGCCTCCGCGAGGTCGGCGAGCGCGCCCGCGGCGAGATCGAGGCGCTGCTGGGCCGCAGGGTCTACCTCGCGCTGCACGTGAAGGTGGCCAAGGACTGGCAGCGCGACCCGAAGCAGCTCGGACGACTCGGCTTCTGAGTCGCGCGGTCGGTGCCGCGCGGGGGAGCGCGGACCGCGGCGTCAGCCGATCGGATGACTTCTCGGCGGCACCCGGATCGGGTCGACTCCGAGGGCGTAGCGTGGTCCGGTGAGCACACCGACCCAGCGGACGATCCTCATCGTCGACGGCGTCCTCGCGGGGGTCTTCCTCGCGGCCTGCTCGCTCTTCGCCCTGGTGGGCGGGTGGCCGGACGTGGTGGTGACGGTGCTGTTCGCGGCGGCGCTCGCGGTCCGGCGCGTCGCGCCCGGCGCCTCGCTCGTGGTCGCGTGGGTCGCGGCGTGCGTGCAGATGCTGCTGCTGCGCGACCTGCAGCCGGCGGATGTCGCGGTCTTCGCCGTCGTCTACTCGACCTCGGCGCACGGCTCGCGCGCCGTGCGCTGGTGGGGACTCGGCTCGGCCGGTGCGGGTGCCGCCCTCGCTGCGGCCTACCTCGCGCTCGTGACGCCCTTCGTCCACGGCGTCGGGGTCGCCGGGGCGCCGGAGGCGCTCGCGCTCATCGCCTGGACGGGACTGCTCTTCGGCGCTGCGCTCGCGGGCCTCGTCCTCGCGTGGACGATCGGGCTCCTCGTCCGCACGGTGCGCGACGCGCGCGAGCACCGGCGACGCGCGGAGTTCGACCGACGCGAGCGCGAGCACGCCGAGTACCGCTACGTCGTCGAGCAGGAGCGGTCGCGCATCGCGCGCGACATGCACGACGTCGTCGCGCACTCGCTCGCGGTCGTGATCGCCCAGGCGGACGGGGCCCGATTCGCCGCGCGCACGCGTCCGGAGGCGGCATCCGAGGCGCTGCAGACCATCTCGGGCGTCGCCCGCGATGCGCTCGGCGACGTCCGCCTGCTCCTCGGCGAACTGCGGCACCGGGAGGGCGCCTCGCCGCAGCCGGCGCTCGACGACCTCGACGACCTGGTCGAGCAGGTCCGCGGAGCGGGCCTCGACGTGCGGCGCACCGAGCGCGGCGACCGGGTCGCGCTCGGCGCCGGCCACCAGATCGCCGTGTACCGCATCGTGCAGGAGGGCCTCACGAACGCGCTCCGCCACGGGGATCCGGGTGCACCCGTGCTGCTCGAGCTCGACTGGGACCATGAGGGCGTCGCCGTGCGCGTCGAGAACGCACTGCGCGGCGATGCCGCCGAGGAGCTCGAGTCGCCGAGCCGGTCCGCCGCCCCCAGGCACGGCATCCCCGGCATGCGCGAGCGGGCCGAACTCGCGGGCGGATCGTTCGCGGCCGCAGCGGGCGACGGGCGCTTCGTCGTGACCGCACGCATCCCGGCGCAGGCGGCGGCATGAGCGCCATCCGGGTGGCACTGGTCGATGACCAGGCCCTGTTCCGCGCGGGCATCCGCATGCTCATCGAGTCGCAGCACGACCTCGTGTTCGCCGGCGATGCCGATGACGGCCGTGCGGCGGTCGCGCTCGCGGCGCGGAGCCGACCCGACGTCATCCTGATGGACGTGCGGATGCCGCATCTCGACGGGATCGCCGCGACGGAGCGCATCGTGGACGATGCCGACCTCGAGGGGCGGCAGCCGCCGCGCATCCTCGTCCTGACCACGTTCGACCTCGATGAGAACGCGGCCCGGGCCATCCGCGCGGGCGCGAGCGGGTTCGTGCTGAAGGACGCGGATCCCGAGTTCCTGCTGGCCGCCATCCGCACCGTGCACCGCGGCAACGCGGTCATCGCGGCGAACGCGACGCGCGAGCTCATCGCGCACGCGTCCCGCGGCGCGGGCCGGCGACCGGCACCCGCAGCCTGGGCCGACC
Source organism: Agromyces binzhouensis (assembly GCF_042672355.1). Classification (NCBI taxonomy): domain Bacteria; kingdom Bacillati; phylum Actinomycetota; class Actinomycetes; order Micrococcales; family Microbacteriaceae; genus Agromyces; species Agromyces binzhouensis. The sequence continues at coordinate 188,601 of NZ_JBHXVJ010000005.1, read as the reverse complement.
TCACCGCCCGCGAGCGCGAGATCTTCGCGCTGGCCGCGAAGGGGCTCTCGAACGCGGAGATCTCGGCAGCCGAGTTCGTCAGCGAGGCCACGGTCAAGACCCACCTCAGCCGCGTGCTCGGCAAGCTCGGCCTCCGGGATCGCGTGCAGCTCGTCGTCTTCGCGTACGAGCACGACCTGCCCGCCGGCTGAGCGCGCGGCCCCCCGCACGTCGAGGTCATCCCAGCGGATGACACGGGCGCGACGATCGGCGGACGCGGACCGCGCACGACCGTCCGTAGCGTCGGCGACATGGAGATCCAACCCTCAGACCTCGGACTCGTCGCCCGCGTCGCCGGACTCGGCAAGCGGTACGGAACAGGTGCCGGCGCGGTCACCGCCCTCGAGAACGTCTCGCTCGGACTGCGCCGCGGCGAGTTCACCGCGATCATGGGCCCCTCGGGCTCGGGCAAGTCGACGCTCATGCACATCATGGCCGGGCTCGACTCGCCGACGACCGGGCGGGTGTGGCTCGGCGACACCGACATCACCCGCCTGCCGGACGGCGCACTGACCGTGCTGCGCCGTCGCCGGGTCGGCTTCGTGTTCCAGGCCTTCAACCTCGTGCCGACGCTCGACGTCCTGGGCAACGTGATGCTGCCGTTCGAACTCGACGGGCGCCGTCCGAGCGGCGAGGAGCGCGCCGTCGTCGACGCACTCGTCGAGCGGCTCGGGCTCGAGGATCGGCTGCGCCACCGACCGCACGAGCTCTCCGGCGGGCAGCAGCAGCGCGTCGCGATCGCGAGGGCGCTCGCGACGCGCCCCGACCTCGTCTTCGCGGACGAGCCGACCGGCAACCTCGACTCCCGGACCGGCCGCGACGTGCTCGCGATCCTCGCCGACGCGAGCCGCGCGCACGGCCAGTCGATCGCCATGGTCACGCACGACCCGATCGCCGCGAGCCACGCCGACCGCATCCTGTTCCTCGCCGACGGCCGCATCGTCCGCGACGCCCAGCGGACGAGCGCCGAGGAGATCGCGACGTACATGCTGTCCATGGAGCGTGCCGCGTGATCGCCCGCCTCAGGACGGAGCACGCCCCGACGCTCCTCGTCGCGGCGCTCGCGTCGGCCTTCGGCGTCGCGCTGATGCAGGTGACCGGATACCTCGGCTCGGCGATGCGCGCCGACGACGTGACGGGGTCGAGCGCCACCGCGGCGCTGATGCTCGCCATCGTCGCGTGGGTGTTCATCGTCATCGCGGTCTACGTCAGCGGCGTGGTGACGGCGAACACGGTCGCGACGGTCGTCGCCGGCCGTACCCGGCAGATCGCGTTGCTGCGCCTCCTCGGCTCGCCCGCCCGCGCGCAGCGCGGCGCGATCGCGCGGGAGGGACTCGCCGTCGGCGCGGTCGGCGCAGCGCTCGGCCTCGTCGTCGGAACGCTCGTCGCGATCGGACTCGCCGAGTGGGCGGCCGTCGCGGACGTGCTGCCGCGGGTCGACCACGCGTGGGCCGACCCGGCGGTGCTGCCGCCCGTGATCGTCGCCGTGCTGACGACGTGGCTCGCGGCATGGGCCGGTTCGCGTCGCGTCCTCGCGGTCCGTCCGTCGGAGGCGCTCGGCAACGCCGCAGCACGCTCCCAGGAGGAGCTCGCCGCGCGACGCGGGCGGACCGCGACCGCAGCCACGCTCGCGGTGGTCGGCACGCTGCTCCTCCTCATCGGCGTCGCGCTCGGCCTCGTCACGCCGCTCGGAGTCCTCGTCGGCCTCGTCGGCGGTGTCCTGTCGTTCACGGGGATCGTGCTCGGCGCGCACGTCGTGATGCCGCCGATCCTGCGCGTGGTCGGGCGGGCGCTGGGCACCTCGCCGCCTGCGCGGCTCGCCGCGGAGAACGCCGTGCGCCACCCGGAGCGGAGCTCGCGCATGACGATCGGGCTCGTCATCGGGGTGACGCTCGTGACGATGTTCGCGGTCGCGATGGAGTCGTACCGCGACCTGCTGCTCGCCGCGACCGAGGACCGCCCCGACCTGCGCGCGGGCATCGAGCAGACCGTCTCCGCGACGGTCGCGGTGTTCGGGATCCTCATCGGCTTCAGCGCGCTCATCGCGGCGGTCGGACTCGTCAACACGCTCTCGCTCAGCGTCCTCCAGCGGACCCGCGAGCTGGGCCTCCTGCGCGCGCTCGGCTTCGAGCGCCGGCAACTCCGCGCGATGGTGCTGGCAGAGAGCGCCGCGCTCACGGCCGCCGCGACGGTGACCGGCATCGTGCTCGGCACGTTCTACGGCTGGGCCGGCGCGCAGGCGATGCTCGGCAGCGTGCAGGGGGAGCCGCTCGTCGTCGCACCGTCGATCCCGTGGGGCGTCATCGGCGTGCTCGTCGTCGCGGCGGGCGTCCTGACACTCGTCGCGTCGCTCGCTCCGTCCCGGCGTGCGACGACCGTCTCGCCGGTCGCGGCGCTCGCCATCGAGTGACCGGGGGCGGATGACCCGGGGCGGGTGCCGGCGATTTGGGGGGCGGCACCCGCCCCGCGTGCCGCGGCGGACCGCGGCATCCGTCGTCGTCATGGTTGCGCTCGCCCGCGCGCGCGGTGTTAGCCTAGTCCCGTGCTTCACGGCCTGCTTCTCCTTAGCTGCCGCAGCGAGTCCTAGTTCACAGGCCTCCCTCGCTGCGGAGTTCGTCGTCGGCTGAAACCCCCGAAGAGCGAGAAGAGCACCCCATGCAGAACCACCAGAAGCCGTCGCCGATGCCCGTCCATCGGTACCGCCCGTTCCACGAGCAGATCCGCGTCGAACTGCCCGATCGCACGTGGCCGTCCAAGCGCATCGAGAAGGCGCCGCGCTGGTGCGCGGTGGACCTGCGCGACGGCAACCAGGCGCTCATCGACCCGATGAGCCCAGAGCGCAAGCGCATCATGTTCGACCTGCTCGTCAGGATGGGCTACAAGGAGATCGAGGTCGGCTTCCCGAGCGCCAGCCAGACCGACTTCGACTTCGTCCGCAGCCTCATCGACGAGGGCGCGATCCCCGACGACGTCACCATCCAGGTGCTGACGCAGGCGCGCGACCACCTGATCGAACGCACCTACGAGTCGATCCGCGGCGCCAGGCAGGCGATCGTGCACCTGTACAACTCGACGAGCGTGCTGCAGCGCGAGGTCGTGTTCCGCACCGACAAGCAGGGCATCATCGACATCGCCCTGCACGGTGCGCGCAAGTGCCGCGAGATGGAGGCGACCGTGCCCGGCACGACCGTCTACTACGAGTACTCGCCCGAGAGCTACACCGGAACCGAGCTCGAGTTCGCCGTCGACGTGTGCAACCAGGTGCTGGAGATCCTCGAGCCCACGCCCGAGCGCAAGGTCATCGTCAACCTGCCCGCGACCGTCGAGATGGCCACGCCCAACGTGTACGCCGACTCGATCGAGTGGATGAGTCGCCACCTCGCGTACCGCGAGAACGTCCTCCTCTCGCTGCACCCCCACAACGACCGCGGCACCGCGATCGCCGCCGCCGAACTGGGGTACATGGCAGGTGCCGACCGCATCGAGGGCTGCCTGTTCGGCAACGGCGAGCGCACCGGCAACGTCGACCTCGTCGCCCTGGCGATGAACCTCTTCACGCAGGGGATCGACCCGCAGGTCGACCTGTCCGACATGGACGAGGTCAAGCGCACCGCCGAGTACTGCAACCAGCTGCCCGTGCCCGAGCGCAGCCCGTGGGCGGGCGACCTCGTCTACACGGCGTTCTCGGGCTCGCATCAGGACGCGATCAAGAAGGGCTTCGAGGCCATGGAGGCCAAGGCCGCCGACCGCGGCGTCTCGGTCGACGACCTCGCCTGGGCCGTCCCCTACCTGCCGGTCGACCCGAAGGACATCGGGCGCAACTACGAGGCCGTCATCCGCGTGAACTCCCAGTCGGGCAAGGGCGGCGTGGCCTACCTGCTGAAGACCGACCACGCGCTCGACCTGCCCCGCCGACTCCAGATCGAGTTCTCGGGCGTCGTGCAGGCCAAGACCGACGCCGAGGGCGGCGAGGTCACGAGCGAGCAGATCTGGGCGATCTTCAACGACGAGTACCTCCCCGCGCCGCAGGAGCGACCGGACGAGAAGTGGGGCCGGTTCGAGCTGCTCTCGATGCGGAGCGAGAGCGACCTGACCGGCGAGGTCCGCGTGCGCGTCGGTCTCCGGGACGGCGACGAGCGCGTCGACGCCGACGGCTCCGGGAACGGACCCGTCGCGGCGTTCCTGTCGGTGCTCGCGGCCGAGGGCGTCGACGTGCGCGTGCTCGACTACAGCGAGCACGCCATGTCCGCCGGAGGCGACGCCATCGCCGCGGCCTACGTCGAGTGCCAGGTCGAGGGACGCACGCTCTGGGGCGTCGGCATCGATCCCGACATCTCGACGGCATCGCTGAAGGCGGTCGTCTCGGCCGTGAACCGGGCGCTGCGCGCGGTGCGCGTGCGCGAGGAGGAGACCGAGCCGGCGCTGGCCTGATCCGTCCGTTCGTCGGGCGGGCGCGGCATCCGGCGTCGCCCGCCCGCGATCACGAGGCGCCGTGGACGGCGACGCGCGACGCGCGCTCGTCATCCGGCTGAGGTCAGGCGCGGCGCCACACGCGCCAGGTGCCGATCGCACGCTGCTCGGGGAGGCTCCACCCGAACCTCACGGACAGCAGCCGGATGACGGTCGTCACGATCACGCACGCGATCGCCGCGACCAGGATGTTCGCGCCGACGAGCACCAGGGTGACGAGCAGGGTCGTCCCCGCGCCCGCGGCCACCGCGTAGAGCGAGCCGACGTGCATGAGCGCGATGGGGAGGTTCAACGTCACGTCGCGGAGGATCGATCCGCCGACGGCGGAGACCACGCCGACGAAGACGGCGGGCACCTCGGGCAGGCCCGAGGCGAGCGCCTTCGTGGTGCCGATGGCCGCGAACAGGCCGATCGTGATCGCGTCGAGCGCGATGATCAGCGAGTTCAGGCGGTCGAAGATCCGGATGAGGAGCATTCCCACGAGCGCCGCGGCGGTCGCGACCACGAGGTACCAGTTGCTGCGCATCGCCGCGGGCAGCTGGTTCAGCAGCAGGTCGCGGAGGAGTCCGCCGCCGAGCCCGACGATGATGCCGATGAGCGCGACGCCCAGCAGGTCGATGCGGTGCTCCTTGATCCGCGACGCGAACATGGCGCCCTGGAGGGCGCCGATGCCGACCGCCGCGAGGTCGGCCCAGAGCGGGATCGTGAAGGGCGCGACGGTCATGCACCGGTTCTACCACGACGGATGCCGCGGCTCGGGTCAGCGCGCGCGACCGAGGTACTGCTCGAACGTGATGGACCCGTACGGATCGCCCGGCACGAGGTTCGCGCCGGATCGGAACGCCTCGAACCGCGTTCCCGGCAGGCGGAACGCGACGGTCGGCCGCCGCGAGCCGCGCGCGGCGAGCCAGGCCCGGGCGAGGTCGCGCGCGGTGCGCACCTCGGGCCCGCCGATGTCGGGCGCGATGCCGAGCACGTCGTCGTCGAGCAGCTCGATGAGGCGTGCGGCGACGTCGTCGACCGAGACGGGCTGGAACGAGAACGCCGGGGCGAAGACCACGGGGGAGAAGCGCTGCACGCTGAAGAGGGTCTCGACGAAGTTGTGGAACTGCGTGGACCGGAGCGTCGTCCACCGCAGGCGCGATTCGGCGATCATCCGCTCCGAGGCGCGCTTGCCGCCGTAGTACGCGAGGGGGATGCGGTCGATGCCGACGATCGAGGAGTACAGCATCCGCGGCCGACCCGAGTGCTCGGCGAGCCGCACGAGGCGGCGGGTGATCTCGGTGTCGTCGCGGTTGGTCGTGGCGAGGTGCATCACCGCCCCGACGCCCTCGAGCGCGGCCTCGACGCCCTCGCCGGTCTCGAGGTCGCCCCGGACCGTGTCGGGCGCGCCCGATCGGCTGAGCACGCGGACCTCGTCGCCCCGAGCCCGGAGCTGCCGCACCACGGCGCGCCCGAGCGAGCCGGTGCCTCCGGTGACGAGGACGGGTGCGGACGGCGAGGTCACCCGACCATTCTGCCTCCCCGGCGAGGGTCGCGTGGCACCGCCGGCCGCGGCATCCGTCGTCGCCGCGGCCGGGTTCGCGGCGCGGTCGCGGACCGGGGGAGGGCGGTCGGTGGGAGAATCGACGGGTGCCCGTGTACCGAGATGACGCCGTCGTGCTGCGCACCCACAAGCTGGGCGAGGCCGACCGCATCGTCACGCTGCTGACGCGTCGCCACGGCAAGATCCGGGCGGTCGCGCGGGGCGTCCGGCGCACGGCGTCCAAGTTCGGGTCGCGGCTCGAGCCGTTCATGGTCGCGGACCTCCAGCTCTACGAGGGCCGCACTCTCGACGTCATCACGCAGGCCGAGTCGATCGGCGCCTACGGTGCCGAGATCAGCCAGGACTACGCGGCGTACACGGCCGCGAACGCGATGGTCGAGGCGGCCGACCGGCTGACCGAGGCCGAGGGGTCGCTGCAGCAGTACCTGCTGCTGGTCGGCGCGCTCCGTTCGCTGTCGCGGCGCGAGCACGGGCCCGACCTCACGCTCGACTCCTACCTGCTCCGGGCGCTCTCGATCGCGGGCTGGGCGCCGAGCTTCGAGGACTGCTCGCGCTGCGGCGCGCCCGGCCCGCACACGGCCGTGGTCGTGCAGCTCGGCGGAGTCGTGTGCGAGTCCTGCGCGCCGCCCGGCAGCCCGCGCATCGCCCCGAGCACGGTGCACCTGCTCGGTGCGCTCCTCGCGGGCGACTGGGCGATCGCCGAGGCCTCCTCGCAGCGCGACCGCGCGCAGGCGAGCGGTATCGTCGCGGCGTACGCCCAATGGCATCTCGAGCGCGGACTGCGCTCCCTCTCCCACGTCTCCCGAGGAACGGCCCCAGAGTGACCCCGAAGCCCTACACCCACAAGGACGCGGTGCCCTACCGCCCGCTCGACTGGACCGGCCTCACCCCGCCCGACTTCCCGAGGGGCGCGGTGCCCGAGCACGTCGCGATCGTCATGGACGGCAACGGCCGCTGGGCGAACCGGCAGGGCCTCACGCGCATCGAGGGCCACAAGGCGGGCGAGGAGGTGCTCCTCGACGTGGTCGCCGGGGCCATCCAGGCGGGTGTGAAGCACCTCTCCGTGTACGCGTTCTCCACCGAGAACTGGAAGCGGTCGCCCGACGAGGTCCGCTTCCTCATGGGCTACAACCGCGACGTGCTGCACCGCCGCCGCGACCAGCTCAACGAGTGGGACGTGCGGATCAGGTGGGCCGGCCGCCGTCCGCGCCTCTGGAAGTCGGTCATCGACGAGCTCCAGGTCGCCGAGCGGCTCACCGCCGGCAACACCGGCCTGCAGTTCACGATGTGCGTGAACTACGGGGGCCGCAACGAGATCGTCGACGCCGTGCGCTCGATCGCCGACGACGTCGCCGCCGGTCGGATCCGACCGTCGGCGGTGTCGGAGAAGCTGATCCAGAAGCGCCTCTACGTGCCCGACATGCCCGACGTCGACCTGTTCGTCCGCAGTTCGGGGGAGCAGCGCACCTCGAACTTCCTGCTCTGGCAGTCGGCGTACGCCGAGATGGTGTTCCTCGACACGCTCTGGCCCGACTTCTCCCGTGTCGAGCTCTGGAAGGCCATCGAGCTCTACGCCGACCGCAACCGCCGCTTCGGCGGTGCGGTCGACACGCCCGACGCGGCGCCGCCGGCGCCGGACGGCCTGTAGCCGGTGGAGCGCAGGGCGGAGGAGCATCCGCTCGACACGCCGTACCGACCCGGCGCGCCCGCCGGTATCTCCTTCGCCGTGCACGTGCCGGACCGATCCGTGCCGATCGGGGAATACACGGGCCGATCCATCCGTTCGCATTCATCGTGACGTCCCCCATCAAGATCGACATCTGGTCCGACATCGCCTGCCCGTGGTGCTACATCGGCAAGCGCCACCTCGAAGCCGGGATCGCCGCGCTCGGCGAGGACGCCCCCGAGGTGGAGGTCGAGTACCACTCGTTCGAGCTGTCGCCCGACACGCCGCTCGACTTCGAGGGTTCGACCACCGAGTACCTCTCCAAGGCCAAGGGCCTGCCGCTCGAGCGGGTCGAGCAGATGCTCGAGCACGTGACCGGCGTCGCCGCGCAGGCGGGGCTCGACTACCAATTCGAGACGGTCGCGCACGTCAAGACCCTGAAGGGCCACGAGCTGCTGCACCTCGCCAAGGCGCACGGGAAGCAGCTCGAGATGAAGGAGCGCCTGCTGAAGGCGTACTTCACCGACGGCGGCCGCGTGAACCGCATCGACGAGCTCGTCGGCTGGGCCGAGGAGCTCGGCATCGACGGCGGCGAAGCGCGCGAGGCGCTCGAGTCCGGCCGGTACGCCGACGACGTGCAGGCCGACATCGCGCAGGCGCGCGCCTACGGCATCCAGGGCGTGCCCTTCTTCGTCTTCGACGGCAGGTACGGCGTGTCCGGCGCGCAGCCCTCCGAAGTGTTCGCGCAGGTGCTCCAGCAGGTCGACGGCGAGCGCGACGGAGCCGCCGCGTGAGCCGCGAGGCGACGGATGCCGCTCCCGCGCCGTTCACGATGATCGGCGACCCGTCGGCGATGGCGTGCGAGGGCGACGCCTGCCTGATCCCGAACGACTCCGCGGGGTGAGGTGACGCGAATCGATCGATCGGCCCGTGCGGGGATCGATTCGCGTCATCTCGGGGACCGGCGGGCGGGCCGCCCGGGCTCGGGTGGCCGAGCGGCGGCTACTCGGGGTCGCTGATGTCGGCCACGGTCGCACTGAGCGCGGCGATGAGCGCGTCGGCGTCGACGAACAGGCTCCGCCCGTGCTCGCCCGCGCCCATCGAGACGCGCCGTCCGACGATGGTCTCGTCGGCGACGACCGGCCAGGCGATGCTCGAACCGAGCGGCGTGATGGTGCCGCGCTCGTACCCGGTCGCGGCGAGCGCGAGCGAGGCGTCGGGCAGCTGGAGCTTGTTGACCGCGAGGAGTGCGCGGAGCTTCGGCCAGCTGATCTTCCGGCCGCCCGGCACGAGCGCGAAGACGTAGGTGTCGTCGCTGCGCTTGACCACGAGCGACTTCACGATGTCGGCGGGCTCGATGCCGAGCAGCCCGGCGGCCTCCTCGAGGCTGCGCGCCGCGGGGCGCTCGATCACCTCGATGTCGAGGCCCCGTGCCGCGGCATCCGCCTGCACCCGCTCGACCCCGACCAACCCGGCGAACCGCGTCATCTCGTCCTCCCCGCTCCCGTCCTGCCCGCATCCTATGCGCCCGTGCCGCGCGCTCGGGCGGATCGGGCTCACGGTCTGGGAGAATCGAAGGCGATGCCAACGACCACGACCCCCACCCGCCCGCTCTCGATCGGCGGCCTCGACCTCGAGGTGCCGGTCGTGCTCGCGCCCATGGCGGGCATCACGAACACCGCGTTCCGCCGGCTCTGCCGCGAGTTCGGCGCCGGCCTGTACGTCTCCGAGATGATCACGAGCCGGGCGCTCGTCGAGCGCACGCCCGAATCGATGCGGCTCATCACGCACCACGAGTCCGAGACGCCGCGCTCCATCCAGCTGTACGGCGTCGACCCGAGGACCGTCTCCGAGGCGGTCACGATGCTCGTCGCGGAGGACCGCGCCGACCACATCGACCTGAACTTCGGCTGCCCGGTGCCGAAGGTCACCCGCAAGGGCGGGGGAGCGGCGCTGCCCTGGAAGTCCGGGCTGTTCCGCGACATCGTCGAGGGCGCCGTGAGGGCGGCCGGCGACATCCCGCTCACGGTCAAGATGCGCAAGGGCATCGACGCGGACCACCTCACGTACCTCGAGGCCGGGCGCATCGCCGAGGGCGCCGGGGTGGCGTCGATCGCGCTGCACGCGCGCACCGCGTCGGAGTTCTACTCCGGCCAGGCCGACTGGCCGGCGATCGCGAAGCTGAAGGAGACGGTCACGAGCGTGCCCGTGCTCGGCAACGGCGACATCTGGTCGGCCGACGACGCGCTCCGCATGGTCGACGAGACCGGCTGCGACGGCGTCGTGGTGGGGCGCGGATGCCTCGGCCGGCCCTGGCTCTTCGGCGACCTCGCCGCGGCCTTCCGCGGGGAGCAGGCGAAGGCCGAGCCGACGCTCGGCGAGGTCGCGCGCACCTTCCGGCGCCACGCCGAGCTGCTCGCCGACTTCTTCGACAGCGAGGAACGCGGCTGTCGCGACATCCGCAAGCACGTTGCCTGGTACTTCAAGGGCTACCCGGTCGGCGGGGACCTCCGCGCCAGGCTCGCGACGGTCGAGTCGCTCGCCCAGCTCGACGACCTGCTCGGCACGCTCGACTGGTCGACGCCCTATCCGGGCGAAGGCGCCGAGGGCCCGCGCGGCCGCGCCGGGACGCCGAAGAACCCCGCACTGCCCGACGGCTGGCTCGACTCGCAGGACCTCGCGGGCCACGACCGGGCGACCCTCGTCGACGCAGAGCTCGACACGAGCGGCGGCTGATCGCGTGCGCGACCGACTCTTCGGCGGCTACGACGAGGCCGACGCCGAGCGCTTCCTGCCCGAACAGCACGAGAACCGTCGCCGCAGCGACTTCGCGCGCGACCGCGCCCGCCTGCTGCACTCGAGCGCGCTCCGCCGGCTCGCCGCGAAGACCCAGGTCCTGAGCCCGACCTCGGGCCTCGACTTCGCGCGCAACCGGCTCACCCACTCGCTCGAGGTCGCGCAGGTCGGCCGCGAGCTCGCGACGAGCATCGGGCTCGATCCCGACCTCGTCGACACCGCCTGCCTCGCACACGATCTCGGCCACCCGCCGTTCGGCCACAACGGCGAGAAGGCGATGAACGCGTGGGCGGCCGACATCGGCGGCTTCGAGGGCAATGCCCAGACTCTGCGGATCCTCACCCGCCTCGAGCCGAAGGTCGTCGCATCCGACGGGCGCTCGTACGGGCTGAACCTCACGCGAGCGAGCCTCGATGCGAGCTGCAAGTACCCGTGGCCGGAGGACTCCGGCGTCGGCGACCCGAGCGGGCGGACGAAATTCGGCTTCTACGCCGACGACATCGACGTGTTCGAGTGGATGCGCCGCGGCGCCCCCGAACGCCGACTCTGCATCGAGGCCCAGGTCATGGACCTCTCCGACGACATCGCCTACTCGGTGCACGACTTCGAGGACGCCATCGTCGGCGGCTACATCGACGTCGCCGCGCTCGGCCGTCGGGTGGACCACGACGAGCTCGTCGACTCGATGGTGGAGTGGATCGGCGGCGCGTTCGGGCACGACGAGCTCATCGCCGCCTTCGACCGGCTCGATTCCCTCGACGTCTGGATCTCGGAGTGGTCGGGCAGTCGCCGCGAGCAGGCCGCCCTGAAGAACCTCACGAGTCAGCTCATCGGGCGCTTCGCGCACGCCGCGACCGAGGCGACCCGGGCCCACCACCCCGTCGCGAGCCTCATCCGCTTCGACGCCGACGTCGTCGTGCCCCGCTCCATCCAGGCCGAGATCGCCGTGCTCAAGGGCATCGTCGCCGCGTTCGTGATGTCGAAGAACACCCGACAGCCGATCTACTCGCAGCAGCGGCAGGTGCTCGCGGCACTCGCCGACGCGCTCTGGGAGACCGGCGAGACCCACCTCGACGCCGGCTTCGCGGAGGACTGGCGGGCGGCGCGGGACGACTCGGCGCGGCGGCGCGTCGTCGTCGACCAGGTCGCGAGCCTCACCGACCAGTCCGCGCTCTCCTGGTACGAACGCCTCGTGCAGCGATGACGGGCGTGCGGGGCCGCGAGGCGGCATCCGCGGAATAGGATTGAGGCATGGCGGGCCGCATTCGACAGAGCGACGTCGAAGAGGTCAAGGCCCGTACCAACATCGCCGACATCGTCGGCGAGCACGTCTCGCTGAAGTCGGCCGGCGTCGGATCGATGAAGGGCCTCTGCCCCTTCCACGACGAACGCAGCCCGAGCTTCCACGTGCGCCCGCAGCTCGGCTACTACCACTGCTTCGGCTGCGGCGAATCCGGCGACGCCTACACGTTCCTGCAGCGGATGGACCACGTGACGTTCACCGAGGCCGTGGAGCGGCTCGCGGGCCGCATCGGCTACGAACTGCACTACGAGGACGGCGGACCCGCCGAGGGTGCGGGCAACCGTGCTCGGCTGCTCGCCGCGAACCGAGCCGCCGAGGAGTTCTTCCTCGAGCAGCTCGGCACCCCTGAGGCCGAGGTCGGCCGGCGGTTCCTCGGCGAGCGCGGCTTCGATGCCGACGCCGCCCGCCACTTCGGAGTCGGATTCGCGCCGAAGAGCTGGGAGACGCTCACCAAGCACCTCAGGGGCAAGGGGTTCACGACGGAGGAGCTCGCCGCGTCAGGGCTCGTGTCCCAGGGCGACCGGGGCGTCTACGACCGGTTCCGCGGGCGGCTCATCTGGCCGATCCGCGACGTGACGGGGCAGACGGTCGGGTTCGGCGCCCGGAAGCTGCTCGAGGACGACCCGGGCCCGAAGTACCTGAACACCCCCGAGACGGCCGTGTACCACAAGGCGCAGGTGCTCTACGGGCTCGACCTCGCCAAGCGCGAGATCTCCAAGACCCACCGCGTGGTCGTCGTCGAGGGCTACACCGACGTGATGGCGTGCCACCTCGCCGGGGTCACGACCGCGATCGCCACGTGCGGCACGGCGTTCGGCGTCGACCACATCAAGGTGCTCCGTCGCGTGCTCGGCGACGACTCGGGCCTCGGCGAGGTCGTGTTCACGTTCGACGGCGACGCCGCGGGGCAGAAGGCCGCGATGCGCGCGTTCGCCGAGGAACGGCGGTTCGCGGCGCAGACCTTCGTCGCCGTCGCTCCCGACGGGCTCGACCCGTGCGACCTGCGACTCGCGCGCGGCGACGCCGCGGTGCGGTCCCTCGTCGAGTCGAAGACCCCGATGTTCGAGTTCGTGATCCGCACGACGCTCGCCCGCTTCGACCTCGAGACCGTCGAGGGGCGCGTGGCGGCACTGCGGGCGGCCGCGCCGATCGTCGCCGACATCCGCGACCCTGCGCTGCGCCCCGGGTACACGCGCGAACTCGCCCGCATGCTCGGCATGGAGCTCGAGGAGGTCGGGCGGGCGGTCCGCGCGACGGGTGCGCGCGCTCGCGACGGCGAGCGGGATCGCGGCCGCGACGGCGAGCGCGAGCGTCGCGGCGAACGGCCGCAGGGCGATCGACGGCCCGACCACGCCGGCCGAACCGGCGCAGCGGGCGGTGGCGCCGGGACACCCGGGCGTCCGGGGGAGACCCGGCCCGACGGGCCCGGCTCCCGTGGCGCGGCGGGGACGTCCGAGGGCGGCGCGGTCGCGGCATCCGACCGGCCCTTCTCGATCACCATGCTGCCGAACGACCCGGCGACGCGCCTCGAACGCGACGCGCTGCAGGTCATGCTGCAGTACCCCGATCTCGTCGGCCATGACCTGCTGCGCCACGGCGTGGACTGCAGGTTCGGCAACGGCACGCTCGCCGTCGTGCGCGACGGGATCGCGTCGGTGCTCGCCGCGGCATCCATCGGCTCGACCGCGACGCCGGAGGCCGTGACGTCGCCTGCGGTCGCGACCCGCCCCGTCACCGTCGACCGCGTCGTCGCCGAGGTGCCGCCGCCGTTCGCGTCCATCGTGCAGCAGCTGGCCGTCCTCCCGGTCCCGCAGCGGGGCGACGCCGAACTCACCGCATACGTGCGCGGCGTCGTCGGAGCGCTCGTCGACCGCGAACTGCTGCGCCAGAAGCAGGAGCTGCTCGGCCGACTGCAGCGCACCGACCCGGCCGACACGACGACGTACGCGATGATCCAGCGCGCGCTCGTCGACATCGAGGGCGAGCGACGGTCCCTTCGCGGCGACTGACGACGGCCCGAGGGCGGATCGACAGGCACCGGATTCGAGGACTGCTCATCCTGTGCAGCTCCGTCGGCCGCGAAGGTTGCAGATCGGTCACATTCGGCCCTCGCCGGCCCCCATGCCGGGCGCCACCACCAGCGCCGTGTGCTAGCTCTGAGAGATACACGATCGCGACGCGGCGAACCCGCGCGCGCTCACCGACAGGAAGAGGTAGACGGATATGGCATCCGCATCCACGAACCGCCGGCGCGGCCTCGCGCTCGCCGCGGGCTTCTCCGCTGCAGCCCTCGCCCTCGCGGGCTGCTCAGCCGGCGGCGGCGACGAGGACTCGTCCGGTGGCGGCACGCTCACCATCGGCACCACCGAGCAGATCACCGCGCTCGACCCGGCCGGCTCGTACGACAACGGCTCCTTCGCCGTCATGAACCAGGTGTACCCGTTCCTGATGAACACGCCGTACGGCAGCCCCGATGTCGAGCCCGACATCGCGGAGTCGGCGGAGTTCACGTCAGAGAACGAGTACACGGTGACCCTCAAGGAGGGCCTGACCTTCGCCAACGGCAACGAGCTCACCTCGTCCGACGTGAAGTTCACGTTCGACCGCCAACTCGCGATCGCCGACCCGAACGGCCCGTCGTCGCTGCTCTACAACCTCGAGAGCGTCGAGACGCCGGACGACCTGACCGTCGTCTTCACGCTGAAGTCGCCGAACGACCAGATCTTCCCGCTCATCCTCTCGAGCCCGGTCGGTCCGATCGTGGACGAGGAGGTGTTCGCCGCCGACGCGCTGACGTCGGACGACGACATCGTCGCGGGCGAGCCGTTCGCCGGCCAGTACACGATCACGAGCTACGACTTCAACAACCTCGTGGCCTACAAGGCCAACCCCGACTACGAGGGCATCCTCGGCGAGGCGAAGACCGAGACGGTGAACGTCAAGTACTACACCGACGCGTCGAACCTGAAGCTCGACGTCCAGGAGGGCAACATCGACGTCGCGAACCGCACGCTGAGCGCGACCGACATCGAGGACCTCCGCGGCAACGACAACGTCAAGGTCGTCGACGGCCCCGGTGGCGAGATCCGCTACCTCGTCTTCAACTTCAACACGATGCCGTTCGGCGCGACCACGGCCGAGGCCGACCCGGCGAAGGCCCTCGCGGTGCGCCAGGCGGTCGCCGACCTCATCGACCGCGAGGCCATCTCGGAGGACGTGTACAAGGGCACCTTCACGCCGCTGTACTCCTACGTTCCGGAAGGGCTCACCGGTGCCAACGAGGCCCTGAAGGAGCAGTACGGCGACGGTGCGGGCCAGCCCGACGCCGACAAGGCCGCGCAGCGCCTCGAGGACGCCGGCATCGAGACGCCGGTCGACATCTCGATCCAGTACGTCGCCGAGCGCTACGGCCCGTCGTCGTCCGACGAGTACGCGATCATCAAGGACAACCTCGAGTCGAGCGGCCTGTTCACCGTGAACCTGCAGTCGACCGAGTGGGTCCAGTACTCCGACGACCGCGTCGCCGACCTCTACCCGGCCTACCAGCTCGGCTGGTTCCCGGACTACTCCGACGCCGACAACTACCTGTCGCCGTTCTTCCTCACGGAGAACTTCCTCGCCAACCACTACGAGAACCCCGAGGTCAACGACCTCATCCTCGAGCAGTCGGTGACCGGCGACGCCGACGAGCGCGCTGCGCTCATCGGCGAGATCCAGGACGCGGTGGCCGCCGACCTGTCGACCCTCCCGTACATGCAGGGTGCGCAGATCGCGGTCGTGGGCGCCGACGTGGAGGGCGCCGAGGACACCCTCGACGCGTCGTTCAAGTTCCGCTACGCGGCGCTCTCGAAGGGCTGAGTCCCGACTAGAGTCGTCGCAGCACGACGACGGGGGCGATCTGCTACCGCGGGTCGCCCCCGTCTCCCTGCATTCGTGAGGAACCCATGAGCACTGTTGACACCGCGCCCTCATCCGAGGCGCCGGCCGCGGCCAGACCCAGGCCCAAGGCCACAGGAGGAGGATTCGGGCGCTACCTGCTCGTGCGCTTCCTCCTGATCTTCCCGACCATCTTCATCCTCGTCACCGTCGTCTTCTTCCTGGCGCGGACGACCGGCGATCCGATCACCGCGGCGCAGGGCGGCCGCCTCGGGCCCGAGCAGCTCGCGGAGCTGCGAGCCGCCGCCGGCTACGACCGACCGCTGATCGTCCAGTACCTCGAGTACCTCGCACAGCTCGCGACGGGCGACTTCGGCCGCACGATGACCACGAACCGGCCGGTCGTCGAGATCCTGACCACCTACGGCCCCGCCACCTTCGAGCTGGTCTTCTACTCGCTCATCGTCGCGTTCGCGGTCGGCGTGCCGCTCGGCCTGTACGCGGCCTACCACCGTGACAAGGCGCAGGACGCGATCGCCCGCGTCCTGGCGATCATCTGGTACGCCGTCCCGATCTTCTTCGCGGGCCTCCTGCTCAAGCTCATCTTCGCGGTCTGGCTCAAGTGGCTCCCCGTCGCGGGTCGCGCGAGCGTCAGCGCCGAGCTGCAGATGCAGACGCTGCCGAACCGGACCGGGTTCTACACGATCGACGCCATCCAGACCGGCGACCCCGAGGTCCTCCTCGACGTGCTCTCGCACGCCGTGCTCCCGGCCGTCGCGCTGGGGCTGCTCACGGCGGGCATCTTCCTGCGCCTCGTGCGGACGAACGTCATCGGCACGCTCGCGACGGACTACGTCGACGCGGCGCGATCCCGCGGCGTCGCCGAATCCCGGCTGCTCCGCAAGCACGCGTACCGCCCCGCGTTGATCCCGATCATCACCGTGATGGGCCTGCAGATCGCGTTGCTGCTCGCCGGCGCGGTCCTCACCGAGACCACGTTCGAGTGGAAGGGGCTGGGCTTCATCCTCGCCGAGTTCCTCGAGTCGCGCGACTTCGTCGCCGTGCAGGGCATCGTCGTGCTCCTCGCCGTGATCGTCGCGCTCACGAACTTCGTCGTCGACGTCATCGCGGCGTTCATCGACCCGAGGGTGAGGTACTGACATGGCCGTCACCGCAACCCCGCGCCCGGGGCACCGCTGGCGCGATCGCATCCCCGTCGTCCGCCAGGTCCGGCAGAGCGTCGGGCTGCAGCGCGGCATGCTCGTCGCGGGCCTGCTCATGCTGCTCGTCTTCGTGCTCTGCGCGATCTTCGCGCCGCTGCTGGCCCCGTACGGCTTCGCGCAGCGCGCCGACGCCGACGGCGGATTCGGCACGCAGCAGCCGCCCTCCGCGGCGCATCCCTTCGGAACCACGGTCGGCGGCTACGACGTGCTGTCGCGCGTCATCTGGGGCACCCAGACGGCGATCCTCGTGATCATCGTCGCCGTGCTCCTCGCGATCTTCATCGGCGTCGCGCTCGGCCTCTACGCCGGGTACTTCGGCGGATGGCTCGACCGCATCCTCGTCGTCGTGTTCGACGCGATCTACGCGTTCCCGTCCCTCCTGCTCGCCATCGTGCTCTCGATCGTGATCTCGGGAGGGCAGTCGAACCTCTGGGGCGGCGTCCTGGCCGCCGCCGGGTCGATCACCGTGGTGTTCATCCCGCAGTACTTCCGCGTGATCCGCGCGGAGACCGTCCGGATCAAGGCGGAGGCCTACGTCGAGTCGGCGAAGGTGCTCGGGGCGCCGAACCGTCGCATCGTGTTCCGGCACGTGTTCCGGAACGCCACGCGCACGCTCCCGCTCATCATCACGCTGAACTCGTCCGAGGCGATCCTGACGCTCGCCGCGCTCGGCTTCCTCGGCTTCGGCATCGAACCGACCGCGGCCGCCGAGTGGGGCTACGACCTGAACAAGGCGCAGTCCGATGTCACGAGCGGCATCTGGTGGACCGCGCTCTTCCCCGGTCTCGCCATCGTGTTCACGGTCCTCGCCATCACGCTCGTCGGCGAGAGCCTCAACGACCTCGCCGACCCGCGCCTGCGCGGGCGACGCCGGGTCGCGCAGTCGGCGGGCGAGGTCGCCGAGACCTCGGTCGTGCCGGGCGGCACCCTCGACGCGGGTCCCGGAGGGCTCGCGGGCCTCGAGGACGGGGAGACGTTCGACGAGCACGGGATCGAGGTCAAGCGATGAGCACGGTGGTCGACATCAGGAACCTCGGCGTCTCGTTCTCCACGGATGCCGGGGCGGTCAAGGCCGTCGACGACGTGAGCCTCTCGGTGGAGCGCGGCGAGGTGCTCGCCATCGTCGGCGAGTCGGGCTCCGGCAAGACGGTGACGGCGAAGACGATCCTCGGGCTGCTCCCGGAGACCGCGACGACGAGCGGCGCGGTCGTGCTCTCGAACCGCGCGGGCACGGGCGAGCAGGACATCGTGTCGCTCACCGGAGCGGAGCTCCGAGCCGTGCGCGGGACCGACGTCGCGATGGTCTTCCAGGAGCCGTCGACGGCGCTGAACCCGGTCTACACGGTGGGCTGGCAGATCATGGAGGGCCTGCGCGCGCACGGCGCGGTGTCGAAGGCCGACGCCCGGAAGCGGGCGATCGAGATCCTCGGCCGTGTCGGCATCCCCGACCCGGAGCACCGTGTCGACCACTACCCGCACCAGTTCTCGGGTGGTCAGAAGCAGCGCATCGTCATCGCCATGGCGCTCGTGCTCGAGCCGGGACTGATCGTCGCCGACGAGCCGACGACCGCGCTCGACGTCACGGTGCAGGCCGAGATCCTCGACCTGCTGCGCCGCGTGCGCGACGAGTTCGGCACGGCGATCGTGCTCATCACGCACAACATGGGCGTCGTCGCCGATCTCGCCGACCGCGTCGCGGTCATGTACCAGGGCAGGGTGGTCGAGGAGGCGCCGGCGCGCGACCTCTTCGCCGACCCGCAGGCCGACTACACGAAGGCGCTGCTCGCGGCCGTGCCGTACGTCGGCCACGGCGTCGTGCGCGCGGCGGAGCGTGCCGCGGCGCGTCCTGCCGGGTGGGCGGAGCAGACGCCGGTCGTGGAGGCGCGGGGCCTCGAGATCGAGTACCCGGGACGGTTCGGCCGCCCGGGCTTCCGCGCCGTCGACGGCGTCGACCTCGTGATCCGGCCCGGTGAGGTCCTCGGACTCGTCGGGGAGTCGGGGTCGGGCAAGACCACCATCGGTCGCGCGATCGCGGGCCTCACGAAGGTCACCGGCGGTTCGCTGCAGGTGCTCGGCCACGAGATGCTCGGCATCCGCGAACGTCGGTTCCGTCCGGCGCGCAGCCGGATCGGCTTCGTCTTCCAGGACCCCGCGTCGAGCTTCAACCCGCTCCTCACGATCGCCGAGTGCGTCGCCGAGCCGCTCGTGATCCACGATCGTGCCGTCGACGCGCGCGACGCGCGCCCGCGCGTCGACGAGCTGCTCGAGGCCGTGCAGCTGCCCGCCTCCTACGGCGATCGATACCCGCACGAGCTGTCGGGCGGCCAGCGGCAGCGGGCGAGCCTGGCTCGTGCGATCGCGCTCGAACCGGAGCTGCTGATCGCCGACGAGCCGACCTCGGCGCTCGACGTGTCGGTGCAGGCGCGCGTGCTCGAGCTGTTCGCCGAGCTGCAGCGGGAGTTCGGGTTCGCGTCGCTGTTCATCAGCCACGACCTCGCCGTGGTCGACCTGCTGGCCGACCGCATCGCCGTGCTCTACCGCGGGAAGCTCGTCGAGGAGGGGACCCCGGCCGAGGTCCTCGGCTCGCCGGCTGATCCGTACACCCAGCGCCTGCTCGCATCGCTTCCCGTGCCCGATCCGGTGGCGCAGGCCGATCGACGCGAGCAGCTCCGGCGGCTGCGCGAGGAGGGCGGACGATGAGCCTGGATGCGGCGCACGGCTACCCGGTGGTCGTCAGCGACCTGTCGGTCGAGTACCCCGCGCGCGGTCCGAGCGCGGCCCACGTCGCCCTGCGCGGCGTCAACCTGCGCGTCGCGCCCGGCGAGGTCGTGGGCCTCATCGGCTCAGCCGGCAGCGGCGCGTCGACGCTCGCGCGAGTGCTGTCGGGTGCCGCGTTCGAGCCGGTGCTCGCCGGCGGGGAGGTCCGTCCGGTGATCACGGGCGGTGACGCCATGGTCCTCGGCACTCCGCTCCGCGGGGTCTCGCGGCGACGGCTGAACGCACTCCGGTTCCACGTCGGCTACCTCGCGCAGGACGCGGCGATGCGCCTGCCCGCCGATCGCACGGTCGCGGAGATCATCGGCGAACCGATCCTGGAGCGCGACCACCGGTACAACCGAGCGGCGCTCGCGACGCGGGTCGCCACGATGCTCGACTCGGTGCGCCTGCCGCTCGGCATGCTCGAGAAGTTCCCGTTCGAGCTGAGCGGCGGGCAGCGCCAGCGCGTGGCGCTCGCACGCGCGCTCGTGCTGGGCCCGAAGCTGCTCATCGCAGACCAGCCGACGGCGGGGATCGACGTCACCGTTCGCGATGCGGTCGCCGGCCTGCTGACCGAGCTGCGCGCGGGCCAGGCCTTCTCGGCGGTCGTGATCTCGCACGACCTGCCGGTCCTGCGCCGCGTCGCCGATCGGCTGGCGGTGCTGGACCGGGGCGAGATCGTGGCGGACGGCACGATGGAGGAGGTCCTCGACGATCCGCTGCACCCGTACGTCAAGGCGCTCGCCGGCGCCATCGACGACGGCCACGCCGCGACCGACGACATCGCACCCGACGGGCATCGGTGAACCTGACCGGGGCCGACGGTCGGCGGCATCGGCCGGTGGCGGGCGCGCCCGGCGCGGCGGTGACGGGCGGGTCGCCGCCGCAGGTCGGTCCGATCGCGATCCTGCCCGAGGCCGATCCGGCGTTCGTCGAGGCGGCATCCGCTGCAGGAGGGCGCGTCGAGCCGCTCTCGGGCGCGACACGTGGCCTCGTGTGGACGAGCTCGGGCGGCGGCGACCTGCTCGAATCGGTTCTCGCCGAGCACCCGGCGATCTCGTGGGTGCAGCTCCCGTGGGCCGGGGTCGACGCCTTCGCCGACCTGCTCCGTCGTCACCGCGGCGACGGACGCGTCTGGACGAGCGCCAAGGGCGCGTATGCGCAACCCGTCGCCGAGCATGCGCTCGCACTCGCACTCGCGGTGCTGCGCGAGCTCCCGCGCCGCGCGCGTGCCACCGCCTGGGAGGCGGACGAGCGCGGCCGCACGCTGTATGGCGCCGAGGTCGTGATCGTCGGCGCGGGCGGCATCGCGGTCGAACTCCTGGCCCTTCTCGCACCGTTCCGGGTGCGGGCGACCGTGGTGCGACGAGCGGATGCCGCGGTCCCCGGCGCGGCACGGACCGTGTCGACCGATCGCCTCGCCGAGGTGCTCGCAACGGCCGAGGTGGTGTTCGTCGTCGCCGCCCTCACCCCGGCGACGCGCGGGCTGATCGGGGCGGACGAGCTCGCGGCGCTGCCGGCGGGTGCCGTGCTGGTCAACGTGGCGCGCGGGGGACTGGTCGACTCCGACGCGCTCGTCGCCGCGCTCGAGTCGGGACGGCTCGGCGGGGCCGGGCTCGACGTCACCGAGCCGGAACCGCTGCCTGCGGAGCATCCGCTCTGGACCGCCCCGAACTGCCTCGTCACGCCCCACGTCGCCGACACGGAGGCCATGACCGTGCCGTTGTTCGCGCACCGGATCGCGGCGAACGTCGCCGCCTTCGTGGGCGGCACGACCTTCGACGGACGCATCGATCTCGAGGCCGGATACTGACGTCAGCTGAGCCCGGCTCGGATTGGGACTCCGGCGCTCGCTTTGCTACAGTATCTCTGCGCCCAGCGTGATCCTCCATAGCTCAATTGGCAGAGCAATCGGCTGTTAACCGATAGGTTCTTGGTTCGAGTCCAAGTGGGGGAGCTCCCCCGGCCCGGACCACATCGTCCGGGCCGTCGTCGTCTCCGGGCCGTGTCCGCCCGCGCGGAGGCGCTCGATTTGCGCGGACCCGCCACCTGCGGGTCAACTGGGATCCGTGCCCGGACCCGACGTCGACGCCTCGATCCGCGGTGCGCGACGCGACGGCATCGCCGTCGGGCTCGCGACCGCCGCCTACGGCATCTCGTTCGGCGCACTGTCGGTCGCATCGGGACTCGACGTCTGGCAGACGTGCTTCCTCAGCCTCGTGATGTTCACGGGCGGGTCGCAGTTCGCGCTCGTCGGCGTGATCGGTGCGGGCGGAGCCGCCGCCGGGGGATCCGCCATCGCGGCCGCTGCGCTGCTCGGCGTGCGGAACGTCGTCTACGGCATGCGCATGCGGCCGGTGGTCGGCGAGCACGGCCTCGCGCACCGCGTCGCCGCGGCCTGGTTGACGATCGACGAGTCGACGGCCGTCGCGCTCGCGCAGGACGACGAGCGCGCGGCGCGCGTCGGCTTCTGGGTCACGGGCCTCGCGATCTTCGTCGGGTGGAACCTCACCACGCTCCTCGGCGCCCTCATCGGCGATGCGCTGGGCGACACCCGCGCGTACGGGCTCGACGCCGCCGCCGCGGCCGCGTTCCTGGGCCTGCTCTGGCCGAGGCTCAAGCGGGTGCAGGCGGGCGCGACGGCCGTGCTCGCGGCCGTCGTGGCCACGGTGGCCACGCCGGTGCTCGCACCCGGGCTGCCGGTCCTCGTCGCGGCGGTCGTCGCCGTCGTGGTCGGCTGGTTCGACCTCTTCCGTCGACGGGAGGCCGCGGGATGACCGTGTGGCACGTGATCCTGATCGCGACCGCGGCGACCCTGGCGTTGAAGCTCGCCGGTCACCTCGTTCCCGCGTCGTTCCTCGAGCGCGAGCGACCGGCGAGGATCGCCGACCTGCTCACCGTCGCGCTGCTCGCGGCGCTCATCGCGGTCCAGACCCTCGCGGTCGGGCAGGTGCTCGTCATCGACGCCCGGGTTCCGGCGCTCGTCGTCGCCGCCGCGCTCTATGCGGTGCGGACGCCCTTCATCGTCGTGGTCGCAGTGGCCGCGGCCGTGGCGGCCGGCATCCGGTTCTTCGCGTAGCGCGGTCGGTGGCGAGCGGTGGGTGAGCGGCTGACGCGGCTCACGCGTCGAGTTCGTCGACGCCCGGCGTCCAGCTCGAGCCCGGCCGGCCCCAGCCGCGCTTGCGCGTGATCTTCTGCACGATGCGCTGGTCGTGGTCGTCGAGCCGGTCCATGTAGAGCACGCCGTCGAGGTGGTCGTACTCGTGCTGGAAGATGCGCGCGAGCCATCCGTCGGCGACGATCTCGAAGGGCTCGCCCTCGAGGTCGGTCGCACGCAGGATGGCGCGTTCCGCCCGTCGCAGCCCGAACCGCTCGCCGGGGAAGGAGAGGCACCCCTCGGACTCGTCGTCCTCGTCGGGCATGCCCGGGACCGGCGGCGAGATCCACAGCTCGGGGTTGATGGCCACGCCGCGCCACTCGCGGTCGTCCTCGTCGGTCCACCCGAACGTGAACAATCGCAGCGGGACGCCGACCTGCGGACCGGCGAGACCGACGCCGGGCGCGGCATCCATCGTCTCGAACATGTCGCGTACGAGGGTGCGGATCTCGTCGTCGATCGCCTCGACCGGCGAGGCCGGCGCATGGAGCACGGGGTCGCCCGTGATTCGGATCGGGAGCACGGCCATTCGCCAAGGATATCCGCGGGCGAGCCGGTAGGGTCGAGGGGTGGATCCGGACCTCAGCGAGCTCGGCGAGCTGATCCCGCTCGATCCGACGCAGTTCATCGGCATCCCGCTCGCGCTCGTCGGAGCGGTCTTCCTGTCCCTCGGGGCCCAGTTCCAGCACCGCGGCGTGGTCAAGGTCGAGGCGAACACGGCCGACACCCTCGGCAAGGGGCTGAACGGCAGGCAGCTCGCGCTCCTGCTCGCACGGCCGTCGTGGGTGCTCGGCACCCTCATGCTCGGACTCGCGATCGTCTTCCAGCTCTCGAGCCTCTACTTCGCGCCGCTGATCGTGGTGCAGCCGCTCGGCGCGCTCGCGCTCGTGATCACGTCGATCATGAACTCGCGCATCAACAAGGTGAGCCTCAACCGCAAGTCGATCACGGCGATCGTGATGTGCGTCGGCGGGGTGTTCCTGTTCGTCGGCGTCGCCGCGTTCACGGCCGTCGACAAGCCGGTCCAGGCGCGACAGCTCATCACGATCCTCATCGTCCTCATGGTGGTGCTCGCCGCCGCGGCAGTCACGTTCGCGCTGTTCCGTCAGCGCATCCGCGCGATCTTCTACGTGCTCATGGCGGGCGTGCTCTACGGCTTCGTGGCGACGCTCGCCAAGGTCGTGCTCTCGCGCGTCGACCAGGGCGAGTTCGACTGGCTGACGTTGCTCTGCGTGCTCGCCCTGCTCGCGGCCACGGGCCTCGGCGCCTACTTCGTGCAGAATGCGTATGCGAGCGGCCCGCCCGACCTCGTGATCGCCGGCCTCACGGTGGTCGACCCGATGGTCGCGGTGCTCATCGGCATCGTGGTGCTCGACGAGGCGTCGCAGGCGCCCCCGTGGGCGATCGGCGTGTTCGTGGTGACGGGTGCGGTGGCGATCTGGGGCGTGTTCCTGCTGGCGAAGAACCATCCGCAGACGCGGCTCTGACGACGATCGGATGCGAGGCGCCGATGCGCCCGTCACGCTCATGCGAGCAGGGGCTGGCGCGTGGGATCGGCGCTGCGACCGGTGCTCTCGTAGACTAGGGTCGGATGAACCCAGCCCACGCTGCCCGTCCCGATCTCCCGACAGGCCCGGCCCCGGCCACCCACCCCGTTCCACGAACAGCGAGGTAGAGCACCACGTGTCCGACTCATCGAGCGTGTCCGCCGACCCCGGCTCGAAGCGCCCGCTCCGGATCCTGATCGGCGCCGACACCTTCGCGCCCGACGTCAACGGAGCCGCCCGCTTCGCCGAGCGGCTCGCCGCCGGACTCGTCGAGCGCGGCCACGACGTGCACGTCGTCGCCCCCGCCGCGAGCCGCAAGCACGGCACGTGGAAGGAGGTCCACGAGGGACAGGAGCTGACGGCGCACCGACTGCTGAGCTGGCGCTGGTACCCGCACGACTGGCTCCGCTTCGCACTGCCGTGGCGGATCAAGCAGAACAGCGCGCGGATCCTCGACGAGGTGAAGCCCGACGTCGTGCACTTCCAGTCGCACATCGTGGTCGGCCGCGGCCTCTCGATCGAGGCCGCGAAGCGCGGCATCCGCATCGTCGGCACCAACCACTTCATGCCCGAGAACATGCTCGAGTTCACGCTCATCCCGAAGGCGTGGCAGGACTGGGCCGTCGGGCTCGCCTGGAAGGCCGCCCGACGCACGTTCGGCCGCGCCGAGTCGGTCACGACGCCGACGCGACGCGCGGCCGACTTCCTCGAGAAGTACACGGGGCTCCACGGGGTGCACGCCATCTCGTGCGGCATCGATGCGCACAAGTACTCGCCGAACTGGGAGCCGCGCACCGAGAACCGCATCGTCTTCGTCGGCCGCGTGACCGGTGAGAAGCAGATCGACGTGCTCCTCCGCGCCGTCACGCTCCTTCCCGCCGAGCTCGACGTCAAGGTCGACATCGTCGGCGGCGGCGACCAGAAGCGCAACCTCGAGCACATGGCCGTAGAACTCGGCATCGCCGACCGGGTGACCTTCACCGGCTACGTCACCGACGAGGAGTTGCGCGATGCCTACCACCGGGCGTCGGTGCTCGCGATGCCGTCGATCGCCGAACTGCAGAGCATCGTGACGATGGAGGCGATGGCCTCCGCGCTGCCCGTCGTCGCCGCGAACGCGATGGCGCTGCCGCATCTGGTGCACGACGGCGAGAACGGATTCCTGTTCGAACCGGGCAGCGCCGAGGACCTCGCCGCGAAGCTCCGCACCGTGCTCGAGGCATCGCGCGACGACTACAACGCCATGAAGTCGCAGTCGCTGAAGCTCATCAAGGCGCACGACATCACGCGAACCCTCGACACGTTCGAGAGTCTGTATCGTGGTGAGCGCGTGACCGATCCGGTCACCGAGTCGATCCCGGTCATCGTGCCGGAATGAGGTGGCTCGCGGGGCGGTAGCTCAGCCGGTTAGAGCAGTGGACTCATAATCCATCGGTCACGGGTTCAAGTCCCGTCCGCCCTACGATTTGCGCTCGGCTAGGCCCCCCTCGAACGCCGTCGGCCGTGCCGTCAGCGCGTCGGATCGAGACGGACCCGCCGCACCGACCGACCGACGGGTCGTGGCTCCAGCGCTCGCGGCCGCGATCACCCCGACGTTCAGCTCACGGATTCGACCGGGGCTGCGAGTGCCGACTTCGTGATCCCGAAGCGCAGGTGGCCCTTCTCGAGATGCGCGCCAACGGGCCCGTCCCCGGCGCGGCTGGTCGACCGTGCGCGTGCCTCAGCGGGGCCGCCGTGCGGCACCCCGCGCGGAGCCCGAGATCCGCTGCCGGCGCCTCGAGACGAGCAGTGCGCCGAGCCACATGAGGACCAGGGCGCCGACGATCCAGAATCCGACCGCGTTCAGCTCCACGCCCGCGGCCGACCGCCACAGGTCTCCGCCGAGGCCGAGTTCGTCGCCGAACAACGCGACGATCTGGATGGTTCCTACGGCGACGGCGACGACCACGGAGATCGCGGTGATGGCCAGGTTGTAGCGGACCTTGCGTGCACCGTCCGCGAGCGCCCACCCGTACGCGTATCGCATCAGCACCCCATCGGCGGTGTCGAGGAGCGACATGCCTGCGGCGAAGAGCAGCGGCAGGGCCAGTAGCGAGTACCACGCGAGATGGGATGCGGTGCTGGTCGCGGCCAGGACGAGCAGGCCCACCTCTGTCGCGGTGTCGAATCCGAAGCCGAAGAGCACGCCGACTGGGTACATCTGCCAAGGCGCCCGGATCGCCGTGATCACGGGTGAGAGGAGCCGGGTCAGGGGACCGCGGGTCGCGCCCTCGGTCGGCATCCGCCTCGTCGTCTCGCCGGAGCGCGC
This sequence comes from Agromyces binzhouensis, assembly GCF_042672355.1. Classification (NCBI taxonomy): domain Bacteria; kingdom Bacillati; phylum Actinomycetota; class Actinomycetes; order Micrococcales; family Microbacteriaceae; genus Agromyces; species Agromyces binzhouensis. The sequence goes on along the minus strand of NZ_JBHXVJ010000005.1, from coordinate 161,913 downwards.
CTGCCGGTGCGTACGCCACGTCGATGCCAGCAGGACGACGTTGATCGCCGCGATGACGTAGAGGAACAGGCCCGACACGGTGGCTCCCACGATGCCGGTGACCCTGTGCAGCGCGGAGTCGTCGTCGCGCAGCGAGCCGGCGAGCGCATCGACCCCGAGCGCGAGGAGCACCACGAGCGCCAGCACGACCGTCGAGTGGCCCAACGAGAACCAGAAGCCCACCGACACGGGCTTCCGGCCGTCGTCGAGCAGCTTCCGGGTGGTGTTGTCGATCGCCGCGATGTGGTCGGCGTCGAACGCGTGCCGGAGGCCGAGCACGTAGGCGGTGACCCCCATTCCGACGCCGAGCGTCGTGCCGGCGACCGTCCCTCCCTCGCCACCGGCGAAGAGCAGGCCGAACCCCGCGAGGTGCAGGGCGAGGATCGTCACGAGCATCCCCGCGAGCGCGAGACCGGTCCGGTGGCGAAGCGGATGCCTCGACGCGACGGCGTCACGGTCCCGACCCGGCGGGATCCGAGGGCGCGCGATCGGTTCCGTGGTGAGACGCGTCATTCGATCGACCTCGCCGGATCGACCTCACGGGGCGGAGACCCCCCGCTCGCGGGTGCAGGCGCGACCGCGGTCGCGGCGACGCCGCCGATCGACCTGGCTCCCGTAGACCACCTCGCCCAGACGTCGTCGAGGCGGGACTCGTGGGTCTGGTCGCCGAGATGCCGCGCCACCGCTCCGGGCTGGTCGAGCTGCATCGCGCCGGGCTCCGCCCCGGGCCGGAATCCGACCGCGACGACCGCATCGAGGACGCGTGCCGGGCCGAGCACGCCCGGCTCCGGCGCCGATCCGTCGACCTCGAGTGTCTCGAAGAGCACCGGGCCGTCGGCATCCGTGATCGAGACCTGCGAGGTGAGGGTCCCACCCGTCTCACCCTGTCGTCCCAGCACGATGGTCTCGCGGATGACGGCCCTCGCGCCCGTGTCGAGCCCGAGTTCCGTGCGGCGCTCGACGCGCGCGCCCTCGGCGACGACCAGCGGGAGGGCGCGCCAGAGGAGCGTTCCGCCAGACCCGACCCCCGCATCCAGCGTCCACCGGGATGCCGCGCCCGTGGCGGGGTAGGCGACCGTGCCGCCGACGTCCTCGAGTTCGAGCGTGCTGTCGGGCCCGACGTCCACTTCGACGTGCACGACGTCGCCGCCCAGGAGAAGCATGCCGGCGGCGGAGACGGCGACATGGGCCGAGTTCGAGGTCCGGCTGACGAGTCGCGGCGCCAGCGAGCCGACGACCAGGTCGACGTGCGCCCGGGGATCACCGGCCCGTACCGCGATCCGGGTGGTCGTCATTTCCGAGCGGGCGAGTGGACGTGGACCTCGTCCGCCGAACTCGACTCGTGCTCGTGCTCGCTCGCCGCGCCGTGGGTGTGCACGAAGCCGCCCCCTGGGTGCTCCTCATCGGCGTGGAAGTGCGGTGCCATGGGACCCGGGTCCTGCGGCACGTGCGTACCGCGTCGGTGGCTCTCGAGGACGCCGAGCACCCAGGTTCGAAGCGCGGCGACGGACGCGGCATCCGTGCGCGACAGCGCGAGCACCGCGCGACCGTCGCGCGCCTCCGAGGCGTCGGCCACCATCTGCGGCACGTCGACGCCGACGTAGGGTGCCAGGTCGGTCTTGTTCACCACCAGCAGGTCGGCTCGGCCGATGCCCGGGCCGCCCTTGCGGGCGACGTCGCCGCCGCCGGCGACGTCGAGCACGAAGATCTGCGCATCGACGAGTGCCGGCGAGAACGTGGCCGTCAGGTTGTCGCCTCCGGACTCGATGAGCACGACGTCGAGGGGAGCGAAGTCGCGCTCGAGGTCCTCGGCGGCGAGCAGGTTCGCGGTGATGTCGTCGCGGATCGCGGTGTGCGGGCATGCGCCGGTCTCGACCGCGCGGATGCGCTCCGGCTCGAGCACTCCTGCCGAGCGGAGGAATCGTGCATCCTCGTCGGTGTAGATGTCATTGGTGATGACGCCCAGTCGGAGGTCGTCGGCCAGGGAGCGGCACACGGTCGCGATGAGCGAGGACTTGCCGGTCCCCACGGGGCCGGCGACGCCGAGTCGAAGGGCGCGGTCGGCGGGGGTGATGTCAGGCACGGAAGAGCCTCCTGGTGGTCACGGCATGGGCTTCCGCCCACGCCTCGGCGTACGGCGCACTCGCCGCGGGGATCTGGTGGGTGGCGGTGATCGTCGAGACCGCGGCCACGTGCGGCTCGATCGACGAGCAGGCCTCGAGCACCATCGCGACCCCGTCCGCGGGATCGCCGGGTTCGAGCTTGAGCAGGGCCGCCACCGCGCAGGCCAAGTCGTCGTAGACGGTCAGGCGGACCAGGCTCTCGGCGTCCATCCCCGCGTGGGCGGCGATCGCACCGAGCACGAGCGGCCTCGGCGGGGAGTGGTCGAGACCGGCGAGCGAGGAGCGCACGTCGGGCCAGATCCGCCCGGCGAGGCGGAGCAGGCCGCGACCGAGGTCCTCGGAGGCATCCCGGATCGCACGGCTCGGCGTGCGTGCGGCCCAGGCCCGCTCGATCGGCGCGACCGGCAGGCAGTCGAGGGCCGAGTGCCGCGCGACCACCGCGGTGCCGGCATCCACCAGGCCCGTCGTCCTCGCCCTGGCGCGCAGGAACGCCGGCACGTCCGCGACCGGCATCCCCGCCAGGAGCGCCGGCTCCACCCCGGACGACTGCGCATGCCCGCCGCTGGGGAGGCGCGCATCCGCGAGGAGGAGCGTGATCGTCTGCGGTGCTGGCTGCATCAGAAGAGGTTGTACAGCTGGGCCAGGGGGAGCGACGCGGCGGGATCGGGCCCGACGTCGTCGCCGTCGATCGAGATCTCGAACGTGTCGGGACGGATGCGGATCGCGGGCAGCGCGTCGTTGTTCCGCATCTGCGCCTTGCCGATCCCGCGCGTGGGCTCGACCGCCGCGAGGCGTCGGCGCAGCCCCAGCTCGTCGGCGAGGCCGGCGTCGAGGGCAGCGGGCGAGACGTAGCTCACCGAGAGGTCGGCGCCGATCGCCTCGCCGAACGCCGGCCGTTGGAGCACCGGCTGCGGCGTGGGGATGGACGCGTTCGGATCGCCCAGGCTCGCCCAGGCGATGGTGCCGCCCTTGACCACGACGGCGGGCCGGACGCCGAAGAACTTCGGCTCCCAGATCGCCAGGTCCGCCATGCGGCCGACCTCGATCGAGCCGACGTCGTAGGCGATCCCATGCGCGACCGCCGGGTTGATCGTGTACTTCGCCACGTAGCGCTTGGCACGCTCGTTGTCGGCCGGCATCCCGCCGCCGAGCGGACCGCGACGATGCTTCATCACGTGCGCGACCTGCCAGGTCCGCGTGATCACCTCGCCGATGCGACCCATCGCCTGCGCGTCCGACGACGTGATCGAGAGCGCGCCGAGGTCGTGCAGGATGTCCTCCGCGGCGATCGTGGTGGCGCGGATCCGGGACTCCGCGAACGCGAGGTCCTCGGGCACGGCCGGATTGAGGTGGTGGCAGACCATGAGCATGTCGAGATGCTCGGCGACCGTGTTCACCGTGTGGGGGAGCGTGGGGTTCGTCGAGCCCGGGATGACGTTGGGGTGACTCGCCAGCGTGAGGATGTCGGGCGCGTGACCGCCGCCCGCACCCTCGACGTGGAAGGCGTGGATCGACCGGCCGGCGATCGCGGCGATCGTCGACTCGACGAAGCCCGCCTCGTTCAGCGAGTCGGAGTGCAGCGCCACCTGCAGCCCCCACTCGTCGGCACCGCGGAGCGCCGCATCGATGGCGGCGGGGGTCGAGCCCCAGTCCTCGTGGACCTTGTACCCCGCTGCGCCCCCTATCGCCTGCTCGCGCAGCGCCTCGGCGGAGACCGTGTTGCCCTTGCCGAGCAGGAGCAGGTTCATCGGGACGGCGTCCAACGCCCGGTGCATCTGCCCGAGGTGCCAGGCGCCCGGCGTGACCGTCGTCGCCTTCGACCCCTCCGACGGACCGGTGCCGCCGCCGACGATGGTGGTGATGCCGGTGGCGAGGGCCTCGTGCAGCTGCGAGGGCGACAGGAGGTGGACGTGGGAGTCGATCGCGCCGGCCGTGACGATGCGGCCCTCGCCGGAGATGACGTCGGTCGACGGACCGATCGCCATGCCCTCCGAGATGCCGTCGCTGACATCCGGATTGCCCGCATGGCCGATGCCGACGATGCGTCCGTCGCGGATGCCGATGTCACCTCGCACGATGCCCCACCAGTCGAGGATGATCGCGTTCGTGATCACGGTGTCGAGGGCGCCCTCGGCCCGCGTGGTCACTCCCTGCGCCATGGACTCGCGGATCGACTTGCCGCCGCCGAAGATCGCCTCCTCGCCGCCGACGGTGAGATCCTGCTCGATCTCGATGTACAGGTCCGTGTCGCCGAGCCGCACCTGGTCGCCCGCCGTCGGCCCGTAGATCGCGGCGTAGCGCTCGCGACTAATCCTCACCATCGAGTGCCCCCTCGGCATCGGTCTTGATCTGGATCCCCGGGATCCGGCGCCGACCGCGGAACGCGACGGCATCGAGTTCGCGGGAGGCGCCGGGCTCGAACCGCTGCGACGTGCCTGACGGGATGTCGAGCCGGAAGCCGCGGGCGAGCGCGCGGTCGAACTCGAGCGCGGCGTTGGCGTCGGGAAGATGCAGGTGGGAGCCGATCTGCACCGGCCGGTCGCCGGTGTTGACGATGACGAGCCTGATGCGCTCGTCCGGACTCCGGTCGGCGTTGAGCTCGATCTCGCCCGGCCGGATTCGGTACGCGCCGGGACCGGCGTTCGCGGTGGAGGCCACGGGACTCCTTCAGTCGATGGGGTGGTGGAGGGTGACGAGCTTGCGCCCGTCGGGGAACGTCGCCTCGACCTGGACGTCGGTGATCATCTCGGGGACGCCCGCCATGACCTGCTCACGAGTGAGCACCCGTCGGCCGGCGTCCATCAGTTCGGCGACGCTCCGGCCCTCCCGCGCTCCCTCGATCACCCAGCAGGAGAGGAGGGCGACCGTCTCGGGATGGTTCAGCGCGATGCCGCGGTCGAGGCGATCACGCGCGATCATCCCCGCCACGGCGAGCATGAGCTTCTCGGTCTCAGCGGGTGTGAAATGCATGACATCCCTTCGTTCCTCGCTCGTCGTGCCCTGTCGTCGGCGCCCTCGCGGCGACCGGGCGCGCGTGCGGGTTGTCCATAACGTAGACCAGCCCCGCCGGTTCCAGCACCGTGGGTCTCGGTCCGGAGGGGTCGCGGGCGCGGCCGAACGCCCGTCGTTCCTTGGACTTCGCAGGGGGACGGGCCGGTCCGTGCGGAAGGACTGTTTACAACGACGTCATGTTCGGGAAATCGCGATGGAACGCCGCGCCTCCATGGTGAGACCATCTCCAGCGCGCGACGGTGATCCGTCGCCATGAAGATCTGGGTCGATCGTCCGGGACGCCGGCGTCTGCTCGGGTAGCACCATGAACGCAGCGTGACAGCACCATGAGTAGCACCCGATGGCGGTCGTCCACTCGTCGATGTTCGGCGTCGTGCGTGCCCCGTCGGTTCCCTCGCACCCACAGTCATCGAATGGAGCCCTCCATGCTCAACACCAGCAGACGGCGCGTGAAAACGCTCCTGGCCACCGGCGCGATCGCCGCGACCGCGGCACTCGTGCTCTCCGGTTGCGGGAGCCGCGCCGACGATGCGACCGCGGCAGCTGCAGGGAGCAGCTGCATCGACACCTCGGGCGACACCATCAAGCTCGGCTTCCTCAACTCGCTCACCGGCGGCATGGCGATCTCCGAGAAGACCGTCTCCAACGTGCTGCACATGGCCGCGGATGAGATCAACGCCGACGGCGGCATCCTCGGCAAGCAGATCGAGTACATCCAGGAGGACGGGGCGACCGACTGGCCGACCTTCGCCGAGAAGACCGAGAAGCTGCTCACCCAGGACTGCGTCGCCGCGATCTTCGGCGGCTGGACCTCGTCGTCCCGCAAGGCCGTGAAGCCGGTCGTCGAGGAGCTCAACGGGCTCTTCTTCTATCCGGTGCAGTACGAGGGACTCGAGGCATCCCCGAACATCTACTACACGGGCGCCACGACCAACCAGCAGATCATCCCGGCGATGGACTTCCTCGCCGCCGAGGGGGTGAAGACGCTCTTCCTGGCCGGGTCCGATTACGTGTTCCCCCGGACCGCGAACGCGATCATCAAGCTCTACGCGGCCGAGCTCGGGATCGAGATCGTCGGAGAGGAGTACGTGCCCCTCGACAAGGACGACTGGACCACCCAGGTGGCGAAGATCGCCGCGGCGAAGCCGGACTTCGTCTTCAACACGATCAACGGCTCGTCGAACGTCGGCTTCATCAAGGCCTACTACGACGCGGGTCTCACCCCAGAGACCACTCCGATCATCTCGGTCTCGATCGCCGAGGAGGAGGCGCCGGCCATGGGGCACGAGGTCACGGGCAACTACGCCTCGTGGAACTACTTCCAGTCGCTCGACACCCCCGACAACCCGAAGTTCATCGAGGACTGGAAGGCCTACCCCGGCAGCAGCGGCGTGACGTCCGACCCGATGGAAGCCGCATACATCTCGCTGTACCTCTACAAGGCCCTCGTGGAGAAGGCCGGCTCGTTCGAGGTCGACGCGGTCAACGCCGCCGCTGCGGAGGGCGGCATCACCTTCGACGCGCCGGAGGGGACCGTGACCCTGAACGGCGACAACCACCACATCTCGAAGCCGGGTCACATCGGCAGGATCAACGCGGACAACCAGTTCGACATCGTCTGGGAGTCGGACGGGTTCATCGAGCCCGACCCGTTCCTCGACGGCTACGACTGGTTCCCCGCCGACGTCCGCGACGCGCTGGTGGCTTCCGCGGGCTGATCGTCCCGACTCCCCGCGGGGTTCCGTGCCGCGAACGGCACGGAACCCCGCGCACTCCGATCAGCATCTCCGTCGCTCACCCCACACAGGAAGTTGCCGTACGTGGACGAACTCCTCCCGCCACTGCTCAACGGGACGGCTCTCGGCGCATTGCTGCTGCTGGCAGCGCTCGGCCTCACCCTCACCTTCGGCCAGATGGGGGTGATCAACATGGCGCACGGCGAGTTCATCATGGCCGGCGCCTTCGTCGCCTACGTGACGCAGCAGGTCATCCCCTCCAGCGACCTCTCGATCCCGCTGGCACTGCCGCTCGCGTTCGTCGTCGCGGGGTTCCTCGGGCTCCTGCTCGAGGTCACCATCATCCAGTGGATGTATCGCAGGCCCCTCGACACGCTCCTGGCCACGGTCGGCGTGGCCCTGATCCTCCAGCAGGCCGCGCTGCAGATCTTCCCCGCACAGGGCGTCCCCGTGGAGAAGCCGTCGTGGCTGGACGGGCAGATCGACGTCCTCGGCTACGAGTGGCCGCTCCGCCAGGTCTTCACCATCGTCCTCGCCGCGGCCTGCGTGGCCGCGTTGGCCGCCTGGCTCAAGTACTCGTCCTTCGGTCGACGGATCCGCGCGACCGTCCAGAACCGGGACCTCGCGGAGACCAGCGGCGTCGCCACCCGCTCCGTGGACCGGATCACCTTCTTCGTCGGCTCCGGCCTGGCCGGGGTCGCCGGCGTGGCCGCATCGCTGATCGGGGGCACGAACTCCCAGATGGGCGTGCAGTACATCATCCCGGCATTCCTCGTCGTCGTCGCCGGCGGCATCGGCCAGATCGCGGGCACGGTCATCGCCGCGCTCGCGGTCGGCATCGCGATGACGTTCTTCGCCTACTGGACGAGCGGGAGCCTGGCGCAGGTGCTCGCATTCGTCCTCGTGGTGATCTTCCTGCAGATCCGCCCGCAAGGCCTGTTCACCGTCCGCACCAGGGGGTTGGCATGACGAAGTTCACGACGAGGCTCCCGCTCATCGGCATCGGCGTGTTCGCCGTGCTGCTGCTGGTCGTCGCTCCCGCCGTGCTCTCCGAGCACTGGATCAGCAACCTCGGGAAGTACTGCTGCCTCGCGATCGCGGCCGTCGGGATCGGCCTGGCGTGGGGTCGAGGCGGGATGCTGGTCATGGGCCAGGGGGTGTTCTTCGGACTCGGCGCCTATGCGATGGCCATGCACCTCACGCTGGAGACCGCGGGACCCGGCGCGCTTCCCGGGTTCATGATCCTGTACGACCCGCTCGCTCCGCTCCCGGCGTTCTGGGAGCCCTTCCGGAGCGAGGTCTTCACGCTGGTGGCCATCGTGCTGCTCCCCGTGATCGTCTCGGCGATCCTCGGGTACGCGCTCTTCAAGCGCCGGGTGAAGGGAGCGTACTTCGCGATCCTGACGCAGGCCCTCGCCGTGGCGCTCGCCGTCCTGATCAGCTCGACGATCCGCGAGACCGGGGGCGACACCGGACTCAGCAACTTCAAGTACTTCTTCGGCTACGTGCTGAACGACGAGGCGAACAAGCTCATGGTCTACCTGATCGCCGCGGCGCTGCTCGTCGTCTGCCTCCTCGCAGTCTGGCAGTTCAACCGCAGCCGGTTCGGCGAGTTGCTGGTCGCAACGCGGGACGCCGAGGAGCGCGTCAGGTTCCTCGGGTACGACCCGGCCAACATCAAGCTCTTCGCCTTCGTGGTCGCCGCCGTGATGGCCAGCATCGGCGGCGCGATGTTCGTGCCGATCGTCGGCATCATCACGCCGCAGGAGATCGGCGCCTCCGCCTCGATCCTCATGATCGCGGGTGTGGCGCTGGGCGGACGAGCCTCGCTCTTCGGCCCGGCACTGGGGGCCATGGCGATCGGATGGGGTCAGTCGAGCCTCGGCTCCAGCTGGCCCGAGGGGTGGATCTACATCCTCGGCCTGATCTTCATCTTCGTCATCCTCTTCCTTCCCATGGGGTTGTCCTCGTTGTTCGACCGCGCGAAGGGCCTGATCCGGCGCTCGAGCGACGAGCCCGGTCCCGCGACACCCGAACTCCAGGAGGTGGTGAAGTGAGCGTTCCCGGCGCCTCGCTCGTCGTGAGCGACCTGCACGTGCAGTTCGGCGCGTTCGTGGCGGTCCACGACGTCTCGTTCGATGCGCATCCCGGCGAGGTCCGGTTCCTCATCGGCCCGAACGGCGCAGGGAAGACGACGTGCATCGACGCCATCACCGGGCTCTCGAAGGGCACCGGAACGGCGAGGTTCGGCGACAAGGAACTGCTCGGCTCGCCCGCCCAGAAGATCGTGCGGCTCGGCGTCGGTCGCACGTTCCAGACCGCCAGCGTGTTCGCGCAGCTCTCGGTGCTGCAGAACCTCGACATCGCGGCCGGCCTGCGGCGTTCCCCGCTGACGCTGCTGCGTGCACGGCGCGGCGTCGACGCCTCCGTGGAGCGGGCCCTGGAGGAGACCGGACTGGGCACCGTGCGCGACCTGCCGGCGGGCATGCTCTCGCACGGCCAGAAGCAGTGGCTGGAGATCGGGATGCTGCTGGTACAGGACGCGAAGGTGCTGCTGCTCGACGAGCCCGTCGCGGGGATGAGCCAGGACGAGCGCACCGCCACCGGGGAACTGCTCGGGCGGGTCGCCGCGAATCGCGTCGTGGTCGTCGTCGAGCACGACATGGACTTCATGCGGAGCTTCGCGACCAGGGTGACCGTGCTGCACCAGGGACGCGTGCTGAGCGAGGGATCGGTCGCGGAGATCCAGGCCGATCCCCGCGTGCAGGAGGTGTACCTCGGCACCGCGGGGGCACTCAGCGGTGCACTGGCACCCGGAGCAGAGGAGGTGGACTGATGCTCGAGATCGTCGACATCGACGCCGGCTACGGCGGAACGAAGGTGTTGCACGGGGTCTCCATCCCCGGCTCCGCGAACATCGTCGCCGTGCTCGGCCACAACGGCGCAGGCAAGACCACGTTGCTGCGCGCCACGATCGGTCTCATCCGACCCACCCGCGGCACCGTGCGCTTCGACGGCGAGGACGTCACGCACCTCGCACCCAACCGCCGTGTGCAACGCGGCATGGCCTACGTGGCGCAGGGGCAGCAGTCGTTCGAGCAGCTGACCACGCTGGAGAACCTCCAGCTCGTCGCCGACGGCAGGCGCAACGGCAGGTCGAAGATCGCCGAGATGCTCGAGCGGTTCCCGGCACTCGCGCAGTTCGCCACGCGGAAGGCCGGGTTGCTGTCGGGCGGCCAGCGACAGCAGCTGGCGATCGCCCGGGCGCTGATCACCGAGCCGAAGCTCCTCATCCTGGACGAACCGACCGAGGGCATCCAGCCGACCATCGTGGCCGAGATCGAGCAGACGATCATCGGGCTCGCCGAGGGCGGACTCAGCGTGCTGCTGGTCGAGCAGCACATCGGCTTCGCGCTGGAGGCGGCGGAGCACTACGTCGTGCTGGCGTCGGGACGGGTGGCGCAGGAGGGGACCGGCGGCGCGGCCGCGATGGGCTCGGTGCGGGCGGCGATGGCGATCTGACCCGTCGTCTGAGGCCGGAGCGGCGTCGCCGCGCGCTCAGCGCGCGGCGACCGGGGGTCGTGCGATCTCGCCCCGTGTGCCACGGTGGAGGCACTGACCGGGAGGCCACGATGCCGAGCCAAGAGCAGCTGAGGGACTACGCGCGCGTTGCGATCGAGGTGGGGCTGGGGGTGGAACCCGGCGAGCGGGTGCTCATCGCGGCGCCCGTCGTGCGACCCGAGTTCGCGCGGATGGTGGTCGACGCGGCCTACGACGCAGGGGCGATCTCAGCCGACGTGCTCTGGTTCGACGATGCGGTCGACCGGTCGCGGTTCACCCACGGCTCGGCCGAGGCCGCCGGCGCGCTGCCGGGGAGCGCCCTGTTCCGCCTCGCCGACTTCGAGGCCGGCGCCTCGTTCCTGCGCATCCACGCGGCCGACCCGGCCAAGTTCGCCGGGGTCGACCAGGCTCTCGTACAGCAGCAGAACCGACGCGAGATGGAGTACATCCGACCCCAGATGGAGGCGATGGGCATCGGGCACGTGCCCTGGACGGTCGTCGGGGTGCCCATCCCCGCGTGGGTGTCGAGCGTGTTCCCCGACGATGACGCCGAGGAGGCGGAGGAGCGCCTGTGGCAGGCGATCCTCCGCGCCACCCGCATCGACACGCCGGATCCGGTCGCCGGCTGGCGCGCGCACATCGCGGACCTGGAGGCGAGGGCCGCGCACCTCGACTCACGCGACTACCGCCGGCTGCGCTACGAGGGCCCCGGGACCGACCTCGTGCTCGGCATGACGGATCGCGCCCGCTGGGGCGGCGGCGGCATGACGACCCCCGCCGGGAAGCGTTTCGCACCCAACCTGCCGACCGAGGAGGTGTTCACCTCCCCGCATCGGATGAGGGCGGAGGGCACGGTCCGCGCGACGAAGCCGCTGAGCTACTTCGGCGACCTCATCGAGGACTTCTCGTTCGAACTCTCGGAGGGGAAGGTCGTCGGTTCGCATGCCGGCGTCGGCGAGGCGACGCTGCGGGCGATCCTCGGCAGCGACGAGGGAGCCGTGCGCTTCGGCGAGGCCGCGATGGTGCCGCAGTCGGGCGCGGTGGCCGCCGAGCGCCTGGTGTGGAAGAACATCCTCTACGACGAGAACGACGCGTGCCACATCGCCCTCGGACAGTCGTACGCGTCCTGCTACGACGGCGCAGACGCCCTGAGCCCCGACGAGCGGCTCGGGGTCGGCCTCAACCGCAGCTCGGTGCACGTCGACTTCGTGCTCGGTTCCCCCGAACTGAGCGTCTTCGGCGTGCTCGACGACGGCAGCGAGGAGCCGATCATCGCCTCCGGCGAGTGGGGGTTCAGCGTCTGAGGCGGTGACGGATCGAGGCATCCCGACGAGTCGACACGACTCACTCGTGTTCGGGGAGCATCGGCGGTGACCAGCCCGGATCGCGACCGAGGTGAGCGGCGCGGGCGACGGATGCCGCGCCGAAGCGATCGCGGACCGCGTCGAGCACCGTGTCGAGGCGGGCCCCGTCCTCCCAGTCGATCGGGAGCTCGGGTTGGAGGCTGTCGGCGCGTGCCAACTGCGACAGCGAGACGCCGATCAGGGTGATGCCGCGTTCGGCGATCTCGGCCTTCGCCCCGCCGAGGAGGTCGCGTGCGACGGCCAGCAGCACGGCGGTGCGGTCGGTCGCGGGGTGGATGGAGTGCGATCGCGTGGCCCTGGTGAAGTCGCCGAAGCGAAGCCGCAGCACGACCGTCCTGCACACCCGATCGCCGTCGCGCAGGCGTCGCGCGAGTCGATCGACGATCTGGGTGAGGATGAGCTCCAGTTCCTCGGCCGGGCGCGGGCGACTGCCGAGCGCCCGTTGCGAGCCGATCGAAGCGCGGCGGCGAGTGGTGTCGACGGGACGTGGGTCGCGGAGCCTGGCCAACGCGTGCAGGTGCGCGCCGACCGCCTTCCCCAGCAGCTGCTCTGCGGCCACGGCCTCGAGTTCAGCCAGTTGTCCCACGGTGCGGATGCCGAGCCGGTGCAGCTTCTCGGCGGTGACCGCGCCGACGCCCCACAGCCGCTCCACCGGCAGTGGGAGCAGGAACGCCTGCTCCCGGTCGGGCTCGACCACGAGCAGCCCGTCGGGCTTGCTGACGGCACTGGCGACCTTGGCGAGGAACTTCGTCCGTGCGATCCCGACGGAGATCGCCAGACCGACTTCGGCACGGACCCGCTCACGCAGTCGCACCGCGATCTGCTCGGGCGTGCCCGCGATGCGCCGGAGCCCTCCGACCTCCAGGAACGCCTCGTCGATCGAGAGCCCCTCGACGAACGGGGTCGTATCGCGGAAGATCGCGAACACGGCACGACTGGCCGTCGAGTAGGCCTCCATCCGCGGTGGGACCACGACAGCACCGGGGCACAGGTCGCGCGCCTGGCGGCCGCCCATCGCGGTCCGCACGCCGTAGGCCTTCGCCTCGTAGCTCGCCGCCAGCACGACCCCGCCGCCGACGATGACGGGTCGCCCGCGCAGCTCGGGCGCGTCACGCTGTTCGACGGACGCGTAGAACGCGTCGAGGTCGGCGTGCAGCACGGTCGCCTCGCCCCGCATCCCGACCTCCCGCCGATCGCCCGTCACGCGGATCGTCGCACGCACCGCGGACACCGGAGGCCCCGTTTCCGCGGGATCCCTTCAGTGGGCGACACGGAGGATCCAGTCCTGCGGGGCCGAGCTGGGGCGTCCTGCCCGGGTATGACCGCGCGCACGAACGCGACGGTTCCGACGCGCAGACGGCGGGGAAGTGGATCACCGAAGCCAAGCGCAACGGCGTGGTCGGCTCGCTCGCCGAGGAGCGCTCGCGCGCGCTGCGTGAGATCCAGGAGGACTGAGCCAGGCTGACTGACCCGTCGGCGCCGGTCGTATGGTCGGGACGGGAGATCCCGCGCAGGGTCGACTGCGTTCAGGACGGGCGAGCCGCGGCATCCGCCCCTCGGATCAGGGCGCGCACGAACGCGACGACCGCCGCGATGATGCCGATCGCGGAACCCACGATGGCCAGGATGAGCAGCGTGCGCACGACGATCTCCCACGGGAAGGTCGAGGTGCCGAAGTCGAACGGGAACACCGCCCAGAGCTGGATCGTCGCGACGAGGCCGACGCTGGTCGTCACGAGGTCGCCGAGTGCCTTGAGCCAGGCCCGATCGAAGACGAGGTTGACGACGTTGACGACGACCCCGGCCGCGAGCGACGCGTTGATCCACGGCAGCACGTCCAGGGTCTCGGCGGTGAGGAAGGGCAGGACCTGCCATCCCGGCCAGACGTTGCCCAGGAAGAGCAGCAGCAGGTTGACGAACGCCGCGACCGCGTAGCCGAACCGCCGCGCGGCGGGGCTGAGCGGCTCACGCCGTCGTGGCGTCCGGCGCCGGGTCTCGGGCGGGTCCGCAGTCATGCCCCCCAGCATCCCGGACGCCCGCGTCGCGTTCAGGGCCGAACGGCCTTCGCGTGCGAGGGCACCCAGGTCTCGGCCGACGCGGAGCGAACGTCGCCGCGACCGCGAGACGGCGCGGCCGCGCCATGCCGCTCAGCGATGCCGCGTCGAGCGGCGGATCTCCGCGGCGTAGTCGTCGAGTACGTCGAGGATGCCGGTGTGCTGCCAGACCCGATTGCGCGCCCGTCCGGAACGCTCGACGAGGATGCCGCGTTCGACGAGGGTCTCGATCGTGCGCTTGGCGGTGACGTCGTTGAAGCCGAGCTCACGCGTGAGGTACCGGCTGTTGACGATCGGCTGGGCGATCAGGCGAGGGAGGAGCGCCCACGCCTTCGAGACCGACCTGACGCCGGCGAGCTTCTGCCGGGAGGCCTCGAGCTGGTCGGCGAGGGCGTCGACCAGGGCGCGGCCGGAGGTCGCCGCATAGCGGGAGGCGTCGGCGAAGCTGTGCGCGATCGGACCGGCGTCGCCGTCGCGGAACGCCCGCAGCGCGTCGAAGTACCGGCCCACGTCGACGAGCAGGCCTGCTGAGAGCGGCACGGTGGTATGGGTGGCGAGTCCCTTGTTGCGGAGCATCGCCTGGGCGAGCGCGCGGCCGGTGCGGCCGTTGCCGTCGACGAACGGGTGGATGGACTCGAACTGAGCGTGCGCGACGGCGATCTGCAGGAGCGCGGGCAGGTCGACGCGGCTGGCGAAGGCCACCAGGTCGTCGATCGCTTCCGGGATCCGGTCCGGTTGCGGCGCGATGTAGTCCGCACCGCGCGGTCCGGCGTTGTCGCGACCACCGATCCAGACGAGTTCGGTCCGGAATGTGCCGGCCTGGTCTTCGAGCCCGACCTGACGGCGGAGGAGCTCGCGATGCATCGCCAGGATGCTGTCGGCGTCGAGATGCTCGGACAGCGCGATCGCCGCCTCCATCGCGCGAACGTTGCCGATCACGGTGGCGGCGTTCGCGCGATCGCCCTCCTCGATCTCGGCGAGAGCGAGCTGGCGGGCCGAGGCGGTCAGCTGCTCGATCTGGCTGCTCGAGGCGCTCTCGGTGCGGAGCAGGATCGCCGACATCGGTCCGAGTGCGGGATGCTCCGCTCCGAGGCGGATGAGGGCGTACCGGTCGAAGTCTGCGAGCGCCAGGGCAGCCTCCTCGATGTCGGCCGTGTCGATGCCCGAGAGTCGAGGCGACCACCCGGCGATGCTCGCCGTCCGCGCGGAGAGGTACGGACCCGTCTGGCGGCGGACCTCGGCGTTGGAGAAGCCCGCCGGATTCCGGGGCCGCCACTCGCGCGGCTCGGCGGCGGTCGGGGGGATCGCGATCCGGAGGCTCGCGACATCCGGCATCTCACCCTCATCTGAAGCCATGGGTGAAGTTTACCTACATATAACTCGCTATGTGTAAGTAACAGTGAGATCCACCTGCGGTCGAAGGATGCCGCGGAGCTGCCTCAGCGGACCGCGGCCGCCTCCACCTCCGGCGCGTCCGAGAACGCGAGCTTCGGCACGAAGGCGAGCACCACCGCTGCCGCCGCCGCGGTGAGGCCGCACACGAGCCAGACGGTCACGTACCCGGCGAAGCTGCCGGCGGTGCCGGTCGCCGCCTCGCCGGCCGCGCCGAGGAGCGCGATGCCGAACACGCAGGAGGCGATCGCCCCGCCGACGGTCTTCACCGAGTTGGTGAGCCCAGTGGCGACGCCGGTCTGCTGCGTGGGAGCCGCGGCCGCGGCGGCGGCCGGCAACGCTGCGACGAGCGCTCCCGAGCCGATGCCGGCGATGATCATGTTCGTCAGCGCCTGCCAGTAGGCGTCATGGAACGGCAGGAAGAGCAGGTAGCCGAGGGACACGAGCGAGCTCGCCCCGATGAGCGCCACGCGAGGCGACACCCAGCGGGTGACGAACGGGAACAGCATGGCGCCGACCACGAGCGAGAGCACGTACGAGCCGATCAGCAGCGAGGTCTGGAAGCTCGTCGCGCCGAGGCCGTACCCGTACGTCGCGGCATCCGTCCTCGCGAACGTCGAGAGGGGCGCCTGCGCGCCGAGCACGCTGACGCCGAACAGGCCTGCGGTGAGGAAGACCGGCCAGAGGGCCGGCGAGCGGAACATGCGCACGTCGATGAGCGGGTCGGGATGCCGCAGCTCGAAGCGCACGAATGGCACGACGAGGAGCAGGCCGAGCGCGACGAGCGACCACGAGAGCAGGTCGCCCGGGCCGTTCAGGCGCATGAAGCTGAGACCGCCCGTGAGCGCGATGAGCGCGAGCGAGATGAGCACGAGCCCGCCGGTGTCGAGCGTGCCGCCCGTGAGGTCGGGCGACTCCTTCACGCCGAACAGGATCACGAAGAAGCATGCGATCACGGCGACGGCGGGCACGAGCAGGAGCACCCGCATCGGGAGGGCTTCGGCGAGCGCGCCCGCCGAGAGCGCCCCGGCGATGGCGCCGAGCTCGAGGGCGGCGACGAGGAGTCCGGCCGCCCGACGCGTCATGGCCGCCGGACGATCGGCCGAGCGGCTTCGCGACCAGACGAGCGCGATCTCCAGCGGGAGCCAGACCACGTAGAACCCCTGCAGCGCCCACGCGACGAGGAACACCCAGAACTGGTCGGTGAAGGCGAGCGCCGTGGAGGCGACCGCCGTGATCGCCGTCGACCACACCAGCATCCGCTTGTGGCCGACCATGTCGCCGAGCTTGGCGAACGCGGGCACGACGAGGGCCGAGAGCATGAGCTGCGACCCCTCGAGCCAGTTCACGTCGGCGTCGTGGACCCCGAGGTGCCGGGCGATGTCGGTGAGCAGGGGCGTGTAGTAGCCCTGGATGATGCCGCTCGTGAACTCCACGAAGGCGAGGAAGCCGACGATCGCGGCGACGGGTCCGAGCTTCGCAGCGCGCGTCATGGCGGGTCCTTCGGGTCGTGCGGGTGCAGGGTGGTGGTCCCGGGGTGGATTCACCCTAGTGGGTCGGATGTCTCATTCCGGCAACGAACGGATGAGCGCCCGGTGGAACCGCTCGCCGCGTTCGAGGCTGTCGATGCTGACGTGCTCGTCGACGCCGTGGACGGACGCGCGCTGCGCCGCGCTCATGGCGAGCGGCGCGAACCGGTAGACCGCGGGCGCGTAGCGATGGAAGTGGCGCGAATCCGTCGCGGCCATCATCAGGTAGGGCGCGGTGATCGCCTCGGGGTAGGAGGCGGCGACCGCGTCGGCGATCGCGGCGAACTGCGGTCCACCGGTCGGCGACTCGGGCGACGGGGCGTAGCCCTCGACGACCTCGATCTCCACGTCGCGGTCGCGGATGGCGCGCCGCAGTCGCCGCACGACCGAGTCGACGTCCTCGCCGATGGCGACGCGCAGGTTGACGGTGGCCGAGGCGCGCGCCGGCAGCACGTTCGCCGCGCTGCCGCCGTCGAGCATGGTCGGGGCGACCGTCGTGTGGACGAGCGCGGCGGGTTCGCCGCCGAGACGCCCGAAGACACGGGCCGTGAGCCAGGGGAGTGCGGTGAGCACGCGGAGCAGCAGCCGCGCACCGCCGCGCGCGTGGGGCGTGAAGCTCGCGAGCATGGCGCGCATCGACGGCGGCATCCGCTTGGGGAACGGGTTGGGGTCGAGCCTCGCGACCGCGCGGGCGACGCGCGCAGCCGCCGTGAGCCGCGGCGGCGCCGAGGCATGGCCGCCCTCCCCGCGTGCGCGGAGCCGGACGGTCATCACGCCCTTCTCGCCGACGCCGACCATCGCCGCCGGCACCTTCAGGAATGGCAGCGGCGCATCGACGACGGCACCGCCCTCGTCGAGCACGAGCCAGGGGATGACGCCGCGCCGCTCGAGCAGTGCGGCTGCGGCGACCGCGGCGTCGCCGTACGATTCCTCGTTGCCGCCGAACGAGAGGTACACGTCGCGAGCCGGGACGAAGCCCTCCGCGAGCAGGTTCTCGACGGCCTCGAGCACGACCAGCAGCGGGCCCTTGTCGTCGAGGCTGCCCCGACCCCACACCGACCCGTCGTGGATGCGCCCGTCGAAGGGTGGGAACGTCCATCCGTCGTCCGCGTCCGCCGGGACGACATCGAAGTGCGCCATCAGCACGACGGAGTCGCCGTCGCCCCGACCGCGCCATCGGTAGAGCAGGCCGAGGTCGGTCACGCGCTCGAACGAGAGGTGCTCGTGGACGAGCGGGTACAGCTCGGCCAGCAGGTCGCGGAAGCGATCGAAGTCGGCGATGCCGCGCTGGTCGAGTTCGGCGGAGACCGTCTCGAGCCTGATCATGCGCGCAAGTCGCTCGGGGGCGCCGGGGCGGACCGCGGGGGAGTGGGACATGCGTCCCACACTAGGCCGCCGACCGCGGCCGGCCGACCGATCACCCCCGCGCGGGGCACGGACGGATCGCGGCGCCCGGTGGGACAATGACTCCGATGAGTGGCGTCCCCACGGCAGCCATGATCGGACGCGAGCCCGAGATGCACGCGCTCCGAGCGGCGTACGTGCGCTCCCGCGACGGCGATCCATCCGTCGTCGTGATCGGCGGCGAGGCAGGCATCGGCAAGACGCGACTGGTCGAGGAGTTCCTCCGCGTCGTCGACGGCGACGCGCTGGTGGCGCGCGGTCAGTGCGTCGAGCTCGGTGACGACGGGGCGCCGTTCATCCCGATCCGCGCGGTGATGCGCTCGATCGTCGACCTCGCCGGAGCGGACGCCGTGCGCACCGCCGCCGGCGCAGCGCTCGACACGCTCGCGCCGCTGCTCCCCTCGGAGATCGGCGGGGGTGCGCCGGAGGCGGACCTGCGCGTCGGGCGGCTGCACGACGAGTTCACCCGGATGGTCGAGCGCGTCTCGGACCTCGAACCCGTCGTGGTCGTCGTCGAGGACGTGCACTGGGCGGATGCACCGACCATGCAGTTGCTGCGGTACTTCGCGCGCATGCTCCACGACGGCAGGGTGATGCTCGTCATGACCGCACGAACGGCGGAACTGCCACGACGCCATCGACTCAGGGAGGACCTCGCCGAGCTCGAGCGGCTCCGCTCGGTCTCGGAGCTCGAGCTGCCGCGACTGTCCCGCGACGAGGTGTCGCGGATGGTCGCGACGTCGGCGGCCGCATCGGATTCCGAGGAGCTCTTCGAACGCAGCGGCGGCGTGCCGTTCTTCGTCGAGGAACTGCTCGGGGCGGGCACGGACGGTGCGCTCCCGCGACGGCTGAGCGACCTGCTCGCCGCGCGCTACGAGCGCGCCTCCGGCCCCACGCGCGCCGTCCTGCGACTCATGGCGGTCGGCGGTGCACGTGCCGAGCACGACCTGCTCGAGGAGGTGTACGGCGGTGACCCGATCGACCTGGACGCCGCCATGCGCGAGGCCGTCGAGGTGGGCCTCGTCGTCGCCGACGAGTCCGGCTACGCGTTCCGCCACGCACTGGTGCGCGAGGTGGTCGAGGCGGAGCTGCTGCCCGGCGAGCGGGCCAGGCATCACGCCACCTACGCCCGCGTGCTCTCGGACGGCCCCGCTCGGCCCGGACTCTCGGTCGAGGTGTCGACGCACTGGCTCGCCGCGCGCCGCTTCCCGGAGGCGTTCGATGCGGCGGTCGCGGCGATGGAGGAGGCGTCGGCGAGCTACGCGCTCACGACGGCGGCCGCCATGGGGGAGCGGTGCCTCGACCTGTGGGAACTCGTCGACCGACCCGAGGACCGCGCGGGCGTCGACCGCGCCGGGATGGCGGGCCGGACCGCGCGAGCGCATCGTCGCGCGGGCGACATGGAGCGCTCGGTTGCGCTGGCCGACCTCCAGATCTCGCTGGCGCACCCGGACGACCCCGTCGAGCTCGCGGACCTCCTGTTCGAGAAGGCCCTCGGCATGGGCCTGATGGGGATGCCGGGTGCGGCCGACGTGCTCCTCGAGGGCCTCGAGCTGGTCGCCGAGCGGACGGACCCCCGCGCCCTCGCGGTCAGGGCGCGCCTGCGTTCGGAGTTGGCCGCACGCCGCATGCTCGCGGGTGACCTTCGGGAGGCCGTCGACCAGGGCATGCTCGCCGTCGCGGACGGGCTCGCGGCCGGCGAGGGCGGACGGCGCGCCGCCTCGATCGCCGCCAACATCGCGGCGACGACCATGGCCGACCTCGACGACGCCGGGCCGGAGGACGTCGAACGCTCGCTCGAACTGTTCGAACGGGCGCGCGAGTACGCCGGAGACGACTGGGACGCCCGAGTCCGCCTCGCCATCAACCGATCGGACACCTTGATCAAGCTGGGCCGGTACCGCGACGCGCTCGAGGTCGCACAGGAGGCGCTCGACGAGGCACGTCGTCGCGGCGAGGAGGGGAACGTCGGAGCCATCCTCGCGACCAACGCGATCGAGCCGCTCATCGCGCTCGGCGACTGGGATCGCGCGCGGACCCTGGTCGATCGGGCCCTGCGATACGAGACGCCGCTCGTGTTCCGCCTCGGCCTCGAGGACCTGAAGCTCGTGCCCTTGATCTGGTCCGACGCGATCGATGACGCGCGCGACTTCGTCGACCAGATCCGGGAGCGGCACGAGGACCTCGCCCGGGTCGACCGCCAGATCGAGTTCGGCTGGGTGAGGGACCAGTGCGAGCTGCACCTCGCGCTCGACGAGCCCGAGCGCGCGTGGGCCGCCGTGGAGCCGCTGCTGTGGGACGGCCGCACCGAGCGGCCGACCGACCGCATGCGCCTGCTCGCTTTCGCGGCGCGTGCGCATCGTGCCATGTCGCGCCGAGGACACGAACCCTCGCGGACGGAGGAGGAGATCCGGTCGGCGATCGCGGAGTTCGAGGCGTGGGAGCCCGGTGCGGTGTGGAGCGAGCTGTGCGGGGCCGAGATCGCCGTCGACCTCGAGGAGCGCATCGCGCGGTTCGGTCGTGCCGCCCAACTGTTCGAGTCGGGCTCCGGATGGCGCCATCTCGCCGGATACGCCCTCGTCCAGCGCGCGATCGCCGAGCTCGAGGCCGGGGACCGCACGGCGGCCGAGCGGAGCCTCGACGCGGCGCGCGCGTCGGCGGCCGGCATCGGCGCGCACCTCGTCACCAGGATGGCCCACGAGGTCGCCGCACGCGGGCGGCTCGGCGGGGAACGATCGGGCGGCGGCGACGAGCTGACCGCCCGCGAGCGACAGGTGCTCGAGCTCGTCGCTGACGGCCTCTCCAACCGGCAGATCGGCGAGCGGCTGTTCATCAGCACGAAGACCGTGTCGGTGCACGTGTCGGCGATCCTGCGGAAGCTCGGCGCCGCGAGCCGCACCGAGGCCGCGGCGATCGCGCGGTCGCAGGGCATCGCACGCGCATCGGAAGCCGGCTGAACGAGGGTGCGACGGAGCTACCGCGGCTCGCTCGGCGTCGGGTGCCAGGCCAGTCCGGTCCAGTCGCGGGTGTCGAGGTCCGGGACGATCCGCCGTGCGCTCGAGCCGTCCCGGTTCATGGTGACGAGGCTGTGGACGCCCGGCGTGGCGTGGTCGATGGCGGCGATGCGTTCGCCGTCGGGGGACCACGCGGCCGCGATGAAGTGGCCGGAGGCGATGGGCTCGGGGTCCGGCGCAGGCCCGACCTGGCCGGGTTCGGTGTCGACGAGGTAGAGGCCCATCTCCAACGGACCGAGGTGCGGATTCACCATCGCTGCGCCCGTCACCTCGAACCACGGTCCGGCGACGACGAGGAGCTGACCGCCGCTCGGCGACCACGTCAGGTGCCGGATGAGGCCGAGTTCCGGGCCGAGCACTGCTCGGTTCACGCCCGTCACGAGATCGACGACGTGGACGGACGATGGCTGAGGTTCCGCGTCGACGTCGTCGGCCACGACGATCGCGATGCTGGACCCGTCGGGCGACCACGCGTGTGTCGGCGCTGACGGACCCTCCGCGGCCCCGAGCGCCGGATCGACGGCGATCACGTGCGGTTCCGTGAGACCGCCGACATCGCGGATCTGGAGGCGTCCCGGCGCGACGAACTCGAAGGCGGACCTGCCGTCCGGGGAGAGCCAGGCGGCGGAGACGAACCTGCAGCATCCCTGCGTCGATCCGGCTGCGGTCAGCGTGCCTCGGGCGTCGAGGACGTAGAGCTCCCCGGCGTTCTCGGAGGTGAGGGCGAGTCGGGTTCCGTCGGCCGACCAACCCGACACCATCGCCTTGGGGTCCACCTCGTCGGGGAGCGCCACCCGTTCGATGTCCGTCGGATCGGCGGGGTCGACGGCGCGCAGCTCATGGTCTGCAGCCCAGACGATGCGACCGCGCATCGGCTCGAAGATCCCGAGCGTCGTCTCGCTGAGGGGGCCGCCGAGTGCGGTGCTTCGATCGTCGGGCGTGCCGGCGCCGTCGAGCGCTGCGGTGAGGGCGATCGCCGCGGCGGAGACGGCCACGATCGCGACCGTGCCGATGACCTGCCGGCGGCGTCGTGCGCGATGCCTCGCCTCCTCGATCAGCACCTCGACCGCTGCGCGCGGCGCTGAAAGGTCGACCGTGGCGCCCGTAGCCGGTGCGCGCACTTCGGAATCATGCGGCTCGGACGAAGTCGACGGCGGTGAGGAGAGCGGGGTCGTGGTGGTCATCAGGACACCTGTGCTTTGGTGCTAATGTTACTAGCATCATTACTCCTGTCAAGCTCGATCGAGCCGCCGGGACCGATCTGTACGAGCAGGTCGCGGCGGAGATCCGGCGAGCGATCGCGGCGGGCGAGGCCGCACCCGGCGACCGGCTGCCTCCGGCACGTGACCTGGCGGCGGTGATCGGGGTGAACACGAACACGGTGCTCCGTGCCCTCCGACTGCTGCGCGACGAAGGCCTGCTCGAATTCCGCCGCGGACGGGGCATCTCGGTCGCCGCGGAGCCGGCTCGCGGCGTCGTGGTCGAGCAGGCGCGGGAACTGATCGAGTCCGCCCGGCGGCACGGGTACCGCGTCGACGAAGTGACCGAGCTCATCACCGAACTCTGGTGATCGTCCGCCAACCCGGGGGGCTCGAGGGCCGCCATCGCCGCGGCTATCGCGGCGTGCTCTGAATCGGATGCCACGCGAGCCCGGTCCAACGCCTCGTGCCCGTGGTCGGCACGATCAGATCCGCGCCGGACCCGTCCTGGTTCATGATGACGATGCCGTGCCCGCCCGGTCCGGCCGGTGCGCCGTAGTCGATGGCCGCGATCTGCTCGCCGTCGGGTGCCCAGGTCGCCGCGATGAAGTGGCTCGAGGCGATGGGCTCGGGCGACTGGGCCGGACCGGATGCGTCGACCTCGGTATCGATGACGTAGAGGCTCGTCTCCTGCGGGCCGACCGGGGGGGCGATCAGGTTCACCCCGTTCAGCTGGAGGTACGTGCCCGCGACGACGAGGAGTCGCGTCCCGTCCGGGGACCAGGTCATGTGCCTGATGAAGTCGATCTCGGGGATGCGCAGTTCTCGAGTGGTGCCCGTGACGAGGTCGACGACGAAGATCGACGGCCGGGTCCACGTCACTTCGTCCTCGTACACGCGCAGCGCGATCCGGGTTCCGTCGGGCGACCACGCCTCCGCGATGACGGGCGGGCCGTCCTCGCGTCCGAACGCCGGATCGACATCGACCTGACGCGGTTCCGTGAGACCGCCGACATCGCGGAGCTGGAGGCGACCCGGCGCGACGAACTCGGCGACGGTGGAGCCATCGGGCGCAAGCCAGGGATCGCTCACGAAGAGGCAGCATCCGGTCTCGCCGGCCAAGGCGACCGCGCCTCGGGTGTCGAGGACGTACAGTTTCCCGGCGTCCTCGGAGGTGAGGGCGAGTCGGGTTCCGTCGGCCGACCAACCCGACACCATCGCCAAGGAGTCCACCTCGTCGGGGAGCGCCACCCGTTCGATGTCCGTCGGATCGGCGGGGTCGACGGCGCGCAGCTCATGGTCTGCGGCCCAGACGATGCGACCGCGCATCGGCTCGAAGATCCCGAGCGTCGTCTCGCTGACTGGGCCGCCGAGTGCGGTGCTTCGATCGTCGGGCGTGCCGGCGCCGTCGAGCGCTGCGGTGAGGGCGATCGCCGCGGCGGCGACGGCCACGATCGCGACCGTGCCGATGACCTGCCGGCGGCGTCGTGCGCGATGCCTCGCCTCCTCGATCAGCACCTCGACCGGTGCGCGCGGCGCGGACTCGTCGACGGCGGCGCGAGCCGTCGGCGCGCGCACTTCGGAATCGTTCGGCTCGGACGAAGTCGATGGCGGTGACGGGAGCGGGGTCGTGGTGGTCATCAGGACACCTGTGCTTTGGTGCTAATGGTACTAGCATCATTACCCATGTCAAGCGCGATCGAGCCGCCGCGACCGGCTGCCTCCGGAAGCGGCACCTGCACGGCAACGGGCCGGGCCCGCCGATGCGGTCCCGGCCCGTTCGGTGGCGCTCCGAGGGTCAGTCGCCCGCGGTGTGGCGCGCGGCGTCGCGCCCCGCGATGGATCCTCCGGCGAGGCCGGCCAGGATTGAGCCCACGTCGAGGCCGGTGAGCGACTTGACGACCTCGGTGCCCTCGCCGAGCACCTGGCCGACGGTCTTCGTCATGGCGCTCGCGCCGTCCGTCGAGACCACGGTGAGCGTGTCGATGCTGGCGATCGGCTCGGCGGCCGCACGCACGATCTCGGGGAGGCGCGAGATGATCTCCTGGGCGAGCGCCGCCTCGCCGTACTTCTTCAGCGCCTCGGCCTTGGCATCGGTGGCGGCCGCCTCGGCGATGCCCTCGGCCTGGATGGCGGCGGCGCGCGCCTCACCCTCGGCGCGGATGCCCTCGGCCTGCGCCACCTGGCGGTCGCGATCGGCCTCACCCGCGAATCGGACCGCCGTCGCGGCCGCCTCGGCGTCCTGGACGGCGGCGACCTTGTTCGCCTCGGCGATCTTCGTGCGCTTGTACGCTTCGGCCTCGGTGCTGGCGTTGGCGGCGTCGCGCTTCGCGGTGGCCCGCTGCACCTCGGCGTAGGCCTCGGCCTCGGCCGGCTTGCGGATCTCGATGTCGAGTCGCTCCTGCGTGACGAGGGCCTGCTCGGAGAGTGCGTCGCGCTCCTCGACGGCGACCAGCTTGTCCTGCTCGGCCTTCGCGAGCTGACCGGCCGCCTCCGCCTCGGCGTTGGCGCGATCGGTCTCGGCCTTGATCGTGGCCTGCTTGAGGCTGAGCGCCTTCTGGCGCTCGGCGATCTGCTCGGCGGCCTCGATGCGGGCGAACTCGCTCGCCCGCGCGGCTTCGGCCTCGCTCACCTCGGCGACCTGTCGGGCGCGAGCCGCTTCGGCACGGCCGAGGTTCGCGAGGTAGTCGCTGCCCGGCGTGGAGATGTCGCTGATGTTCAGCAGGTCGACCTGGAGGCCCTGCTCGGCGAGGTCGGTCTTCGTCTCTGCGACGACCCGGTCGGAGAGCGACTTGCGGTCGGAGATGATCTGCTCGATGGTCATGTCGCCGACGATCGACCGGAGCGAGCCCTCGAGCGACTCGGAGATGATCTCGGTCAACAGGTCCTGCTGCGAGAGGAACCGCTGCGCGGCGCGGCGCACGCCCTCCTCCGTGCCGCTGACCTTGAAGTTGATCGACGCCTTGATCGCGATCTTGATGCGGTTTCGGTCGACGCCCTCGACGGTGATGCCGATCTGGCGCTGCTCGAGCGAGATCGGGAAGCCCTGCTGGAGGATCGGCCAGACGAAGGTGCGCCCGCCGATGACGACGCGCTGGCCGGCCGATTCCGCGGCGCTGCGTCCGCCGGCCCGGCCGACGATGACGAGCGCCTCGTTCGGCGGGACGCGACGGATGCGGCCGGCGATGAAGCCGAGCAGGCCGAGGAACGCGACGACGATCGCGAGGATCGCGCCGACCTGGATGATCTCAGGGGTCATGGGTGCTTCCGGTTCGGGTCGGTGGTGCGGGGGTGACGGATGTCGCGGCGCGACGCCCGAGGGTCAGGACTGGTCGGCGACGACCTTGACGCGGCTGCCCGCGTGGGCGATGACGCGGACTCGGACGCCCTCGTCGATGGAGCTGTCGGCGAAGGCGAGGCGCCGCTCGACCTCGCCGGGGCCGTCGAGGCTCACCTCGCCGCCGGCGGGCGAGATCGACGCCGTCGCCACGCCGGTGAGGCCCACCGCCGAGGCGGGGACGCCGTCGGAGGACCTCGCGAGCGAGCGCACCGTGAGCACGGCGACGACGTAGGCGACGATCGCGAGCGCTGCGGAGATGACGTACGCCCAGACGAGGTCGAGTCCGCTGCTCGCAGTGAGCGCGCCCGCGGCGCCGAACACGGTCATGCCGATGGCGAGCGCCGTGCCCGAGATCGCGCCGTCGCCGATCTCGAGGTGGTCGAGCACGTCGCCGATGACGAGCGAGACCAGGAGCAGGGCGAGGCCGAGGCCTCCGACGATGAGGAAGGGGAGCAGCACCATTGGCCTCTCTGCACGACGATGTCTCCGCCCGGGTCAAGCGGAGACGGTCCTCACCCTAGCGGCGGGGATCGCCGGCGCGCCAGCCTCACGAGGCGGCTGCGGGCCCGACGAGCAGGGCGTCGACCGCCTCGTCACCGCGGATCGCGCGCAGGAGCCGCACGACCTCGTCGGCGACCGCCCCGGTGATGCCACGGCAGGGGATGCTGTACGGCCCGAGCGGCGCCAGGCCGCCGCCGCGGATGCGGATGACCTCCCACCCGACCTCGCGAAGCGCCTCGTCCTTCTCGACGTCGGAGCCCTCCTTCAGCCCCCGGTGCGCGCGCCCCGAGCGCCCCGGATCGTCGTACTCGATCGCGACGCGCAGCTCGGCCACGAGGATGTCGGGCCAGACCTCCTGGCGGCCGTGGAACATCCGCGCGGTCCGCACCGCGTTGGCGCGATGGTGGAGCCGGATCCGCTCGCCGAGCAGCACCCTGAGCCGCTGCTCCGTCATCGACGTGCCGACCCGGAGGCCGTGCTTCATGAACGGCATGCCCGCCTCACGAGCCGCACCGGGCGCGGCGGCGTTCGCACGGCACTTCGCGCAGCCGGTGCCGGTCAGCACCTCCATCACGCTCGCACGGTAGCGGTCGTGCCCGCGGGCGCAGTTCCAGTCGTACTCGGCGCCGATCCGCGTCTCGGCGGCGAGGCGACGTCGCTGTGCGGGAGCCACCCGGCCGAGGAGCTCGCCGCGGCTGCGCTGCGTCTCGTGCACGAGCATGCAGACCGGGCAGGCGCGCCGCAGCGCGACCGCGGCCGCATCGTCGGCATCGGCGCCGTGCCCGCACCCGAACCTCACCGCGACCATGTCGCCCGCCGTCCGCCCATGCCCACATGCTCGCGGATGCCACCGACACGACCCGCGCGGGCCGTGGCCGGCGGCGGTCCACCGACCGCCCCGCGCGCGGGCGTCGGCAGGCCGGTGTCGGCGGTGCGGAGCAGAATCGACGTGTGCGGATCGCAATCGCGAGGACGAGCGCGGGGCGCGTGGAGTTCCTCGACCCCGACGGCGGCCTGCACCTCGAGCGCGATGCGGCCGATGTGCCGCGAGAAGTCGCGCGGCTCGAGGCGGAGGCCGCGCCGCGGTGGGTCTGGCGCGACACGCGCGAGTGGGCGCCCGCGCTCCTCGACGCAGGCGTGCGCGTGGGCCGGTGCCACGACCTGCGCCTGTGCGGGGCGATCCTGGCGTCGTCGACCGCGACTGCCGGGGCCGGGTCGGTCGTCCGCGACCGTCCCCGCTGGTTGCCGGTCGGACCCGCCGAGGCGGCCCTCGGCGCCGCGGCGCCGGTGGTGTCCGTCGATCGCGGCCCGGCGCTGTTCGAGGTCGAACCCGAATCCGGGCCGGAGCAGGCGGCGTCGCCGTCCGCCGCCGACCTCGTCGTCGAACACGATCGCCAGGCGGCCCTCGCTGCGGCATCCGACCGGCCCTCGGCGATGCGGCTGCTGCTCGCCGCCGAGTCCGCGGGCGCCCTCATCGCCGCCGAGCTCCGCCGCGCCGGCCTTCCGTGGCGACGCTCTGTGCACGAGCGCGTGCTCGAGGAGGCGCTCGGCCCACGTCCACCGCTGGGGCGCAAGCCCGCTCGGATGGACGAGCTCGCCGCGCGCGTGCGTCGCGAACTCGAGGCTCCATCGCTCCGCCTCGACTCCCAGGTCGACCTCCTGCGCGCCCTGCGCGCGGCGGGCATCGGCGTCGACTCGACCGCGAAGTGGGAGCTGCGCGAGCACGACCATCCCGCCGTCGCCCCGCTCCTGGCGTACAAGCGGCTCGCGCGACTGCTCTCGGCCAACGGCTGGGCGTGGCTCGACGAGTGGGTGGTCGACGAGCGGTTCCGCGCGGACTACGTCGCGGGCGGCACCGCGACGGGTCGGTGGGCGACCTCAGGCGGGGGAGCCCTGCAGCTGCCGAAGGCCGTGCGGGCGGCGGTGGTCGCCGACCCCGGGTGGAGCCTGGTCGTGGCGGATGCCGCCCAGCTCGAGCCCCGCGTCCTCGCCGCGCTCGCGCGCGACCCCGCGATGGCCGCGGCGGGCCGTGGCCGCGACATGTACCGCTCGATCGTCGACGCCGGGGTGGTCGCGACCCGTGACGAGGCCAAGGTCGCGCTGCTCGGTGCGATGTACGGGGCGACGACCGGCGACAGCGGCCGGCTCGTGCCGCAGCTCGCGCGCGCCTACCCGCGCGCGATGGCGCTGGTGGACCGCGCTGCGCGCGACGGCGAGGCCGGCAG
The DNA here is from genome assembly GCF_042672355.1 of Agromyces binzhouensis. Lineage (NCBI taxonomy): Bacteria > Bacillati > Actinomycetota > Actinomycetes > Micrococcales > Microbacteriaceae > Agromyces > Agromyces binzhouensis. The sequence goes on along the minus strand of NZ_JBHXVJ010000005.1, from coordinate 133,420 downwards.
GCAGGTGACCACGCTCCTCGGCAGGTCCTCGCCGGTGCCGCCCCCGTCGTGGCACGAGGCGCAGGCGGCCGCATCGCAGCCCGATGCGACGGCGGCCGACGAGCGCCGCGCCCGGTCGGCGGCTCGCGACTGGGGTCGGTTCACCCGCAACTTCGTGGTGCAGGGCACCGCCGCGGAGTGGGCGCTCTGCTGGCTCGCCGGCGTGCGCACGCGGCTCGTCGAGCTCGGCACGGGCCGCTCGCGCGCCGCGGCATCCGGCGCGGTGTTCGAACGCGCGCCCCACCTCGTCTACTTCCTGCACGACGAGCTCATCGTGCACGCGCCGTCCGAGACGGCCGACGCCGTGGCCGATGCGGTGCGCGAATCCGCGGCCGAGGCGGGGCGCCTGCTGTTCGGAGCGGCCCCCGTGGAGTTCCCACTCGACCTCGCCGTGACCGAGAGCTACGCGTCGGCCGACGCCTGATCGACGGCGCTGAGGGCTGGTCGCGCGGGCCGGCGGCCGCGCCTCGGGCGCTCGGCGCTCGGCGCGAACGCCGCCGCGTCGAGGTCGGATGCCGCGATCACGCCGAGCCACGCCAGCATCGCGTCCGAGCGAGCGACGTCCGCGCTCGTGGCGGCGGCTGCGAGTCGTGCGCGCGGGTCGGCGTCGCGTGGGTCCCCGCCCGTCGTCGGCGACGCCTCCGCGCCATCGCGTCGGCGCCGCCAGCGTTCCCGCTCCGCCTCGATCACCGGCGCGGCATCGACGGACGGCATCGATACGGCGATGAGCACGCGGTCGACGCTCTCGTGCCAGGGATCGGCGCCTGCGCCGTCCGCGCCGCCCAGCCACGCATCGGCCGCGAGCCGCCCGGCGGGCGTGAGCCGGTGCAGGGGGAGTCCGTCGTCGGTCGAGCCGGCCGGTTCGACCAGGCCCTGCGTCGTCAGCCGGTCGAGCGTCGCGTAGGTCTGCCCCACGTTCACGACGCGGCGCCCGCCGGTGCGTGCGGCGAGGTCCCCGTGCAGCTGGAACCCGTACGCGGGACCGTTCACGAGCAGCACGAGCAGCGCATCGCGGACGGCCACGTCGCCTCCTCAGGTCCGGGTGGAATCACTCACCGAGTAGGGAGTTTAGCGCCTCAGGTGCGGATCGCCGCGGAATTCCCTTGTCAGTCCCGGCCGAGCGGGGCATACTCGACCTGACGACTCGCTCGTCACAACCGAACACGCCACCGCCGCCAGGCACCGTTCCAGAGGTCGTAGGGGAAGACGCACCTCACGAGGAACGGAGCAGGAGATGGCGGAACAGGTCACGCGGGCTCAGCGCGCCGCGCGAGGCATGCTGTTCGTGCACTCGTCCCCGCGGGCGGTCGGCCCGCACGTCGAGTGGGCGGTCGGTCGCGCACTCGGCACCCCCGTGAACTTCGAGTGGACCGAGCAGCCGGTGCTGCCGGGCACGCTCCGGACCGAGTTCTCCTGGACCGGGGAGCCCGGATCCGGCGCCCGGATCGCCTCCGCCCTGCGCGGTTGGGAGCAGCTCCGCTTCGAGGTGAGTGAGGACCCGGGCGCGGACTCCGACGGCGCCCGGTGGATGCACACGCCCGAGCTCGGCGTGTACTACGCGCAGACCGACACGGCGGGCAACGTCGTGATCCCCGAGGACCGCATCCGCTACGCGATGGAGGTCGCCGCGTTCGACGCGGGCGAGCTGCACCGCGAGCTGAGGCTCGCGCTCGGCCAGGCGTGGGACGACGAGCTCGAGCCGTTCCGGCACGCGAGCGACTTCGCCCCTGTGATCTGGCTGCATCGCGTGGGCTGACGCGCACCGCGCGGTGGCGTGACGCGTCGTCCGGTCGACCGAGGTCCTGGAGGCGTACGAGCGAAACCGCAGGCGGTGGACTGCATCGGGCCCCGACGCCGTGAGGCGATCGGGGCCCGATGCATGCGACGGATGCCGCGGCATCCGTCGTCGGTCAGACGGCGCGGAACGCGGCGACCGCGTTGTGCCCGCCGAAGCCGAACGAGTTGCTGATCGCGATGAGGTCGCCTTCGCCGAGCGGACGCGGCGTGGTCACCACGTCGAGCGGGATCTCCGGGTCCTGGTCGTCGAGGTTGATCGTCGGGGGAGCGGTGCGCTCGTGGAGCGCCAGCACCGTGAAGATCGACTCGATGGCGCCGGCACCGCCGAGCAGGTGTCCGGTCGAGGCCTTCGTCGCGGTCACGGCGATGTCGTCGAGTCCGTCGCCGAACACGCGGCGCAGCGCGTTGTACTCGGCGATGTCGCCGACGGGCGTGCTCGTCGCGTGCGCGTTGACGTGGCGCACGTCGGAGAGGCTCGCGCCCGCGCCCGCGATCGCGGCCTTCATCGCACGCGCGGCCGCCGAACCCTCGGGGTCGGGCGCCGTGATGTGGTACGCGTCGCTCGTGATCGCACCGCCGAGCAGCTCCGCGTAGATGCGCGCACCGCGCGCCTTCGCGTGCTCCTCGGTCTCGAGCACGAGTGCGGCGGCGCCCTCGCCCATCACGAAGCCGTCGCGACCCAGGTCGTACGGCCGCGACGCGATCGCCGGGTCGTCGTTCCGGCGCGACAGCGCCTGCATCGACGAGAAGGACGCGATGGTGACGGGGTGGATCGCCGCCTCGGAGCCGCCCGCGATGACGACGTCGGCGACGCCGTCCTGGAGGTGCTCCCACGCGTTCACGAGCGATTCGGTGCTCGAGGCGCAGGCCGACACGACGGTGCGGATGCCCGCCCGTGCGTGCAGGTCCATGCCGACCGCCGCGCCCGGGCCGTTCGGCATGAGCATGGGCACGGTCATGGGCAGCACGCGACGCGGGCCGCGGTCGCGCAGGGTGTCCCATGCGTCGAGCAGCGTCCACACGCCTCCGATCCCGGTCGCCCAGTCGATGGCGAGCCGCTCCGGGGCGACCTCGGGCGCACCGGCATCCGCCCACGCCTCGCGCCCGGCGATGAGGGCGAACTGGCTGGACGGGTCGAGGCGCTTGAGCTCGTGGCGCTCGAGCACGTCGGCCGGTTGCACCTTCGCCGACGCGGCGAACGTCACGGGCAGGTCGTACTTCTCGACCCACTCCTGCTCGAGGGTGCGCGCGCCGGACTCGCCGGCGAGCAGGGCGTTCCAACTGTCACGGGCGGTGCCGCCGATCGGCGTGGTCGCGCCGATGCCCGTGATCACGATCTTCTTGGTCATACGAGGTCACTCCGATAGGGCGAGGGGAACGGAACGGCGTGGAACGGAACGGACGGGCCGGCGTCGCACGCCGACCCGTCCGAACGTCACTAGGCCTGCGCGTTGACGATGAAGTCGACGGCGTCACCGACGGTCTTGAGGTTCTTGACCTCTTCGTCGGGGATCTTGACGTCGAACTTCTCCTCGGCGTTGACGACGATCGTCATCATCGAGATGGAGTCGATGTCGAGGTCGTCGGTGAACGACTTGTCCGCCTCGACCGTGTCGGTCGCGATGCCGGTCTCGTCGTTGATGAGCTCCGCCAGGCCGGCAAGCACTTCTTCGCGGGTCGATGCCATGGTTCTTCTCCTTGCAGGGGTATGTCTCGTATGACCGAGACACAGTCTAGATGGACGGGGAACGGCGGCTCAGGGCAGAACCACCACTTGGGCGCCGAAGACGAGTCCGGCGCCGAAGCCGATCTGGAGGGCGAGGCCCCCTGAGAGCCCGGGGTTCTCCTCGAGCAGTCGGTGCATCGCGAGCGGGATCGACGCGGCCGACGTGTTGCCGGTCGTCGCGATGTCGCGGCCGATCACGACCGAGTCGGGCAGCTTCAGCTGCTTGGCGAACTCGTCGATGATGCGCATGTTCGCCTGATGGGGGATGAACGCGGCGAGGTCGTCGGCGGTGACGCCGGCGGCGTCCAGCGCCTGCTTGGCGACCTTCGCCATGTCCCACACGGCCCAGCGGAAGACCGTCTGGCCCTCCTGACGGAGCGTCGGCCACTCCGCCGCGCCGTCGCGGTACTCCACGAGCGTGTGGTTCATGCCCACGGCGTCCGCCTTGGATCCGTCGGAGCCCCACACCGTGGGCGCGATGGCCGGCTCGTCGCTCGGACCGACGACCACGGCGCCTGCGCCGTCGCCGAGCAGGAACGAGATCGTGCGGTCGGTCGGGTCGACGACGTCGGAGAGCTTCTCGGCGCCGATGACGAGCGCGTAGTGCGCGGCGCCGGCGCGGATCAGCGCGTCGGCCTGCGCCACGGCGTAGGCGTAGCCCGCGCAGGCCGCGTTCATGTCGTACGCGGCGGCCGGGTTCGCGCCGACGCGGTCGGCGACGACCGCCGCGATCGACGGCGTCTGCTGCACGTTCGAGATGGTCGCGACGATCACCAGGTCGATCCGGTCGGCGGGCACGCCCGAGCGCTCGATGGCCTCGCGCGCGGCATCCGTCGCCAGGTCGACCGCGAGCACGTCGGCCCCGGCGCGCACGCGGGTGATGATGCCCGTGCGCTGTCGGATCCACTCGTCCGACGAGTCGATCGGGCCGACGAGGTCGTCGTTCGGCACCGCGTTCTCGCCGCGTGCGGCGCCCACCGAGTACAGGCGGGTGTAAGCGGGACCGGTCGACTGGCTGAGCGTGGGGTGCGTCATGCGTTCTCTCGTGTCGTGGGGTGGGGGTTCAGGCGGCCTGCTGATCGAGGAGCTCGATCGCGGCGGGCAGGTCGTCGGGGGTCTTGACGGCGACCGTCGGCACGCCCTTCAGCGCGCGCTTGGCGAGGCCGACGAGCGCGCCGGCCGGTGCGAGCTCGATGATGCCCGTCACGCCCGCGTCGGCGAACGACGACATGCAACGGTCCCAGCGCACCGGCGAGGCGACCTGGCCGACCAGCAGGTCGACGAAGGCGGTTCCGGATGCCACGGTCGAGCCGTCGCGGTTCGTCCAGAGCGTGAGCGCGGGGTCGGCCGGGGAGAACGCGGAGGCCACCGCCGCGAGGCGTTCGCGGGCGGGCTGCATGTAGCGCGTGTGGAATGCGCCGGCGACCTGCAGGGGGATGACCCGGGCGCCCGCCGGCGGCTCCGCCTTCAGCTGCTCGAGCGCGTCGAGGGCGCCGGCGACGACGATCTGGCCGCCGCCGTTGAAGTTCGCGGGCTCGAGCCCGAGCGCCTCGAGCCGGGGGAGCAGTTCGGCCTCGTCGGCGCCGATGACCGCGCTCATGCCGGTCGCGACGATGGCAGCGGCGTCGGCCATCGCACGACCGCGCTCGGCGACGAACCGCATCGCATCGGTCTCGTCGAGGACGCCGGTCGCGGCGGCCGCGGTGATCTCGCCCACCGAGTGGCCGGCGACCCCGCCGATGCGGGCGGCGCGGCCGTCGGCCGCGAGCGCGTCGAACGCCAGGATGCCCGCCGCGACGATGAGCGGCTGGGCGATCGCGGTGTCGCGGATCGTGTCGGCGTCGCTCTCGGTCCCGTGCAGCGCGAGGTCGACGCCGGCGGCCTCGGACAGCGCGGCGAGGCGCTCGGCGAATGCCGGCTCGGCGAGCCAGGGGGCGAGGAAACCGGGGGTCTGGGAGCCCTGACCAGGGCAGACGACGACGATCACCGTCTCAGTCTGCCAATCCAGCGCGGGGCATGTGTGTGCACTCGATACAAGGTATTCGCCGCACCCTTGTCCTGCACCCACATACCGCCCGTCAGCTCGACGGACGGCGGCGCGGCGTCGACTCGTGATCGCTCATCGACCCGATGATCAGCGCCGACTGCAGGATCAGCGCCTCACGCGCGCCCGTGGCGTCCCACCCGATGACGTCGGAGACGCGCTTCAGGCGGTAGCGGACCGTGTTCGGGTGCACGAAGAGCTCGCGAGCGGTGGCTTCCAGGGATCGGCCGTTGTCGAGGTAGCTCCAGAGCGTCGTGAGCAGCTCGGTCGAGTGCGCCTGCAACGGGCGGTAGATGCGATGCACGAGCGTCGCACGTGCCAGCGGATCGCCCGCGAGCGCGCGCTCCGGGAGCAGGTCGTCGGCGTGCACCGGCCGCGGCGCGTGCCGCCACGACCGCGCGACCGCGAACCCAGCGAGCGCCGCCTTCGCGCTCTTCGACGCATCGACGAGGTTCGGCACCTCGTGCCCGAGCACCAGGTGACCGGGGCCGAAGTTGGACTCCAGTTGGGTGGCGATCTCGATGAACGAGAGTGCGGGCGCGGTCCCGACGGCCTCCTCGGACTCGACTCCGCGCGGCTCGGCCCGGCCGATCACGACGACCAGGCGATTGCCCTGCACGCCGATGAGGACGTCGGCGTGCATGTGCCGTGCGGCCCGGCGCACCTGGTCCACGTCGAACAGCTTCGGCGCCGTGCCGACCAGCACCGCGACCTCGCCGTGGCCGTGCCAGCCGAGCGCCGCGATGCGGCTCGGCAGCTCGTCGTCGTACTCGCCCGAGAGGATCGAGTCGACGACGAGCGCCTCGAGGCGCGCGTCCCAGAGGCCGCGCGCCTCGGCGGCACGTGCGTAGACGTCGGCGGCGGCGAACGCGATCTCGCGCGAGTAGAGCAGGATCGCCTCGCGGAGCGGCTCGCCGCCGTCCTTCACGCGCTCCTCGACGACCTCGACCGTGACCCGGATGAGCTGCAGCGTCTGCTGCAGGCTCACCGAGCGCAGCAGCTCGCGCGGTGCCGCGCCGAACACGTCGGCCGCGATCCACGGCGTCGACCGCGGATCGTCGAACCAGGCGATGAACGACGAGATGCCCGCCTGGGCGACGAGGCCCACCGCCGAGCGACGGCTCGGCGGCATCTCCCCGTACCAGGGCAGCGTGTCCTCCAGGCGCTTCAACGTCTGGGTCGAGAGCTCACCCGAGATGGTTCGCAACCACGCGAGGGTCTCCGCCTTGGTCCTGGGCTTCGTCGCCACCGTCGGGACGCCTGCTAGCTCTCGCCGCCGGCGTTGCCGGTCGTGCCCGCGTTCACGTCGTGGAGGCGGTACCGCTCGATGGCCTGCGCAGGCAGCGACCGGTCGACCTCGCCGCGCTCGGCGAGCATCTCCAGGGTCCGCACCACGACCGAGGGGCCGTCGATCTTGAAGAAGCGACGCGCCGCCGGGCGGGTGTCCGAGAAGCCGAAGCCGTCGGCGCCGAGCGTCGCGTACTGTCCCGGCACGTAGGGCCGGATCTGCTCCTGCACGGCGTGCATGAAGTCGGACACGGCGACGAACGGGCCGCGGGCGCCGGCGAGCTTCTGCGTGAGGTACGGCACGTGGCGCTCGGCGTCCGGGTGGAGGAAGTTGTGCTCGTCGGCGGCGAGTCCGTCGCGCGCGAGCTCCGTCCAGCTGGTCACCGACCACACGTCGGCCGAGATGCCCCAGTCCTGCGCGAGCAGGTTCTGCGCCTCGATGATCCACGGCACCGCCACGCCCGACGCGAGCAGCTGCGCCTTCGGGCCGTCGCCCGCACCCTCCGAGATGCGGTGGATGCCGCGGACGATGCCGTCCACGTCGACCGACTCGGGCTCGGCGGGCTGCACGAGCGGCTCGTTGTAGACCGTCAGGTAGTACATGACGTTCGGGTCGGCGTGGGTGCCGCCGTACATGCGATCCAGGCCCGAGCGCATGATGTGCCCGATCTCGTAGCCGTAGGCCGGGTCGTAGGAGACGACCGCCGGGTTGGTCGCCGCGAGGAGCGGCGAGTGCCCGTCGGCGTGCTGCAGGCCCTCGCCCGTGAGCGTCGTGCGGCCCGCGGTCGCGCCGATGATGAAGCCGCGCGCCATCTGGTCGCCCGCCGCCCACATGGCGTCGCCCGTGCGCTGGAATCCGAACATCGAGTAGAACACGTAGATCGGGATCAGCGGCTCGCCCTGCGTCGAGTACGACGTGCCGACGGCGGTGAACGCGGCGAGCGCGCCCGCCTCGTTGATGCCGACGTGCACGATCTGCCCCTGCGGGCTCTCCTTGTAGGCCAGGAGCAGCTCGCGGTCGACCGACGTGTAGTGCTGGCCCATCGGGTTGTAGATCTTCGCGTTCGGGAAGAACGCGTCCATGCCGAAGGTGCGGGCCTCGTCGGGGATGATCGGGACGATGCGGTTCCCGAAGTCCTTGGACCGCATCAGGTCCTTCAGGAGCCGGACGAACGCCATGGTCGTCGCGACCTCCTGCGTGCCCGAGCCCTTCTTGGCGATCGCGTACGCCGAGTCGTCGGGCAGCGAGATCGCGGTGTGGTTCGATCGGCGCTCGGGGAGGTAGCCGCCGAGTTCGCGGCGACGCTCGTGCAGGTACTGGATGGCCTCGTCGTCGTTGCCGGGGTGGTAGTACGGCGGCAGGTACGGGTTCTCCTCGAGCTGCGCGTCGGAGATGGGGATGCGCATGGTGTCGCGGAACGTCTTCAGGTTGTCCAGCGTCATCTTCTTCATCTGGTGCGTCGCGTTGCGCCCCTCGAAGGCCGGACCGAGGCCGTAGCCCTTGATGGTCTTGGCGAGGATGACCGTGGGCTGGCCCTTGTGCTCGGTCGCCGCCTTGAACGCCGCGTAGACCTTGCGGTAGTCGTGGCCGCCGCGCTTGAGGTTCCAGATCTGCTCGTCGGAGAGGTCCTTGACGAGCTCGAGGGCACGCGGGTCGCGGCCGAAGAAGTTCTCGCGCACGTAGGCGCCCGACTCGGCCTTGTAGGTCTGGTAGTCGCCGTCGGGCGTGACGTTCATGAGGTTGCGAAGCGCGCCGTCCTGGTCGCGGGCGAGCAGGTCGTCCCACTCGCGGCCCCAGACGACCTTGATCACGTTCCAGCCGGCGCCGCGGAAGAAGCTCTCGAGCTCCTGGATGATCTTGCCGTTGCCGCGGACGGGGCCGTCGAGGCGCTGCAGGTTGCAGTTGATGACGAAGGTCAGGTTGTCCAGGCCCTCGTTCGCGGCGACCTGGAGCTGGCCGCGGCTCTCGACCTCGTCCATCTCGCCGTCGCCGAGGAACGCCCAGACCTGCTGGTCGGACGCGTCCTTGATGCCGCGGTTGGTGAGGTACTTGTTCGCCTGGGCCTGGTAGATCGCGTTGATCGGCCCGAGGCCCATCGACACGGTCGGGAACTGCCAGAACTCCGGCATCAGGCGCGGGTGCGGGTAGGACGAGAGGCCGGCGGGGGCGTGCGACTTCTCCTGGCGGAAGCCGTCGAGCTGGTCGGTGGAGAGCCGGCCCTCGAGGTACGCCCGGGCGTACGTGCCGGGCGATGCGTGGCCCTGGACGAAGATCTGGTCGCCGCCGCCGGGGTGGTCCTGGCCGCGGAAGAAGTGGTTGAAGCCGACCTCGTACAGCGCCGCGGACGAGGCGTAGGTGGAGATGTGGCCGCCGACGCCGATGCCGGGGCGCTGCGCGCGGTGCACGAGCATCGCGGCGTTCCATCGGATCCAGGCGCGGTAGCGGCGCTCGAGGTCCTCGTCGCCGGGGAACGCGGGCTCGTTCTCGGGGGCGATGGTGTTCAGGTAGTCCGTGGTCGGCACCATGGGGACGCCGAGGTGGAGCTCCTTGGAGCGCTTGAGCAGGCTGAGCATGATCTCACGCCCGCGCTGGTGGCCCTTCTCGGCGACGAGGGCGTCGAGGGACTCGGCCCACTCGTTGGTCTCCTCCGGATCGGAGTCCATCGCCTCGACCGAGTACGGGTCCTGGTCGTTGACAGTCACACTCGACCTCTCTCTTCAGCAGATCGTGCCTCTGATCCGTGCGTTGCGCACGACGAAGACCGGGTCACGGTCGGGGGGCACCACGCCATCCTAGTGATTCTACGGCGGCCCATGACGGTCTAGGCTGGCGCGCGTCCACTCAGAAGCCGAGGGAGGGTCCGTGATCCTCGGTCCCGGGGCGCCCGCGCCCGAGTTCGCACTGCCCGACCAGCACGGCGCGCCGCACCGGCTCGCGGCGCTGAGCGGCAGCCGGGCGGTCGTGCTGGCGTTCGTGCCGTTCGCGTTCTCGCGCATCTGCACGCTCGAGCTGGCCGAGCTGGATGGCGCGGCCCCGATGTTCGACGCGGCGGGCGCCGAGCTCTTCGTGGCCTCCGTCGACTCCAAGCACGCGTTGCGGGCCTGGGCCGAGGAACAGGGCGTGCGGCTGACCCTCCTGTCCGACTTCTGGCCGCACGGCGCGGTCGCGCGCGCGTACGGGGCGTTCGACGAGGGGGCCGGGTTCGCACGGCGCGCCGCCTTCGTGATCGGCGCCGACGGCGTCATCCGCTCGTCGTTCGAGGCGGCGCCGGGCGAGGCGCGCCCGCTCGCCGCGTACCGGGAGGCGCTCACGGCGCTCGGGTGAACCGGTGCGGGCGGATGCCGCGGCCGCGCTTCGCTACGATCGAAGTGCCGCGCACGCGGTGGGGGCCTTTAGCTCAGTTGGTAGAGCGCCACGTTTACACCGTGGATGTCGTCGGTTCGAGCCCGGCAGGGCCCACCCACCCGTCCCGGCCGTCCGCACGTCAGACCGCACCCACTCGGCGTCGGTGATGATGCGGACGGGGCCGCTGCTGGCGGCAACCGCGGGCCCGGCCCGCCGCGCGGTTCGGCGTAGGCTGGGCGGGTGCCAGTCCGCCTCGCCGACGTCCTCTCGACCGTGGAGCGCCTGTGGCCCGTCTCCGGCGCCGAACCGTGGGACGCGCCGGGGCTCGTGACCGGAGACCCGGCGCGTGAGGTCTCGCGCGTGCTCCTCGCGGTCGACGCCGTCTCGGCCACCGTCGACGAAGCCGTCGCCGAGGGCGCCGACCTGATCGTGGCGCACCATCCCCTCCTGCTTCGCGGCGTCACCTCGATCGCCGAGGACCGCTACAAGGGCGCGCTGCTCGCGAAGCTCATCCGCGCCGACTGCGCGCTCGTCGGCGCGCACACGAACGCCGACATCGTCGAGACCGGCACGTCCGCGGTCCTCGCCGACCGGCTCGGCCTCGTCGAGGTCGCTCCGATCGTGCCGAACGCGACGGATGCCACGCGAGGCCTCGGCCGCGTGGGGCGCCTCGCCGAGCCGACGACGCTCGGCCGGCTCGCACGTCGCCTGGCCGAGGTCCTGCCGCCGACGGCGACCGGCGTCCGCGTCGCCGGCGGGTTCGACGACCCCGTCGCGACCGTCGCGGTCTGCGGCGGGGCCGGCGACTCGCTCCTCGGGCACCCGGCCGTCCGCGCGGCCGACGCGTACGTCACGGCCGACCTGCGACACCATCCCGCGTCCGAGGCCCGCGAGCAGGCGATGCTCGGCGGCGGCCCGGCGCTCATCGACGTCTCGCACTGGGCGAGCGAGTGGCTCTGGCTCGACGCGGCCGCCCGCGAACTCCGCGATGCCCACCCCGAACTCGAGGTCGTGGTGAGCGACCTCCGCACCGACCCGTGGGACTTCCAGGTCGTCCAGTGACCCGACCCGCGCCGAGCACCCCGACCTCGATCCGTCCCGTCCCGAACCCCACGAGGAGCACCACGTGAAGGCCAGCCCCGCCGACCAGGAGCAGTTGCTCCGCCTCCAGGCCATCGACACCCGACTGCAGCAGCTCGCGCATCGCCTGCGCTCGCTCCCGCAGACCGCCGAGCTCGCGTCCCTGGCGGAGCGCGACACGGCGGTCCGCGGCCGGCGCGCCGAGGCGATCGGCACCCTCGAGGACGCCCGCACCGAGCTCGGACGCATCGAGTCCGACGTCGAGGTGGTCGAGAAGCGCATCGCCCGCGACGGCGACCGGTTGACGCACACGTCGTCGATGAAGGATGTCCAGGCGCTCGAGGCCGAGCTCGCCTCGCTCCGCAAGCGCCTCAGCGACCTCGAGGACGCCGAGCTCGTCGTGATGGAGAAGGTCGAAGCGGCCGAGGCGCACGTCGCCGGGATCGACCGCGAGCGGGCCGAGCTCGCCGAGGCGACCGCGACGCTCGAGGCCGCCCGTGACGAGGCCGCCGGAGGGCTCGGCACCGAGCGGGAGCAGGCGGAACGCGACCGGGGGACCCTCGCCGGGACGATCCCCGACGACCTGCTCCGCTTCTACGAGGACCGCCGGGTCCGAGGCGGCGGCATCGGCGCCGCCCTCCTCCGCCAGCGCACGTGCGGCGGCTGCACGATCACGCTCACCGGGTCCGACCTCGAGGCGGTCCGCCGCACCGCCGACGACGAGGTCGTGCAGTGCCCGGAGTGCGACCGGATCCTCGTGCGCACGGCCGAGTCCGGGCTCTGACCGGCGCACCCGGTTCGGAGCGGTAGCCTTGGAGGGCGAGCGGGTCGGCAAGACGGCCGCGTCGCCCGAGCGATCGGGTGCCGAGGAACGTCCGGGCTCCGCAGGGCAGGACGGTGGGTAACGCCCACCCGGGGCAACCCGCGAGACAGTGCCACAGAAAGCAGACCGCCACGGGCCTCGGCCCGCGGTAAGGGTGAAACGGTGGGGTAAGAGCCCACCAGCGGCCGCGGTGACGCGGTCGGCTCGGTAAACCTCGTCCGGAGCAAGGTCAGACAGGGGACCATGGGGCTGCCCGTCCCGTCCCCGGGTAGGCCGCTGGAGGGCTGCGGTGACGCAGCTCCGAGAGAGATGGCCGTCCAGCCGGTGTCGCGCAAGCGCCCGGTGAACAGAACCCGGCGTATCAGCCGGCCCGCTCGCCTCAGCCCGCCCCGGCCCGCGCGCGCCTCAGAACCTCGCCGCGAGCGCGGCGGCGCCGAGGATGCCGGCGTTGTTGCGGTGCACGGCCGGCACGATGGGCGTCTTCAGGTCGAGCAGCGGCAGGAACTCCTCATGGTGCTTGGACACCCCTCCGCCGACGACGAACAGGTCGGGGGAGAACAGGAACTCCACGTGCGAGTAGTACCGCTGGAGGCGCTCGGCCCACTGCTGCCAGGAGAGCTGGTCGCGCTCCATGGCGGAGTACGCCGCACGCGACTCGGCGTCGTGGCCGTCGACCTCGAGGTGACCGAGTTCGGAGTTCGGCACCACCACGCCGTCGAAGATGAGCGCCGAGCCGATCCCGGTGCCCAGCGTGGTCAGGATGACGAGGCCGTCCTCGTCCTTCGCGGCGCCGAACCGCGCCTCGGCGTAGCCGGCGGCATCCGCATCGTTGATGAAGTGGATCTCGCTGCGCAGTTCCTGCTCGAACATCCGTTCCGCCTCGAGGCCGATCCACTCGTCGGAGACGTTCGCCGCCGACAGCGTGCGGCCGTGCTTGACGATGGCCGGGAAGCACACGCCGAGGGGGAGGGCCGTGTGCCCGAGGTCGGCGACCTGGGAGAGGAGCTCGCCCGTCGCCTGCAGGATGTCGGCCGGACGACCGCCGGCCGGGGTCTTGACCTTGATGCGCTCGGTCACGAGCTCGCCGGTGCCGAGATCGACCACCGCGCCCTTGATGCCGGTGCCTCCGATGTCGATGCCGATCGCCCGCTCAGTCGCCATGGCGACACGATACCGCGCGGCCGGCGCGAGCCCGTGACGACGCGATCGCCCGGCGCCGGGTCAGGGGAGCGTCAGGATCTCCGCCCCGCGCTCGGTGACGACGAGCGTGTGCTCGAACTGCGCGGTCAGCGACCGGTCGCGCGTGACCACGGTCCAGTCGTCCGCCCACACGTCCCACTCGGTCGTCCCGAGCGTCAGCATCGGCTCGATCGTGAACACCATTCCGGCCTCCAGCACGGCGGTCGCGGCCGGGTCGTCGAAGTGCGGGATCACGAGCCCCGTGTGGAACGCCCGCCCGACGCCGTGCCCCGTGTAGTCGCGCACCACGCCGTAGCCGAACCGCTTCGCGTACGACTCGATCGCCCGGCCGATGACGTTCACCTGCCGGCCTGGGGCGACGGCGCGGATGCCGCGGGCCAGCGCCTCGCGCGTGCGGTCGACGAGCAGTCGCACCTCCTCGTCGGCCTCGCCGACCACGAAGGTGGCGTTCGTGTCGCCGTGCATGCCGTCGAGGTAGGCCGTCACGTCGATGTTGACGAGGTCGCCGTCGTCGAGCACGGTGTCGTCGGGGATGCCGTGGCAGATCACCTCGTTCACCGACGTGCACGAGGACTTCGGGTACCCGCGGTAGCCGAGCGTCGACGGGTAGGCGCCGCGGGAGACGACGTACTCGTGCGCGATCCGGTCGAGCTCGTCGGTCGTCACCCCGGGACGGATGGCCGCGGCGGCGGCCTCGATCGCGCCGGCCGCGAGCCGCCCTGCTGCGCGGATCCGCTCGACCTCGTCGGGGGAGTACCGGTCGCCGCCCGTGTTCGGCGAGGGCGCCGTGCGGCCCACGTACTCGGGCCGGGCGATCGCCGCCGGCACGGGGCGCGTCGGTGAGAGTCGGCCGGGGATCAGGTGGCCGGCTTGGTCCTTGGGCATAGGATCAGCCTATGTCGAGGGACGTCGAGCATCAGTTCTGGTACAACCTCAACACGGGTGAGGTCGAGGAGGGGTTGGTCTCGCCGGCCGTCGAGCGCGTCGGCCCGTTCGAGACGCGCGCCGAGGCCGAGCAGGCCCTCGAGATCCTCCGCGCCAACAGCGCGAAGTGGGCCGAGGAGGAGGCCGCCGAGGAGTGAGCGGCCCGCACGGCCGGTCGGGCCGTCAGTACGAGTGCTCCTCCGTCGGGTAGGCGCCTGAGGCGACATCCGCGCGCCATTCCCGGGCGGCATCGCCGAGCACGCCCGCGAGGTTCGCGTACTGCTTGACGAACCGGGGGATCCGGCCCGTGGTCAGCCCGGCCCAGTCGGTCCACACGAGCAGCTGCCCGTCGCAGTGCGGGCCGCCGCCGACCGAGATCGTCGGGATGTGGAGCAGTTCGGTGACCTGCCGCGCCGCGTCCGCCGGCACCATCTCGAGGACGACGGCGAACGCCCCGGCGTCCTGGATGGCCCGGGCGTCGGCGAGCAGCTGCTTCACGCCCTCGCCGCGACCCTGGATGATGTGGCCGCCCAGGCCGTGCTCGCTCTGCGGCGTGTACCCGATGTGCGCCATCACGGGGATGCCCGCACCGACGATGCGGCGGATCTGCTTCTGGCTGCGTTCGCCGCCCTCGAGCTTGACCGCGTGCGCGCCCGCCTCCTTCATGAAGCGGATGGCGGTGTGCAGCGCCTCGTCGGGCCCGTTCTCGTACGAGCCGAAGGGCATGTCGGCGATGACGAACGAGCGCTCGACCGCGCCGGCGACGGCGCGCGTGAGCGGGATGAGCTCGTCGACGGTGACGGGAAGGGTCGTCTCGTAGCCGAGCACGTTGTTCCCGGCCGAGTCGCCGACCAGCAGGAAGTCGATGCCGGCCTCGTCGAAGATGCGTGCGGTGAGCTGGTCGTAGCTGGTGAGGCCGGTGATCTTGATGCCGTCGCGCTTGGCGTTCTGGAAGTGCCGCGTGCGGACTCGCTTCGGGCCGCCCGTGGCGCTCGAGGCGCCGCCGTAGGGGTTCTCGGCCACGGGGGCCTCGGAGGGGTTCGCTGCGCCGTCGGATGCGTGGTCGGACATGGCGCCAGTCTCGCACAGCACCGCCGTCATCCGGGCGGGAGGCCAGGGCCCGACCGACTACGCTGAGAGCATCGAGGAAGGGTGTGCATGGACAAGCAGCGCGACTTCGTTCTCCGGACCATCGAGGAACGAGGAGTCAAGTTCGTCAGGCTCTGGTTCACCGACGTCGTCGGCACGCTGAAGTCGGTCGCGATCGCGCCGGCCGAGGTCGAGGGAGCGTTCACCGAGGGCATCGGCTTCGACGGCTCGGCGATCGAGGGGCTCAGCCGGACCTTCGAATCCGACCTGCTCGCGTACCCCGACCCGACCACCTTCCAGACGCTGCCGTGGCGGGGCGACATCGACCCCACGGCGCGCATGTTCTGCGACATCACCACGCCCGACGGCGAGCCGGCGGTCGCCGACCCGCGGAACGTCCTGAAGCGCACGCTCGCTCGCGCCGCCGACGCCGGGTTCACCTTCTACACGCACCCCGAGATCGAGTTCTACCTCCTCAAGTCGTCGAAGTACGGCCCCGAGGGCCCGCAGCCCGTCGACTCGGCGGGGTACTTCGACAACGTCCCCGGCGGCACGGCGCACGACTTCCGACGCCGATCCGTCCGGATGCTGGAGGACCTCGGCATCTCGGTCGAGTTCAGCCACCACGAGGCCGGTCCGGGACAGAACGAGATCGACCTCCGCTACGCCGACGCGCTCACGACGGCCGACAACATCATGACGTTCCGCACGGTCGTGAAGGAGGTGGCGATCGAGCAGGGCGTCTACGCGACGTTCATGCCGAAGCCGTTCTCCGACAAGCCCGGTTCGGGCATGCACACGCACCTGTCGCTCTTCGAGGGCGACGCGAACGCGTTCTACGAGCCCGGTGCGCAGTACCAGCTGTCGAAGATCGGCCGACAGTTCATCGCGGGCCTCCTCCGCCACGCGAACGAGATCTCGGCGGTCACGAACCAGTTCGTGAACTCCTACAAGCGGCTCTGGGGCGGCGACGAGGCCCCGAGCTTCATCTGCTGGGGCCACAACAACCGCTCGGCGCTCGTGCGCGTGCCGCTCTACAAGCCGAACAAGGGGCAGAGCGCGCGCGTCGAGTACCGCGCGATCGACTCGGCCGCGAACCCGTACCTGGCGTTCTCGCTGCTGCTCGCCGCGGGCCTCAAGGGCATCGAGGAGGGGTACGAGCTGCCCTCCGAGGCCGAGGACGACGTATGGGCCCTGACCGACAGCGAGCGCCGTGCGCTCGGGTACCGGCCGCTGCCGGCGAGCCTCGACCACGCCATCGAGTACATGGAGACCTCCGAGCTCGTCGCCGACACCCTCGGCGAGCACGTCTTCAACTACGTGCTCGCGAACAAGCGCGCCGAGTGGCGCGACTACCGCACCCAGGTCACGCCGTTCGAGCTGGTCCGCAACCTCGAGATCCTCTGACGGTCGGCACCGGATGACGCGCACCGCCCCGACCCTCGGTTCGCTGGCGCGCGCCGGCTTCGACGACCTCGACCTCGCGGCGGCCGAGTCCGTCGAGCTCGCCGAGGCGGCCGGCGTCGAGCCGGAGGAACTCGTCGACGCGCTCGGCGCGGCCGCCGACCCCGACCAGGCGCTGGAGGAACTCCGACGGCTCCACGAGCGTGCTCCCGAGCCGGTTCGCGCCGTGCTCCGCGATGCCGCGGCGCTCGACCGCGCCGCGCGCCTCCTCGGCGCCTCGCGCGGGTTCGCCGAGTTCTTCCTCCGGAACATCGACGAGCTGGCACTGCTGCACCAGCGACCGGTTGCGCCGCCGTCGGAGGCCGAGGCCGCGGCCGAGCTGGTCGAGGCCGTGGCATCCGTCGACGCGTCGCCGGCGCACCTGGCCGATGCGGGAGCCCGTGCGCTGCGCGTCGGATACCGGCGCATGCTCGCCGGTGTCGCGATCTGGGACCTCACGCGTGCGGACGCCGTCGACGCGCTGGACGTCGTCGCCTCGGGCCTCGCGGACCTGGCCGGGGGTGCGATCGAGGCCGCACTGCACCTGTCCCGGAGGCTCGCCGCTCGCGGCGACGGGGAGCCGGCCGCGCCCGGACGCTTCCCCGCGGCGCAGGTCGAGGCGACGCGCCTCGCCGTCATCGGCATGGGCAAGGCCGGCGCCCGGGAGCTCAACTACGTGAGCGACGTCGACGTCATCTTCGTCGCCGAGTCCGCCGACGAGGAGGCCGCGACGACTCCGCGCGCGCTGGAGATCGCGACGAGGCTCGCCATGGCGACGATGCGCGCGATCGGCGAACCCGGGATCGAGCCGCCGCTCTGGGAGGTCGACCCGAACCTGCGCCCCGAGGGCAAGGACGGCGCGCTCGTGCGCACCCTCGACTCGCACCTGCAGTACTACGATCGATGGGCGAAGAGCTGGGAGTTCCAGGCCCTGCTCAAGGCGCGCCCGCTCGCCGGCGATCCCGACCTCGGAGCGAGATATGCCGCGGGCGTCGCCCCGAAGGTCTGGTCGAGCTCGTCGCGTGAGGGCTTCGTCGAGTCGGTCCAGCGCATGCGGGAGCGCGTGACCGACCACATCCCGTCCGACGAGGTCGACGTCCAGCTGAAGCTCGGCCCCGGTGGCCTCCGCGACATCGAGTTCACCGTGCAGTTGCTGCAGCTGGTCCACGGTGCGACCGACGAGGCCATCCGCCAGGCCGGGACGCTGCCGGCTCTCGCGGCACTCGCCGAGCACGGGTACGTCGGCCGTGAGGAGGCCGCCGAGTTCTCCCGCGACTACCGGGTGCTGCGCGTCCTCGAGCACCGGCTCCAGCTCGCGCGGCTCCGCCGCACGCACCTGATGCCTCGCGAGGACGCGGAGCGGCGGGCCCTCGCACGCGCGTCCGGGCTCGGACGCACGGCCGGCGAGATCACCGAGACCTGGCAGGCCACGCGGCGTCGCGTCCGCGGACTGCACGAGCGCCTGTTCTACCGGCCCCTCCTGTCGGCGGTCGCCGCCCTGCCCGCCGAGGGGCTCGAGCTCACGAGCGCGCAGGCCGAGGCGCGACTCGCCGCCATCGGCTTCACCGACCCGCGCGGAGCACTGGCGCACATCGCCGCGCTCACCGCGGGCGTGTCACGGCGCGCGACGATCCAGCGCCACCTCATGCCCGTGCTGATCTCGTGGTTCGCGGGCGGGGCCGACCCCGACTACGGCCTGCTCGCCTTCCGTCGGATCAGCGACGCGCTCGGCACCACGCACTGGTACCTCCGCCTGCTCCGCGACTCGTCGGATGCCGCGCTGCGACTGACCCGCGTCCTCTCCGGATCGCGCTTCGCCGGCGAACTGCTCGAGCACATCCCCGAAGCGGTGGCGTGGCTCGAGGACCTCGAAGAGCTCCGGCCGCGTCCGCTCGCAGCGCTGCGGGAGGAAGGCGATGCCGTCCTCGCCCGCCACGGCGAACTGGAGGCCGCGGCGAAGGTGATCCGCGCGATGCGCCGTCGCGAGGTGCTGAGGCTCGCGCTCGCCGCCATCCTCGACGTCTGCACGGTCGAGGAGCTCGGCCACGGCCTGAGCGACGTCGCCGAGGCCCACCTGCAGTCGCTGCTCCGCGCGATCCGACGCGGCGACGACGGCATCGAGTTCGCCGTGGTCGGCATGGGTCGGTTCGGGGGCCGCGAGCTCGGGATCGGCTCCGACACCGACATCCTCTACGTCTACCGCCCGACGACCGCCGAGCCGGATGCCGCGCACACCCGTGCGCTGAAGATCGTCTCGGAGCTCGTCCGGACGAGCGAGGACGCGCGGCTGCCGTTCGAACTCGACGCGGGCCTTCGGCCCGAGGGCCGGAACGGGGTGATGGCACGCTCGCTCGAGGCGTACCGGGCGTACTACGCCCGCTGGTCGCTCACCTGGGAGGCCCAGGCGCTGCTGCGTGCGCGCGGCGTCGCCGGAGACCAGGCGCTCATCGAGGCGTTCACCGAGCTCGCGGACACCGTCCGCTACCCGACGACGATCGCCGAGCAGGAGGTGCGCGAGGTCAAGCGCATCAAGGCACGCGTCGAGAACGAGCGCCTGCCGCAGGGCGCCGACCCGACGCGGCACCTGAAGCTCGGGCGCGGTTCGTTGAGCGACGTCGAGTGGTTCGTGCAGTTGATCCAACTGGAGCACGCGTCCGAGGTCCCGTCGCTCCGGACCACGTCCACGCTCGACGCGTTGGCATCCGCCGTGGAGGCCCGATTCATCGAGCGGTCCGACGCGGAGATCCTGCGCGTCGCCTGGATGTTCGCGTCACGTGCGAGGTCCGCGCTCACGCTCTGGCTGGACAGGACCACCGACGTGCTGCCGGTCGAGCGCACCCAGCTCGACGGCGTCGCCCGCATCATGGGCTACGCGCCGAGGTCCGCCACCGCACTCGAGCACGACTACCTCGCCGTCACCCGTCGCGCACGGGCGGTCTTCGAGCGCGGGTTCTACGGCGCGCAGGAGCGTCGGGAGCCCACGGTCGGCTGAGGGCCGACCCCGCTCACTCGCTTCGTGTCGGCGAGAGACGCGCCGCACCAGGGACGTCCTCGCCCGCCGAGCACACGAGGGCCCGTGTCGCAGAACGCGACACGGGCCCTCGGCTCTCTGGGGGGATGGGGGGAGAGAGTCTAGACGCCGAAGTACAGCTCGAACTCGAACGGGTGCGGGCGCTGGGCCAGCGGCTTGAGTTCCTTTTCGCGCTTGTAGTCGATCCAGGTCTCGATGAGCTCCTTGGTGAACACGCCGCCCTCGAGGAGGAAGTCGTGGTCTGCCTCGAGCGCGTCGAGCACGGCGTCGAGCGAACCCGGCACCTGCGGGATCGCCTTGGCCTCCTCGGGCGGGAGCTCGTAGAGGTCCTTGTCGACGGGCTCGTGCGGCTCGATGCGGTTCTTGATGCCGTCGAGGCCGGCCATGAGCTGCGCGGCGAAGGCGAGGTAGGGGTTGCCCGAGGCATCCGGCGCGCGGAACTCGATGCGCTTGGCCTTGGGGTTCGTGCCCGTGATCGGGATGCGGATCGCAGCCGAGCGGTTGCCCGCCGAGTACACGAGGTTGACCGGCGCCTCGAAGCCCGGCACGAGGCGGTGGTACGAGTTCACCGTCGGGTTCGTGAAGGCGAGCAGCGCGGGGGCGTGGCGGAGGATGCCGCCGATGTACCAGCGCGCCACGTCGGAGAGCCCGCCGTAGCCGGCCTCGTCGTAGAACAGCGGCTTTCCGTCGTTCCACAGCGACTGGTGGGTGTGCATGCCCGAGCCGTTGTCGCCGAAGAGCGGCTTCGGCATGAAGGTCGCCGTCTTGCCCCACTCGTTCGCGGTGTTCTTGACGATGTACTTGAACTT
Source organism: Agromyces binzhouensis (assembly GCF_042672355.1). Lineage (NCBI taxonomy): Bacteria > Bacillati > Actinomycetota > Actinomycetes > Micrococcales > Microbacteriaceae > Agromyces > Agromyces binzhouensis. Next base: position 112,782 of record NZ_JBHXVJ010000005.1, on the reverse strand, counting down.
CAGGATGTCGTCCGCAGCGTGGACCATCGTGTCGAACTTGTAGTTGATCTCACCCTGGCCGGCGGTGCCGACCTCGTGGTGCGAGCGCTCGACCTCGAGGCCGGCCTCGATGAGCTTCAGGACGATGTCGTCGCGGAGGTCGGCGTGCTGGTCGACCGGGGAGACCGGGAAGTATCCGCCCTTGTACGCCGTCTTGTTGGCGAGGTTGCCGCCCTCCTCGGCGCGGCCGGAGTTCCAGGCGCCCTCGCTGGAGTCGACCGAGTAGAAGCTCGCGTTCTGCTTCACCTCGTAGCGGACGTCGTCGAAGATGTAGAACTCCGCTTCGGGGGCGAAGAACGCGGTGTCGGCGATGCCGGTGGAGGCGAGGTACTTCTCGGCCTTCTTGGCGACCTGGCGCGGGTCCTTGCCGTAGATCTCGCCGTTGCGCGGGTTGTAGATGTCGAAGACCATGATCAGCGTCCGCTCGGCGCGGAAGGGGTCGACGTAGGCCGTCGAGACGTCGGGGATCAGCTGCATGTCGGACTCGTGGATCGACGCGAAGCCGCGGATCGAGGAGCCGTCGAAGAGCTGGCCGACGGTGAAGAAGTCCTCGTCGACGGTGGAGGCCGGGATGTTGAAGTGCTGCTGCACACCCGGGAGATCGGTGAAACGGATGTCGAGGAACTTGACGTCCGTCTCCTTGATGAACTTGAGGACTTCGGAAGAATCACTGAACATGTGACGGTGCTCCAAGGGCAGTAGATGGCGAGGACGCAGTCGTTCGACCGGTTGCGACGCTATCCGGGTGGGGTTTCCCTGCCGTGACGCCGATGTTTCGACCGTGTTACACGGTGCGCGATCGGTAGACTCGTCCGGTGCCAGACCCCGTGAACCCCACAGGCGACATCCCACCCAGCACCTATCCGGGCGAACGGCTCGGGCTTCCGGAGGAGGGGACCGGATCCGTCGGGCGAATCGGCCGCCGGATCGCTGCCATCATGGTCGACTGGCTCATCGCGAACGTCATCGCGCTGCTGGTCGGCCCGTACGCGTCGACGGCGCAATCGTGGGCGACGCTCGGCATCTTCGCGCTGATGCAGGTGCTCTTCATCCCGACGATCGGCGGCAGCGTCGGACACCGCCTGCTCGGCATGCGCGTCGTGCCGGTCCGCGGCGGGTGGATCGGCCCGTGGCGACCGATCGTGCGCACGCTCCTGCTCGTCGTCGTCGTCCCCGCGCTCGTCTGGGACTCCGACCAGCGCGGTTTCCACGACAAGGTCGCCGGCACCGTCCTGATCCGCGCCTGACCGGTCCCGTGCCGCAGACGGCTGCGGCATCCGCTCAGGTGAACGGATGCCGCATGCTGTCGTCGCAGCTCAGCGCATGCGACCGCGCTGCGGGCGCACGCGCATCGGGTCGACGCCCTTCGGGATCGGCAGCGACGCCTGGAGCGAGTTCAGCCGATTGGTGACCGCGAGGACCTCGGGCTTGGTCAGGGTGCGCTTCGACTTCCGGAGCGTCGCGGCGAGCCGGTGCAGTTCGACCGAACCCTCCTCGTGGCCCACCGAGAGCGTTCGCACGGGAACGTTCGGCAGCACGCGCTCCACCTTGCGCTTCTCGTCGGCGAGCATGCGCTCGGTGCGCGACCGCGGTCCCTCGCTGATCAGCACGACACCGCCACGACCGACCGCACGGTAGACGGCGTCCTGGGTCTTGCCGTTCACGGCCACCGGCATCTCGTTGCCGACCCAGTTGCCGCGGAGACCGCTTCGGAGCACCGCACCGACCGCACCGGGCTGTCCGTCGATCTGCGAGTACGCGGCGCGCTCCGCACGCCGGCCGAGGATCACCAGCGCGATGAGCAGGCCGGCGAGCACGCCCGCGATGACCCACAGCGCGATCGTGAAGCCGTTGCCGCCGCTCAGCCACAGCGCGAGGCCGAGGCCGACGGCGACGGGTGCCAGGAAGCCGAGGAGCATGAGCCACTGGGCGCTGGAGTCGTAGCGGCGGGTCATCTGGAAGACCTGCCACATCTGCTTCATGCGGCCGGGCTCCTTCTGGGGCTTGGGAGCGGACCCGGCGTCCTTGGTGCGTGCCATGCGTCAAGGATACCGGCGGTCGAGGCGCCCCTCGCACCGCGATCGGCGGTCCGAGGGGCGCCTCGTCGCGGAACGAACCGAGTGGTTCAGCCCACCGCCTGCGCGAACCCCAGCGAGGCGTCGGCGAGATGCGCGAGTTCCCTGGGCAGCTCGCGGCCCTTCGCCTGCATCGACTGGGCCCACAGGCGCCCGGCGCGATAGGACGAGCGCACGAGCGGTCCGGCGAGCACGCCCAGGAAGCCGATCTCCTCGGCCTCCGCCTTGAGCTCGACGAACTCCTCCGGACGCACCCAGCGCGCGACCGGGAGGTGCCGTGGGCTCGGCCGGAGGTACTGCGTGATCGTGATGATGTCGGTGCCGGCGTCGTGCAGGTCGCGGAGCGCCTGCGAGACCTCGGCGCGCTCCTCGCCCATGCCGAGGATCAGGTTCGACTTCGTGATGAGGCCCGCGTCGCGCCCCTGCGTGATCACGTCGAGGGATCGTTCGTACCGGAAGGCCGGGCGGATGCGCTTGAAGATGCGCGGGACCGTCTCGACGTTGTGCGCGAACACCTCGGGGCGCGCCGAGAAGACCTCGCCGAGCAGTTCCGGGTTCCCGGAGAAGTCGGGCACGAGGATCTCCACGCCGGTGCCCGGGGACTGGGCGTGGATCTGGCGGATCGTCTCGGCGTAGAGCCATGCGCCCTCGTCGGGCAGGTCGTCGCGCGCGACGCCCGTCACCGTCGAGTAGCGCAGCTGCATCCGCACCACCGACTCGGCGACGCGACGCGGCTCGTCCACGTCGTAGTCCGCGGGCTTGCCCGTGTCGATCTGGCAGAAGTCGCAGCGTCGCGTGCACTGCGAACCGCCGATGAGGAAGGTCGCCTCGCGGTCCTCCCAGCACTCGTAGATGTTCGGGCAGCCCGCCTCCTGGCAGACCGTGTGCAGGTCCTCGCCCTTGACGAGCTGCTGGAGCTGCCGGTACTCGGGGCCCATCTTGGCGCGGGTCTTGATCCATTCGGGCTTGCGCTCGATCGGGGTCTCGGCGTTGCGGACCTCCAGGCGCAGCATGCGCCGCCCGCCGGGGTCGGCGCTCATGCGGCCACCGCCCGTGCGAACTCGGCGTCGAGCCGTGCGCGCACGACGTCGGCGACGTCGGCGGGCGTGACCGTGCGGTCGAGCACGCGCGACATGGTGGTGACCCCGGCGTCGCGGATGCCGCACGCGATGATCTTCCGGTACGGCTCGAGCGAGTTCGAGCAGTTCAGGGCGAAGCCGTGCATGGTGACGCCCTCGGCGACGCGGATGCCGATCGCGGCGATCTTCTCCTCGACGCCGTCGCGCACGATCCACACGCCCGACCGACCGTCGACGCGCGTGCCGTCGATGCCGAACTCGGCGAGGACGTCGATCAGCACGCCCTCCAGCCGTCGGACGTATCCGACGACGTCGATCGGCTCGATGAGGCGCAGGATCGGATATCCGACCAGCTGGCCGGGGCCGTGCCAGGTGATCTTGCCGCCGCGATCGACGTCGACCACGGGTGTTCCGTCGGTCGGACGTTCCTCGGGCGAGGTCCGCTTGCCGGCGGTGTACACCGGCTCGTGTTCGAGGAGGATGACGGTGTCCGGTCGCTGACCGGAGACCACCGCCTGATGGACGGCGCGCTGGAGGGAGAGGCCCTCGCTGTACGGCACGGAGTTGGCGCTTAGCCCCGTGTCGACGTAGTCGAGCATGGTTTCAGTCTAGGCGGCATCTCGTCCTCCACCGGCCGGTGGTCTCGGGTACGGGGCACAGGGGGTCGCGCGTCGTGCTCCGTGCAGGGGCTTCGCGGCATGCTCTGTCGTCATGGTCCATCGTTCGCGACGCGAGGCCCGCTCCGCCGGCCGACGCACCCGACGTTCCCATCCCGAACCCTCGAGCGTCGAGCGTCCGATCGTCGCGGACGCGGTGCTCGGGGGATACCGGCTCCTTCGCAGGCTCGCGTCAGGCGAGCGCGCCGACGTGCACCTCGCGGTCGCCCGACAGGCGCCGAGCGGTTCCGCCGATGCACCCGACCCCGAACCCGCGCTCGTCGTCGTCCGCGTCTACGATCGCACCGCAGACGATGATGCGATCGCGACCGAGATCCAGGCGATGGAGCAGGATCCGACGGGCACCGTGCCGCGGCTCCTCGACGTCGCCGCGTTTCCCGACGGCCGTGCGTGCCTCGTCGTCGAACGCATCGGGGGACGATCGCTCGCATCGATGCTCGACGGCGCGAACCTCTTGCCCGGCCAGGCGGTCACCGTGCTCGCGCCGCTCGTCGTCGCCGCGCGGGACCTCGGACGCCGCGGGCTCGTGCACACCCGATTCGCAGCGTCCGACGTGCTCGTGGACGAGGCGGGCCGCCCGCGCCTGATCGGCCTCGGCGCCCTCGAGCGGACCGACGCGCGCGTGCCCGCCACCGAACGCGTCGAGCGCGGTCGTCGCGCGCACGCCGCGCTGCTGGCGCTGATGGAGACGGTCGCCGCCGCATCGAATGCGCCGCCACGATTCGGGCCGCCGGTCGAGCTCGCGCGGGCGATGCTGCTCGGTCGTCCGTTCGCGCCCGACCACGAGGCGATCGAGCGGGCGCTGTTCGCCGTCGCCGAACCGATACCGCTCGTCGTCCCGGCGCGGCCAGCGGTCGCCGGAACGCTGCCGTCACGGGTGCCGCGGGTGGTGGCCGGAGCGGACCCGGTCGCGATCGATCCGACGATCCCACCACCGCATCGGATCCCGCCCGAACCGCTGTCGTCGCACCACGGCGAACCGGAGGACCCGACCGACGACGGGCCCAGTCGCAGCGCGGCACGTCGCCTCGCCGAACTGGCGCAGCTGCCGGGGATCGCCGACGCGCTGGGGGAGACGCTCGACGGGGGTGTCGGCGGGGCCGCGCGCCGGCGGATCCGGGACTGGGCCCGACGCCGCCGGGCGGCGCTCGCGACGGGGGGATTCGCCGGCACGGGGGCGCTCGTCCTCCTCCTCACCGCAGTACCGCCCGCCGCCGGAGGCGACGGCGATCCGGCTGCCGCGAGATCGGCGTCGGCCGTGGCATCCACTGCGCCGACGGCGCCGCCCCCCGCACCGGCCGCGGGAGCGGCGGCCGGCGCTTCCGGCGGCGCCTCGGATGGCGTGGAGAGTGCAGGAGCGGGCGATGGCGGGGGAGCCGGATCCGACGCGACCGACCCGGTCGAGGCCGCCTCCGTGCTGCTCGAGATCCGGCAGGGATGCCTCGCCGGTCGTGACCTGGCGTGCGTGGCGTCGTACGCACAGCCCGGCGCGCCCATCGAGGCCCTCGACCTGGCCGCGATGGCGTCGGGTGAGCCGATCGTCCCGGGATCGGCGGACCTGTCCGCGATCTCGGTCACCGCCGAGCTCGGGGACGCGGTCGTGCTCAGCGTGCCCGCGTTCGGCGAACGCGAACCGGCCTCGCTCCTGATGATGCGGAGCGAGGCCGGTTGGCGTCTGCGGGAGTGGTTCGACTAGATCCCGAGGTCGCCCTCGAAGTCGCCCTCCTCCAGGCGGGCCTTGACCGCCGTGAGGAAGCGCGCCGCATCGGCACCGTCGATGATCCGGTGGTCGTACGACAGCGCGAGGTAGACCATCGAGCGGATCGCGATCGCGTCGGAGCCGTCATCCGAGATCACGACCGGGCGCTTGACGACGACGCCGGTGCCGAGGATCGCGGTCTGCGGGAGGAACACGACCGGCGTGTCGAACAGCGCGCCGCGCGACCCGGTGTTGGTCAGCGTGAACGTGCCGCCGGCGAGCTCGTCGGGCTTGAGCTGGTTGTTGCGGGTGCGCTCGGCCAGGTCGGCGATCTGCCCGGCGAGTCCGGCGATGTCGAGCTCGCCCGCGTCGCGCACGACCGGTGTGAGCAGGCCGCGCTCGGTGTCGACCGCGATGCTCAGGTTCTCGCGCTCCGGGTAGACGATGGCGTCACCGTCGACCGTCGAGTTGATGATCGGGTAGGCGCGGAGCGCCTCGACCGCGGCGAGGGCGAAGAACGGCAGGAACGACAGCTTGGTGCCGGTCTTCTCCTGGAACGTGCCCTTCACGCGGTCGCGAAGGCGTGCCACGCGCGTGACGTCGACCTCGACGACCGAGGTGAGCTGTGCGGTCGACTGCATCGAGACGACCGCGCGCTCGGCGACGACCTTGCGCAGACGCGTCATCGGCTGGGTGGTGCCGCGCAGCGGGGAGGTCTCGAGCGGCTGGCGCTCGGCCTTGGCGGCCGGCGCCTCGGTGGCCGTGGCGGGGGAGCCCGCGGAGAGCACGTCCTGCTTGCGGATGCGACCGCCGACCCCCGTGCCCGTGACGGAGGCGAGGTCGACGCCCTGCTCGTTCGCGAGCTTGCGGACGATCGGGGTCACGTAGCCGGACGTGCCGGCGTGCGATCCGCCCTGCTGCGGAGCGGGCGCCTCCTGAGCCGGAGCCTGCTGCGCGGCCGGAGCCTGCTGCGCGGGTGCCGGAGCGGCCGGAGCCTCCTGAGCCGGAGCCTGCGGCTGAGCAGGCGCCTCCTGAGCCGGAGCCGGAGCGGCCGGAGCCTCCTGAGCCGGAGCCTGCGGCTGAGCAGGCGCCTCCTGAGCCGGGGCGGCCGGAGCCTCCTGTGCCGGTGCCGGAGCGGTCTGTGCCTGCTGCGGAGCGGGCGCCTCCTGCGGAGCGGGCGCCTCCTGCGGAGCGGGCGCCTCCTGCGCGGCCGGGGCCTGCTCAGCAGGAGCAGGGGCGGCCGGAGCCTCCTCTGCCGGGGCGGGCGCGGCCTCGGCCTGCGGTTCCTCGGCCGGCGCAGCATCTCCGCCCCCGGAGCCGTCGCCGATCGTGACGAGCGCGGTGCCGACCTCGACCGTCTCGTCCTCCTGGACGAGGATCGCCTCGATGACGCCCGCGACGGGCGATGGAATCTCGGTGTCGACCTTGTCGGTCGAAACCTCGAGCAGCGGCTCGTCGACCTCGACTCGATCTCCCACGTTCTTCAGCCAGCGGGTGACCGTGCCCTCGGTGACACTCTCGCCGAGTGCCGGGAGGCTGACGGATTCGCTCATTCGCTTGTCTCCTTCACAGCGTGTGACGCGTTCTAGCTTATTGCAGTCGTGTTTCCGCGCGACGGGATCAGAGCGCGTGGAGCGGCTTGCCCGCGAGCTTGAGGAACGCCTCGCCGAGCGCCTCGTTCTGGGTCGGGTGCGCGTGGATCAGCGGAGCGATGTCCTCGGGGTAGGCCTCCCAGTTCACCGCGAGCTGGGCCTCGCCGATCAGCTCGCCGACTCGGGCGCCGATCATGTGCACGCCGACCACGGGGCCGTCGTTCACGCGGACGACCTTGATGGATCCGCTCGTCTCGAGGATGTGGCTCTTGCCGTTGCCCGCCAGGTTGTACTCGTACGAGGACACCTGGTCGGCGCCGAACTTGTCGGCGGCGCGCGCCTCGGTGTAGCCGACCGAGGCGACCTCGGGCTCGCTGTAGGTCACCTTCGGGATGTTGACGTCCTCGACGATGATCGGGTTCAGGCCCGCGATCTCCTCGGCGACGAAGATGCCCTGCTGGAAGCCGCGGTGGGCGAGCTGGAGGCCGGGGACGATGTCGCCCACGGCGTAGACGCCGGGGACGCTCGTCTCGAGGCGCTCGTTCGTGATGACGAAGCCGCGGTCGACGGTGACACCCGCCTCTTCATACCCGAGGTTCTGGGTGACCGGGCCACGACCGACGGCGACGAGCAGGAGCTCGGCCTCGACCGTGTCGCCGTTCTCGAGGGTCACGACGACGCCGTCGTCGTGCTGGGTGACGCCCTGGAAGCGCACGCCGAGCTTGTAGTCGATGCCGCGCTTGCGGAAGGCGCGCTCGAGCTGCTTGGAGATCGACTCCTCCTCGTTCGGGACGAGGTGGGGGAGCGCCTCGATGATCGTGACCTCGGAGCCGAAGGAGCGCCAGACGCTCGCGAACTCGACGCCGATGACGCCGCCGCCGAGGATCGCGACCTTCTTGGGCACGAAGTCGAGCTCCAGCGCCTGCTCGCTCGTGATCACGCGGCCGGCGATCTCGAGGCCCGGCAGCGAGCGCGAGTACGAACCCGTGGCAAGGACGACGTTCTCGCCGGTGAGGCGGTCATCGCCGACGACGACGGTCTTCGCACCCTCGAGTCGGCCCTCGCCCTCGAACACGGTGATGCCGCGTGCCTTGATCAGCCCCTGGAGACCCTTGAACTTGCTCGCCACGATGCCCTCGCGGTATCGCGTCACGGCCGGGATGTCGATGCCCTCGAAGCTCGACCGGACGCCGAACTTCTCCGACTCGCGCGAGTTGTCGGCGACCTCTGCGGCGTGCAGGAGCGCCTTCGTCGGGATGCAACCCCGGTGCAGGCAGGTGCCGCCGAGCTTGTCCTTCTCGACGAGGGCCACGCTGAGGCCGAGCTGGACGGCGCGCAGCGCCGCTGCGTACCCTCCGCTGCCGCCTCCGAGGATGACGAGGTCAAAGTTCTGCTCGGACAAACGGAATCTCCCTTGCGCATCGGATCTGCGGCGCGAGTCACCCGGTTCGTGGCCGGGGAACGTCTGGGGCGAGGATCGCCCCAGACGACTGTACTACTTGGCGGCGGCCCGCTCGCCCAGCGCGATGAGCGTGCGCACGGCGGCTCCGGTGCCTCCGGCGCCGGTGAATCCCCAGGGCGCCGCGGTGTTGTACGACGGCCCGGCGATGTCGAGGTGCGCCCACGGGATCCGGGGTGCGTCCTCGCCGTCGCGTCGGCCGACGAACTGCTGCAGGAAGACGCCGGCGAGGAGCATGCCGGGCACGACGGTGCCGAGCTTCGTGTTGGCGAGGTCCGCGACGTCCGACTTCAGCAGCGGCAGCAGGTCCTCCGGCAGCGGCATCGGCCACATCGGCTCGCCTGCGGCCTCGGCCGCGGCGCGCAGGTCTCCGACGAGCTCGTCCTCGCCCATCAGTCCCGTGATGCGGTTGCCGAGTGCCACCACCTGGGCGCCGGTGAGCGTCGCGACGTCGACGATGGCGTCCGGCTGCTCCTCGCTCGCGGCCGCGAGCGCGTCGGCCATCACGAGGCGCCCCTCCGCGTCGGTGTTCAGCACCTCGACGGTGGTGCCGCCCTTCATCCGGATCACGTCGTTCGGTCGAGCCGCGGTGCCCGACGGCATGTTCTCGGCGAGGCAGAGCCATCCGGTGACCCGCACGGGCACCTCGAGCTCGGCGAGCGCGACGATCGCGGAGAGCACGGCGGCGGCGCCGGCCATGTCGGACTTCATGCCGACCATCGAGGCGCCGGGCTTCAGCGACAGCCCGCCCGAGTCGAACGTGATGCCCTTGCCGACCAGGGCGAGATGAGCGGATGCCCCGGCCGGGGCGTACTCGAGGCGGACGAGCCGTGGCGGGCGCGAGGAGCCCCCGCCGACCGCGAGGATGCCGTTGAAGCCGCCCTCGGCGAGCGCGGCCTCGTCGTAGACCCGGACCTCGACGCCGGCCGATTCCGCGGCCTGCGACGCGAGGTCGGCGAGCGCGGTCGGCGGCAGGTCGTTCGGCGCGGTGTTCACGAGGTCCTTCGTCCGCGCCACCGCGGCGACCACGCTGCGGACCCGGTCGAGCCGGACGGCCGCGGCGTCGTGCTCGGTGTGCAGCGTCAACCGGCCGGGACCGGTCGGGCCCTCGCGGTACTCGGTGAAGGTGTAGGCGCCGAGTGCGGCGCCTTCGGCGAACGCCTCGGCGAGCGCGGCGTCGAGCCCGTCTCCGGCGAGGGAGACGGACGATGCGGTGGCGAGGGCGCGGAGCGCGGCGCCTCCCGCGTGACGCAGCGACGCGGCATCCGTCGTCTCGCCGACGCCGGTCGCCACCACGATGCCGTCGCCGTCGGGCGACGTCAGCTTCGTCACCTCGTCGAGTCCGCCCTTCGCGCCGAGCCGTGCGAGGGCGGCGCCGACCCACTCGAAACCGCCGTCGACGACCGGTACCGGGCCGTCGCCGGTGCGTCGGACGGGCAGGACGACGGCATCGGCGTCGGTCGTGGCGGCGGGGGATGCGATGAGCTCGATCGAGGGAACGGACATGGCTTCGATCGTAGGTCGTCGCCCGATCCTTCCCGCATCCGGTGTTCGCTCTCGGCATGGTCGCAGCGGTGCGCGCACGGCCGGACGCGGTCGGGCCGTCGGTACCCTTGTCGTATGCGCGATCCCCGCTCCCTCTACGAGCTCAACGCCGACGTCGAGGTGCCCCTCGGCCTCCCGCTCGTCGCCGGTCTCACGGGGTTCGCCGACGCGGGATCGGCGGTCGCGCAGACGACCGCGTACCTCCTCACGAACCTCGACAGCGAGGTCGTGGCCACGTTCGACGCCGACGAGCTGCTGGACTACCGGGCCAGGAGGCCGGTGATCCTCTTCGAGAGCGACCACCTCACCGACTACCGGCCCCCGAGGCTCTCGCTCGACCTGGCCCGTGACGAGCTCGGCCAGCCGTTCCTGCTCCTCACCGGCTTCGAGCCGGACTTCCAGTGGGAGCGCTTCGGTGCCGCGGTGCTCCAGCTGATCGAGCGGTTCGAGGTGGCGTCGACCACGTGGATCAACTCGATCCCCATGCCGGTGCCGCACACGAGGCCGATCGGCGTCACCGTGAGCGGGAACCGGACCGATCTCATCGAGGCGATGTCGGTGTGGCGGCCGACGACGCAGGTGCCGGCCAACGCGCTGCACCTCGTCGAGTACCGGCTGCAGACGCTGGGCCACCCGACGACGGGGTTCGTCTTGCTGGTGCCGCACTACCTGTCGGATGCGGAGTTCCCGTCGGCCGCGGTCACGGCACTCGAGGCGGTGAGCGCCTCGACGGGCCGCATCTTCCCCACGGACTCGCTCCGCGAGCAGGGCCGCGAGTTCACGGCACGGATCGACGAGCAGGTCGCCGAGAACGGCGAGCTCGCGAAGCTCGTGCACACGCTCGAGGAGCGCCACGACGACTACATGGAGGGCACCACCCTGCGGTCGCCCCTCACCGACGAGGACGGCGAGCTCCCGTCGGCCGACGAGATCGGCGCCGAGCTGGAGAAGTTCCTCGCCCGGCGACGCAACCGCGACGCCGAGGAGGGCTGAGGTCCCGCCCGCCGGCGGCCGCCCGGAGGGGGCCACCGGGGAATGCGGGCGTCCGTGCGGACGTTGGAACATGGTGCAGGTCGGAGTGCGCCCCGAAACCCCGCGCGGTCGCGGTCGGTCGACGCGTCTCGGCCTGTATAATGGGGGGAAGGACCCGTTCTGGTCCGCCGTGCGACTGCCGTCGCATCAGCCGCGGACTTGACATGGGTCCTCATCGTGTCCGAAATCACCCGGGTCGCGACGCAGTCAGACATCCCGGCAGGCCCGCCCAGGGGCCACGCGCCGCGCGACGGTGAGGAAGAGGTTCAGTACACATGGCAGCCAAGACCACCACGGCGACGACCGACGAGTCGGCCGAGGCGCCCCGCGCCACCGGTACGACCAAGCGGACGTCGACGTCGAAGTCGACGAAGGCACCGACGACCAAGACCGCGGCGTCCAAGGGCGCCGCGTCCAAGACCCCCGCGGCCGAGGGCGAGACCACCGGCAAGCGCGCCACGACCGCGTCGAAGAGCCCTCGCACGTCGACCGCCAAGGGCGGCAAGGCGAAGGGCGCCAAGGGCGCGGCGAAGGGCTCCGACGAGGACGAGCTCGACGAGGACGCAGCGGAGGTCGCCGTCGAGGACGCGACCGACGAGGCCGCGTCCGGCGAGGAGTCGACGGAGGAGTCCGGCGACGACGAGGAGGCCAAGCCCGCACCCGTCGAGCCCCACCCGACGGGCGCGATCGTGCTCCGGGCATCCGACGACGAGGACGAGATCCCCGTCTACTCGTCGACGATCACCGGCGCGACGGCCGACCCGGTCAAGGACTACCTGAAGCAGATCGGCAAGGTCGCGCTCCTGAACGCGGCCGAAGAGGTCGAGCTGGCCATGCGCATCGAGGCGGGGCTCTTCGCCGAGGAGAAGCTCTCGCACATGTCGGACGCCGAGAAGCGCTCGCAGCTCGGTCGCGAGCTGCAGTGGGTCGCCCGCGACGGCCAGCGCGCGAAGAGCCACCTGCTCGGCGCGAACCTCCGACTGGTCGTCTCGCTCGCCAAGCGCTACACCGGCCGCGGCATGCAGTTCCTCGACCTCATCCAGGAGGGCAACCTCGGCCTCATCCGCGCGGTCGAGAAGTTCGACTACACCAAGGGCTTCAAGTTCTCGACCTACGCGACGTGGTGGATCCGCCAGGCGATCACGCGCGCCATGGCCGACCAGGCCCGGACCATCCGCATCCCGGTGCACATGGTCGAGGTCATCAACAAGCTGGCTCGCGTCCAGCGCCAGATGCTGCAGGACCTCGGCCGCGAGCCCACGCCGGAAGAGCTGTCGAAGGAACTCGACATGACCCCGGAGAAGGTCATCGAGGTCCAGAAGTACGGCCGCGAGCCGATCTCGCTGCACACCCCGCTCGGCGAGGACGGCGACAGCGAGTTCGGCGACCTGATCGAGGACACCGAGGCGGTCGTCCCGGCCGATGCGGTCGGCTTCACCATGCTGCAGAAGCAGCTGGAGTCGCTGCTCGACTCCCTGAGCGAGCGCGAGGCCGGCGTCATCCGCATGCGCTTCGGCCTCGGCGACGGCATGCCGAAGACGCTCGACCAGATCGGCGACACCTTCGGCGTGACGCGTGAGCGCATCCGCCAGATCGAGTCGAAGACGATGGCGAAGCTGCGTCACCCGTCCCGGTCCCAGTCGCTGCGCGACTACCTCGAGTAGGCCGCCAGTGAAGTACGCGCCGGCGATCCTCGTCGGCCGGCTCACCAGGATCGCCGCCCGGCTGCGCAAGCCGGGCGGCGGTTCGGCGGTGCCCGGCCTCGTCGTCAACACGATCGCGCCCCGCTACCTGGGCACCACGCTCTCCGGATTCCCGCGCGGCCTCGTCGTCGTCACCGGGTCGAGCGGCAAGTCGACCACGACCAAGATGCTCGTGGCGATCCTGCGCGCGCACGGCGAGGCGGTCTTCACGAATCCCTCGACGGCGAACATCAGCCAGGGCCTCACCTCCGCCCTCCTGGAGCAGGCGGACTGGCGCGGGCACGTGCCCGGCGACGTCGCCGTGCTCGAGATGGACGAGGGCCACGGGGCCCGGGTGATGGAGGGCGTCGACGCTCAGGTCGTGACGCTGACGAACGTGATGGTCGACCAGATCGACCGGTTCCACGACTCGGAGATGGTCGCCGGCATGCTGGCGAAGATCGCGGCCCGCGCCGACGGCTGCGTCGTCGTGAACGCCGACGACGCCTACCTCGAGCGGATCGCCGGCGGGCTCCGCGACGGCGTCGCGGTCCGCCGATTCGGCGTCTCGCCGACAGTCCTCGCCGCCGCACCGCGCGGACTCGGCCACACCGAGACCAGCTCCGAGCGGCTCGACCCGGCCGACGGCGTCGTCGTGGCCTCCGTCGACGGAGCATCCGCCGTGCTCGCGGACGCCGGTCGCGACGTCGCGATCGGCCTGCCCGCCCGTGGCACGCACTATGCCATCGACGCCGCCGCGGCGTACGCGACCGCACGTGCCGTCCTCGGCGAGCAGTTCGATCCCGAGGTCGCGGCGCGCGCCCTCAGCGCCATCCCCGCCGTCTTCGGGCGCGGCGAGCGGGTCACGGTCCGCGGGCAGGAGGTCGACTTCGTCCTCGTCCAGAACCCCGCGAGCTACCAGTTGAACGTCGACAGCATCGCCCCGGGCACCGACCGGATCCTCTTCGCGATCGGATCCGACGTGCGGGATCCGTCGTACTTCTGGCCGACGGACGCCTCCTCCTTGGGCCGCGTCTCGATCGTCAGCGGGTCCAAGGCCGACGAGGCCGCCCTGATGCTGGCGTACGACGGCGTCGAGATCGACCGGGTCGAGCACGACCTCGGGCGCGCGCTCGACGACTTCCTCGCCGGCCCGGCGCCGACGAGCGGAGTGAAGACGATCGTCTTCTCTGCCGACGCCATGCGGCGCACGCGCGCCCACCTCGGACTCACGGGAGCGGAATGACCCTCACGATCGTCTCGCTGCTGCCCTCGCTGCAGAACACCAACGGCGACGCCGAGAACGCCGCCGTGCTCGCCGCACGCGCGCGGTGGGCCGGCCTCGACGCACGCGTCGTCGCGGTCGAGGATCCCGCGGACCTCCCCGAGCGAGTCGACGCCGTGGTCCTCGGTTCGGGCAGCGACGCGTCACTCGAGCGCAGCCGGGACGTCCTGCTCGGGCTCCACGACCAGCTCCGTCGCTGGGGCACCGAGGGGGTGCCGATCCTCGCGGTCGGCACCGGCTGGGAGCTGCTGAGCTGGGGGGTCGAGCTCGCCGACGGCCGCAGCATCGAAGGTCTCGGCATCCTCGCCGGGCGTGCGGTGCCGCGCGACGGCCGCGTGGCCGGCGACCTCGTGGTGAAGGCCTCGGGCGGGCTGGGGCTCCTCGTGGGCTTCGAGAACCACGCACGCGACTACATCGGCGCCGAGGCCTCGCCCATCGGGCGAGTCCAGGCCGGGTCGGGCAACGGCCGTGGCTCCGGCCAGGAGGGCGTGCGGATGGGCGACGTGATCGGCACGCACCTGCACGGGCCCGTCCTGGCGAAGAACCCCCGGCTGGCCGACGCGATGCTCGAACGCGCGTGCGCGCGCGCCGGGACGCAGTACGTGCCGGGGGAGCGGTCGGTCGAGGTCGACCGGTTCGCGGAGGCCGCCCGGAAGCTCCAGCTGCGCGCAGCGGGAGTCGCGGCATCCGCCGACGCCTGACACGCCCCGAACGCCACGACGACGAACGCCCCCGGATTCCTCCGGGGGCGTTCGACTTCGTCGTGGGACCGCGTCAGTTGCGCGTGTCGGAGAGGAGCCGGCTCGACTCGTCGTGCCAGCTGTGGGCGATCTGCGAGAGCTTCTCCTCGTGCTTGCGGCCGTGGTGGGCGCAGAACAGGAGTTCGCCGCTGGCGACGACCACGCGGATGTAGGCCTGCGCGCCGCAGGCGTCGCAGCGGTCGAGCGCAGTCAGCTCGTGCGGGGCGTCGACTTCGTCGACCGCACCGGCGGTGTCGGTGTACTGGTTCATGGCGCCTCCTCCGTAGTTCACGAGCCGTTTCCGTCCCTCAATGAAAACACGACTCCGGGCGCGACGGTCCCGCAGGACCCCGCATTTCGCTCAGCGCGAAGCGCCTGAGCCGGGAACGGGGGTGGCCCTCACTAGGCTTGTGCGACGTGAGCTCCGACTATTCCGCCCGTCATCTCTCCGTCCTCGAGGGCCTCGAGGCGGTCCGCAAGCGACCGGGCATGTACATCGGTTCGACCGATTCGCGCGGCCTCATGCACTGCCTCTGGGAGATCATCGACAACTCGGTCGACGAGGCGCTCGGCGGCCACGGTACCGAGATCGAGGTGGTGCTCCACCCCGACGACAGCGTCGAGGTGCGCGACCGCGCCCGCGGGATCCCGGTCGACGTCGAGCCGAAGACCGGGCTCACCGGCGTCGAGGTCGTGTTCACCAAGCTGCACGCGGGCGGCAAGTTCGGCTCAGGCTCGTACTCCGCATCGGGCGGCCTGCACGGCGTCGGCGCGTCGGTCGTGAACGCGTTGTCGGAACGGCTCGACGTCGAGGTCGACCGCGGGGGCGCGACCTGGGCGATGTCCTTCCACCGCGGCGAGCCCGGCACCTTCGACGACAACGGCACGCGGTCCCCGACCGCGCCCTTCCATCCGTTCGAGCAGTCGAGCGAGCTGCGGAAGGTCGGGCGTGTCGCGAAGGCGGTGACGGGCACGCGGGTGCGGTACTGGGCCGACCCG
Source organism: Agromyces binzhouensis (assembly GCF_042672355.1). Classification (NCBI taxonomy): domain Bacteria; kingdom Bacillati; phylum Actinomycetota; class Actinomycetes; order Micrococcales; family Microbacteriaceae; genus Agromyces; species Agromyces binzhouensis. Next base: position 96,879 of record NZ_JBHXVJ010000005.1, on the reverse strand, counting down.
CAGATCTTCACGCGCGGTGCGAGCTTCCAACTCGAGGACCTCCTGAACCGCGCCCGGCAGACCGCCTTCCTCGTGCCCGGCCTGGCGATCACCGTGTCCGACGAACGCGGCGAGGAGCCCGAGACCCACCGGTTCCACTTCGATGGCGGCATCTCGGAGTTCGCCGAGCACCTCGCCGTCGACGGGCCGGTGACCGACATCTGGCGGCTGACGGGCGACGGGCGGTTCACCGAGACGGTGCCCGTGCTGAGCGACCACGGCGCGATGATCCCGACCGACGTCGAGCGCCACTGCCACGTCGACATCGCCCTCCGGTGGGGCACGGGCTACGACACCGTCATGCGCAGCTTCGTCAACATCATCGCGACGCCCAAGGGCGGCACGCACCAGGCGGGCTTCGAGCAGGGGCTGCTGAAGTTCATCCGCCAGCAGGTCGAGCAGAACGCCCGCCGGCTGAAGGTCGGCAACGACAAGCTCGACAAGGACGACGTGCTCGCGGGCCTCACCGCAGTGCTCACGGTTCGCCTCCCGGAGCCGCAGTTCGAGGGCCAGACCAAGGAGGTGCTCGGCACGCCCGCGGTGCGCTCGATCGTGGCATCCGTCGTGCAGAAGGCGCTCGGCGAGCGCTTCGCGTCGACCAAGCGCGACGACAAGGCGCAGACCGCGTTGGTGCTCGAGAAGGTCGTCTCCGAGATGAAGGCGCGCATCTCGGCGCGAACGCACAAGGAGACCCAGCGGAGGAAGAACGCGCTCGAGACCTCGTCGCTGCCCGCGAAGCTGGTCGACTGCCGGTCGACGGATGTCGCGCAGAGCGAGCTGTTCATCGTCGAGGGCGACTCGGCCCTCGGGACGGCCAAGCTCGCCCGCGACAGCGAGCACCAGGCGCTGCTGCCCATCCGGGGCAAGATCCTGAACGTGCAGAAGGCGAGCATCGCCGACATGCTCGGCAACGCCGAGTGCGCGTCGATCATCCAGGTCATCGGGGCCGGCTCCGGGCGCACCTTCGACCTCTCCGCCGCCCGATACGGCAAGGTCATCATCATGAGCGACGCCGACGTCGACGGCGCGCACATCCGCACGCTGCTGCTCACGCTCTTCTTCCGCTACATGCGGCCGATGATCGAGGACGGCCGCGTGTTCGCCGCGGTGCCGCCGCTCCACCGCGTCGTGGTGATGAACCCCGGGTCGAAGCCGAACGACGTGATCTACACCTACTCCGAGAAGGAGCTCGCGGGCGTGCTCGCGACGCTCCGCAAGCAGGGCAAGCGCTACCAGGACCCGATCCAGCGGTACAAGGGCCTCGGCGAGATGGATGCCGACCAGCTCGCGTCGACGACCATGGATCGCCGGCACCGCACCCTCCGACGTGTCGGCGTGGCCGATGCCGAGAACGCCGGCCGCGTGTTCGAACTCCTCATGGGCAACGAGGTCGCGCCGCGCAAGGAGTTCATCGTCGACAGCGCGGCCGCGCTCACGCGCGATCGCATCGACGCCTGAGCTGACTCGGTGGGCGATCGCGCCCGCCACGACCGGCTGACGCCGACGGCCCGTCGCACACTCGTGCGACGGGCCGCCGGTTTCGGTGCCGATCGGCGGAAGGTCAGCGGATCGCGCGCCCGATCACCTGGACGACGGCATCGAGCGTCTGGCCCGAGCCGTCGCGCTTCGCGCCGCCTTCCGGAAGCACGCGCAGCGAGCCGTCCGTGCCGAGGGCCCGCGCGGGGCCCGGGCCGACCCAAGCGACCGAGAGCGCGTCCTGCCCCTTGAGGAAGCGGTGCGCGCGAACGCCGCCGGTCGCGCGACCCTTGCCGGGGAACTCGGCGAAGTCCGAGACCTTCGCGGCACCGGGGTCGGCGCCGAGCAGCGTGTCGGCGGACGCCGCCACCGTCACGACGACGGCGGATTCGACGTCGGCGTTCGGGAGCACCGTGAAGGAGATCACGCGTGCCGCGGCGTCGAGCTTCACGCCGGCCATGCCGCCGGCCGGGCAGCCCTGCGGGCGGACGGCCGACGCGGGGAAGTGGAGCAGTTGCGCGTCGCTGGTGACGAACACCAGTTCGTCGTCGTCGCCGCCCTGCGATGCGCCGACGACCCGGTCGCCGGGCTTCAGCGCGATCACCTCGAAGTCGGGTCGGTTCGGGTAGTTGCCGGGTGAGACGCGCTTCACGATGCCCTGCTCGGTGCCCAGCACGATCGGCTGCTGCGAGTCGAGCGAGACGACGGCGAGCACCTGCTCGGTGCGGTCGGGGAGGGCGAGGTAGTCGGCGACGCGCACGCCCGCACCCAGTTGCACCGAGTTCGGCGGCAGTGCGGGCAGGTCCATCGGCGAGAAGCGGATCAGACGGCCCTTGGACGTGACGGCGCCGATCTCGGTGCGGCTGGTGGTCGCGACCTCGGAGCGCACGGCGTCGTGCTTGGAGCGACGGCTCGGGGGAGTGAGGGTCACGGATGCCTCGCCCTCGGGCGCGTCGACCCGTGCGATCCGGCCGGTCGAGCCGAGGATGACCCGGCAGGGCACGTCGGCGTGCTCGAGCGTCGCGGGGTCCACAGCCTTGCGCGTCTTCGGTTGCACGCGCGCCTCGGTGAGCATCGTGCGGCGCGGCGTGCCGAACAGCTCGGCGGCGCGGTCGAGCTCCTCGGCGACCTGCGCACGGATGCGCGCGTCGCTCGCGAGCAGCTCCTCGAGCGCGACGATCTCGGCGAGCAGCTGGTCGCGCTCGGCCTCGAGCTCGATGCGCGAGAACTTCGTGAGGCGACGCAGGCGGAGCTCGAGGATGTACTCGGCCTGGAGCCGGCTGAGGTCGAACACCTCCTCGAGACGCGACCGGGCGGCCTCGGCGTCGTCGCTCGACCGGATGACCTGGATCACCTCGTCGATGTCGAGGATCGCGATGAGCAGTCCCTCGACGAGGTGGAGCCGCTCGCGGCGACGTGCGAGGCGGTACTCCGAGCGCCGGGTGATCACCCGGATCCGGTGGGCGAGGTAGACGTCGAGCAGTTCGCGGAGGCCGAGCGTCTGCGGCTGCCCGTCGACGAGCGCGACGTTGTTGATGTTGAAGGAGTCCTCGAGCGGCGTCATCCGGTAGAGCTGCTCGAGCACGGCCTGGGGGTTGAAGCCGGTCTTCACGCCGATGACGAGGCGCAGCCCCTTCGTGCGGTCGGTGAGGTCGGCGACGTCCGAGATGCCGGTGATCTTCTTCGCGTTGACGCCGTCCTTGATCTTCTCGATGACCTTCTCCGGGCCGACGAGGTAGGGCAGCTCGGTGACGACGAGGCCGGCCTTGCGCGGCGTGAGCTGCTCGACGGACACCTTCGCACGGGTCTTGAACGATCCGCGGCCGGTCGCGTAGGCGTCGCGCACTCCCGAGAGACCGACGATCGTCCCGCCGGACGGGAAGTCCGGCCCCGGGACGAACTCCATGAGCTCGTCGAGCGTCGCCTCCGGGCTCAGCAGGAGATGGCGGGCGGCGGCGACGACCTCGACGAGGTTGTGCGGCGCCATGTTCGTCGCCATGCCGACCGCGATGCCGCTCGCGCCGTTGACGAGCAGGTTGGGGATCGCGGCGGGCAGCACCTCGGGCTGCTGGTGCGAGTTGTCGTAGTTGGGGACGAAGTCGACGACGTCCTCGTCGAGGTGCTCGGTCATCGACACGGCGGCGGGCGCCATGCGCGCCTCGGTGTAGCGCGCGGCGGCGGGGCCGTCGTCGAGCGAGCCGAAGTTGCCGTGACCGTCGACGAGCGGAACGCGGAGCGTGAACGCCTGGGCCAGGCGCACGAGCGCGTCGTAGATCGCGCTGTCGCCGTGCGGGTGGAGCTTGCCCATGACCTCGCCGACGACGCGCGCCGACTTGACGTGCCCCCGATCGGGGCGCAGCCCCATGTCGCTCATCATGTAGAGGATGCGGCGCTGCACGGGCTTCAGGCCGTCGCGCGCGTCGGGGAGCGCGCGCGAGTAGATGACGGAGTAGGCGTACTCGAGGAAGGACCCCTGCATCTCTTCTGCGACGTCGATCTCGTCGATCCGCTCGGCGATCGGTGATGAGGCGGGTTCGCTCTTGGCTGGGGTCATTCGTCGTCTCTGCGCAGGGCGTGCACGGGCACGCGCGGGGAACGGGGCCGCGCCCGGCCTGTGCCAGACTGGGCGCGATGCCAGCAATGCTACCGGTGCCCGCCGACGGAGCCCCGCGGCTCACCGGGGTGCTGCCCGCCGCCCTCGCCTCGATCGGCGGGGGCGCCGGCCCGTTCGACCTCCCGGCCGTCGACTCGGCCGTGGTCGTCCTCGTCGACGGGCTCGGAGCCGGCAACCTCCGCGCTCGCGCGGGCCACGCCCGCTTCCTCTCCGGCGCGATGGCCAAGCGCGACGTGATCCGCACGGTCTTCCCGTCGACCACCGCGGCCGCCATCGCGAGCTTCGCGACCGGACTCATGCCCGGCGCGCACGGGCTGATGGGCTACCGGGTCCCGGATCGCGCGCACGACCGCGTCGTCAACCAGCTGAGCGGATGGGACGACCTGATGGTCCCCGAGACGTGGCAGCCGCACGCGACCGTGTTCGATCGCGCCGCGGAGCGCGGCGTGCGCGCGGTCGCGGTCGGCGGCACCCGCTACGCGACGTCGGGCTTCACGCGCGCGGTGCTGCGCGGGGCGGAGTACCACGCCGGCGCGAAGATCCCCGACCGGTTCGCCGAGGCGCTCCGCGTGCTCCGCGAGGGTCCGGCACTCGTCTACGTCTACGTCTCGGAGCTCGACCAGATCGCACACGCCCACGGGTGGGAGTCCGATCGCTGGCTCTCAGCGCTCGAGGCGCTCGACGCAGAGGTCGCCGAGTTCGAACGACGGATGCCCCGCGGCACGGGCCTGCTGGTCACCGCCGACCACGGCGTGCTCGACGTGCCCCCGCACCGGCACGTGTTCATCGACGCGACGCCCGGGCTCGTCGAGGGCGTCCGCCAGGTCGCCGGTGAGCCGCGATGCCTCGGCCTCGTGCTCGAGCCCGACCTCGACGAGGCCGCCCGCGCGGCAGTCGTCGACCGGTGGCGGGACGCCGAGGGGGAGCGCGCCTGGGTCGTCTCGCGCGACGAGGCGATCGCCGCGGGACTCTACGGCGACGTCGACCAGCGCAACCTCGACCGCATCGCCGACGTGCTCGTCGCGGCACGTTCGGGCATCGCCTACTACGACCGGCGCGAGGCCGACCGCCGGGGCGAGGAGATGGTCGGCCAGCACGGCTCGCTGACCGACGAGGAGACGCGGATCCCGCTCATCCGCCTCGGCTCGTACCGCCGGGACTGAACCCGACGGATGGCCCGGTGCGAGGCCGCGCCATCCGTCGTCGCGGGGTTCAGGACGGGTACTGGCCGCGCTTGACCTGCGGCTTCGGCAGGCGGAGCGGGCGCAGCTGCAGGGCGCGCATCGCCGCGTACCACCGGAAGCGCTCGACCTTCGACGCCCCGAACTTCGCGGCGAGCTTCCGCTGCAGCGTGTACCCGAGGATGATCACGTCGACCACGGAGACCAGGAAGAAGCCCCAGAGGGCGAAGATCCCGATGGTCTGGACCTCGTAGCTCGGGACGAACGTCAGCACGATCACGGCGAACATGACGGGGATGAGGATCTCGCCGATGCTGAATCGCGCGTCGACGTAGTCGCGCACGTAGCGCTTCTGCGGGCCGCGGTCGCGCGCCGGCAGGTACCGCTCGTCGCCGGCTGCCATGCCGAGTCGGGCGCGTTCGCGAGCCTCGGCGGCCTTGGCACGCGCCTGTCGGGCGGCCTCCTTGCGGTCGTTCGGCACGAGCGGGCGCCGGTTCGCGGCCTCGCGCTCGGCACGCGTCGGAGTGGGTGCGCCCTTCCCGACCTTCGGCGTCGCGGGTGCGGCGTCGTCGGGTGCGGAGGCGGGCGTCTCGGTCTTGGGGTGCTTGGCCACGGGGGAGTCCTCGTCGAATCGGTTCCTCTTAAGATTAGCCGCATGAGCCAGACCCGACCCGTTCCTTCTTCCGGCCCGCACCCCGACGCCGACGTCGCCTCGGTGGTGGAACGCCTCCGTGCCGCGGTCGAGGCGGGCTTCCCGTCGACCGTCGCCGATCTCACGGACCTCGTGCGGATCCCCTCGGTGTCGTGGGCGGCCTTCGACCCCGAGCACGTGGCGCGGAGCGCGGACGCGGTGGCGGAACTCGTCCGCGGCCTCGGGATCTTCGAGGTCGTGGACATCCGGCGCGCGCCGATCGGCGACGGCGACGAACTCGGCCAGCCCGCGGTCATCGCGCGTCGGGCCGCCCGGAACGGCCGCCCGACCGTGCTCCTCTACGCGCACCACGACGTCCAGCCGCCCGGACGCGACGAGGACTGGGACTCGACGCCGTTCGAGCCGACGCTCCGCGGCGACCGCCTCTACGGCCGCGGCGCGGCCGACGACAAGGCCGGCGTCATGGCCCACGTCGCCGCGATCCGCGCCCTCGTGGACGTCCTCGGCGACGATCTCGACCTCGGCATCGCGCTCTTCATCGAGGGCGAGGAGGAATTCGGCTCCCGATCCTTCTCCGCCTTCCTCCGCGAGAACCGGGAGCTGCTCGAGGCCGACGCGATCGTCGTCGCCGACTCGAACAACTGGGATGTCGACACTCCCGCGCTCACGGTCGCGCTCCGCGGCAACGTGACCTTCCGGCTGACGGTCTCGACGCTCGCGCACGCCTCGCATTCGGGGATGTTCGGCGGTGCGGTGCCCGACGCGATGCTCGCCGCCATCCGACTCCTCGCGACGCTGCACGACGAGGACGGCGCGGTCGCGGTCGCCGGCCTCACGTCCACCGAGCTCGACACGCCCCCGTACGACGAGGCGCAGCTCCGCGCGGAGACCGGACTCCTCGACGGAGTGACGCCGATCGGGCGGGGCACGATCCTCTCCCGCATCTGGGCGCAGCCCTCGATCACCGTCACGGGCATCGACGCGCCGACCGTGGCCAACGCGTCCAACACCCTCATCCCTCGCGTGGCGGTCCGCGTGAGCGCGCGCATCGCGCCCGGACAGGACGCGGGAGCGGCGCTCGACGCCCTCCGCGCCCACCTGCTCGCGAACGCGCCGTTCGGCGCCCGCGTCGAGATCGACGACGTCGACACGGGCCAGCCGTTCCTCGTCGACACGACGGGCTGGGCCGTCGCCGAGGCCAAGTCGGCGATGGCCGAGGCATGGGGCGTCGACCCCGTCGACATCGGCGTGGGCGGCTCCATCCCCTTCATCGCAGAACTCGTCGAGGAGTTCCCGCGGGCGCAGATCCTGGTCACCGGCGTGGAGGATCCCGACTCCCGCGCACACAGCCCGAACGAGTCGCTGCACCTCGGCGTCTTCCGCCGCGCGGTGCTCGCCGAGGCCGCGCTGCTGGCCCGGCTCCAGGCGCGGGACGGGGAGTGACGACCCCGTCCTCCTGCCGTCTCCGGGCGAACCCGCATCCTGCGCGGGTACAATCGCCGTGACCGTACTTCATCGAGGAGCGATATGAGCGACACGATCACCGACGCCGTCCACGGCGTGAAGCTGAGCGATCCGGCTGCCGACAAGGTGCGCAGCCTCCTGTCGCAGGAGGGTCGCGACGACCTGCGTCTGCGGGTGGCCGTCCAGCCCGGCGGATGCTCCGGCCTGATCTACCAGCTGTACTTCGACGAGCGCCTGCTCGACGGCGACGCGGTCGTGGACTTCGAGGGCGTCGAGGTCGTCGTCGACAAGATGAGCGTCCCGTACCTCGACGGATCGACGATCGACTTCGAGGACACGATCCAGAAGCAGGGCTTCACGATCGACAACCCGAACGCGCAGGACAGCTGCGCCTGCGGCGACTCGTTCCACTGAGCCGCACCGAACCACGCGATGAGGGAGACCGCCACGGCGGTCTCCCTCATCGCGTTTCCGCCCGTCGGACCGGGATTCCGATGCACATCCGGCTGAACGCGCGCTGAGGGTGCACGAGCGAGCCGCCGACTCGGAGTAGGCTATTGCTGATCAATGCGCCTCGCTGAGAGGCGCCTTCGAATCTCCCGAAAGGTCACCGGTGCGCCACAATCGCCGTCTCCGATGGGCTGCTGTTCCGATCGCAGCGACGCTCAGCCTCGTCCTCGCCGGATGCACGCAGGCTCAGCTGAACGGATTCCTCCCCGGCTTCATCGAGGGCGAGGCGCCCGCGACGAACCACACCGAGCGCGTCTCGGGCCTGTGGGTGACGTCGTGGATCGTGCTGCTCGTGGTCGGTGTCGTGACGTGGGGACTGACGATCTGGGCCGTGGTGGCCTACCGCCGTCGCAAGGGTCAGACCGGCCTCCCGGTCCAGCTGCGCTACAACATGCCGATCGAGGTGTTCTACACCGTCGTCCCGCTGATCCTGGTGCTCGGCTTCTTCGCCTTCACCGCCCGTGACCAGCAGGTGATCGAGGCCCGCTTCGCCGAAGACGACGTCGACGTCAAGATCGAGGCGATCGCGAAGCAGTGGGCGTGGGACTTCAACTACGTCAACGAGGACGTCTACACCCCGGGCATCCAGGCCCAGCTCGACGATGAGGGGCCCGCCGGATCGGTCAAGCAGGACGAGCTGCCCACGCTGGTGCTCCCCGTCGGGGCCAACGTGGAGATCGCGCTCGAGTCGCGCGACGTGATCCACTCCTTCTGGGTCGTCGACTTCCTGTACAAGAAGGACATGTTCCCCGGCAAGACCAACTACATGTCCTTCGTCCCCGAGCGCGAGGGCACCTACGCCGGCAAGTGCGCCGAGCTGTGCGGCGAGTACCACTCGCTCATGCTGTTCAACGTCGAGGTGGTCTCACAGGCCGAGTACGACGACTACATCGAGGAACTCCGCGACTCCGGCTACGAGGGCCAGCTCTCGACCGAGTACGACCGGAACCAGAACCTGCCCGGCACGGGCGCGCCCGAACTGATTGAGGAGCACGAAGGCGAATGAGCACCACCACTGCACCGGCTCGCCCTGCGGCGTCGTCGCAGCCGTTCGGCGCCGCCAAGGTCGAGCGCAAGGGGAACGTCCTCGTCAAGTGGATCACGTCCACCGACCACAAGGTCATCGGGTACCTCTACCTGATCACCTCGTTCATCTACTTCTGCATCGGCGGCGTGATGGCACTCATCATCCGCGCGCAGCTCTTCGAGCCCGGCCTCGAGGTCATCCAGACCCGTGAGCAGTACAACCAGCTGTTCACGATGCACGGCACGATCATGCTGCTGATGTTCGCGACCCCGCTGTTCGCGGGCTTCGCGAACGTCCTGATGCCGCTCCAGATCGGCGCCCCCGACGTCGCGTTCCCGCGGCTGAACGCGTTCGCCTACTGGGCGTTCAACTTCGGCTCGCTGATGGCCGTCGCCGGATTCTTCACGCCCCAGGGCGCCGCGTCGTTCGGATGGTTCGCCTATCAACCACTCGCGTCGACGACGTTCTCGCCAGGCGTCGGCGGCAATCTCTGGATGCTGGGCCTCGGCCTCTCGGGCTTCGGCACGATCCTCGGCGCGGTGAACTTCATCACGACGATCGTCACCATGCGTGCGCCCGGCATGACGATGTTCCGAATGCCGATCTTCACGTGGAACACGCTCGTGACCTCGATCCTCGTGCTGATGGCCTTCCCCGTCCTCGCCGCTGCGATCCTCGCGGCCGCCGCGGACCGCGTGTTCAACGCCCACATCTACGACCCCGAGAACGGGGGAGTGATCCTGTGGCAGCACCTGTTCTGGTTCTTCGGCCATCCAGAGGTCTACATCATCGCCCTGCCGTTCTTCGGCATCGTCTCCGAGATCTTCCCGGTGTTCAGCCGGAAGCCGATCTTCGGCTACAAGACACTGATCTACGCGACCATCGCGATCGCGGCGCTCTCGGTCACGGTGTGGGCGCACCACATGTACGTCACCGGATCGGTGCTCCTGCCGTGGTTCGCACTCATGACGATGCTGATCGCCGTGCCGACCGGCGTGAAGATCTTCAACTGGATCGGAACGATGTGGCGCGGATCGATCACCTTCGAGACGCCGCTGATCTGGTCGCTCGGCTTCCTCATCACGTTCGTCTTCGGTGGGCTCACCGGCGTCATCCTGGCGTCGCCGCCGCTCGACTTCCACGTGTCCGACACGTACTTCGTCGTCGCCCACTTCCACTACGTGGTCTTCGGCACCGTCGTCTTCGCGATGTTCGCCGGCTTCTACTTCTGGTGGCCGAAGTGGACCGGCAAGATGCTGAACGAGACGCTCGGCAAGTGGCACTTCTGGCTGCTGTTCATCGGCTTCCACACGACCTTCCTGATCCAGCACTGGCTGGGCGTCGTGGCGATGCCGCGTCGGTACTACTCGTACCTGCCGGAGGACAACATCACCTGGATGAACCAGCTGTCGACCATCGGCGCGTTCATCCTCGCGATCTCCCTCATCCCCTTCTTCCTGAACGTCTACATCACGGCGCGCCGCGCCCCCAAGGTGACCGTGAACGACCCGTGGGGGTACGGCGGATCGCTCGAGTGGGCGACGAGCTGCCCGCCGCCGCGCCACAACTTCACGTCGATCCCGCGGATCCGCTCCGAGCGTCCCGCGTTCGACCTGAACCACCCCGAGGCGGGCATCCCGGTCGGCATCGGACCGGCGAAGGATGCGCCGCACGCCCCCGTCATCGACGCAGAGACCAAGGAAGTCAAGTAGATGCGCGCCAATGTCATCCTGTTCTGGGTTCTGACCGGCTTCTTCGCCCTCTCGGCTGCGGTCTACATCTTCTGGACGGCGATCGACGAACGTGAGCCGGGCGTCGAGTGGGTGGGCCTCGTGGCGATCTCGCTCAGCGGCGTGCTCAGCGCGTTCATCGCGTTCTACCTGGGTCGCGTCCACAAGGAGCAGGGCGGCGAACTCCCCGAGGACCGCCTCGACGCGAACATCGACGACGGCGATGCCGAGCTCGGCTTCTTCAGCCCGTGGAGCTGGTGGCCGATCCTGCTCGCCGGCTCCGCCGCGCTCGCGTTCCTCGGGCTCGCCGTCGGCGTGTGGATCTCCTTCCTCGCGATCGGCCCCGCGCTGGTCAGCCTGGTCGGCTGGGTCTACGAGTACTACCGCGGGAACTTCGCCCGCTGACCGCGCACGGTCTCCACGACGTCCCCGGTGCCGAAGCACCGGGGACGTCGTCGTTCAGGCGCGATGTGCGCTCGCGATGCGCCACCAGCCGGCCCGTGCGACCGAGTCGATCGTGAACCCAGCTCGCCGCAGCGCGTCGTACATCGCGACGGGGGAGTGCACGTAGCCGCGGTACTCCTCGCCCCGCATGCGCATCATGAGATTCGCCATGCCGACGAACGCCCGCGTCACCCACGTGCGCGGCGGGTGACTGAACACGACCGTACGTCGCGCGTGCGCGGCCGAGGCGGCGAGCAGTCGTACGGCGTCGGGGTAGCAGCACACGACCCGGTGCAGGACGACATGATCTGCGACGGGAACGTCTGCGCCGTCGATCGCGAGGTCGATCCCGACGATGCGACGCACGTCGGCCGCACGCCCTGCTTCATCGAGCAGCGCTCGAGCGCGGTCCTCGTATGCGGCCGACAGCTCGAGGTTGGTCGACCGCGTTGCGCCGTGCCCGAGCAGCTCGAGCTGGATCGCGCCGATTCCGCCGCCGACTTCGAGGACCGACGTTCCGGCGACACCGGAGCCTTCGACCTGGTCCGCGACGCGGCGCTCCGCGCGCGTGAGGCCTCGGCGCCGGTACCGACGCTCGAGATCGCCGGCGAATCGCTCATCGAAGACGTCACCGTACCGTGCCTGTCCGCGGCCGCAGCAGTCGTCCATGCGCCCAGTATGCACCTGGACCGGCAGTCGAGCTGGCGGTGTCAGGGGTCGATTCGTTCGAACACGAGGACGTCGACGGAAACCGTCACGGATCGCGCGGCCGGCGCGTCGTCCGCGGATGCGAGCGCCGCGGTGTGATGTGCTGACGGCCCCATGCCGGCGAGGAGCGCTCGGACGTCCGGGCCCGCCTCGACGAGATGCTGGACCCGGTCACTCGCCGCGAGGTCGAACCCGGCCGTGCCCAACTGCGCCGCGACCGCGGCATCCTTCTCCGGCGGGATGTCGAGCAGCAGGCCGTCCGCGCGGAGCTCGCGCAGGTGCCGAGTCGTCGGCACGACCACGATCAGTCGTCCTCCCGGGCGGAGGATCCTCGCGAACTCCGACGGATTCCGTGGCGCGAACACGTCGAGGATGACGTCGACCGCCGCATCGCGGATCGGGAGCGGGCGCCAGACGTCGAGGACCACGCCGGTGGCGGCGGGAACGGCCCGGAGTGCCATCCTGACGGCGTCCGGCGATCGGTCGGCGACCAGGAATGCCGCCTCGGGTACAGCTCGGCTGAGCTGCTCGGAGTAGTAGCCCGTCCCGCAGCCGAGATCGGCGACACGCAGCGATGGGGACGGTCCGCCCGTCTCCTGATCCCCGGTGAGGGTCGCCACGACGGCTTCAGTGATCGGCGTGTAGGCCCCGCTGCCCAGCAGCGCGGCACGTGCGTCGAGCATCGCGCGGTCGTCGCCCACCGTTCGGGGCGCCCTGGGGGGCAGCAGCGTCAGGTACCCGTACTTCGAACGGTCGAAGCGGTGGCCGTTCTCGCACCCGTAGACGCGGTCGGCGACCTCGTCGAGCGCGGAGAAGCAGTTCGGGCACCGGAGCCAGGTCGAATCGATCGACATGGTCCGGTGCCCGAACTCAGGTGATGCGGTGATCAGTGGTGCTCGTGGTGCGCGGCCTCGAGCTCGCCCTTGGTGACCGGCGCGATGCGGTCCTCGAAGAACCAGCGTGACATTCCGGCACGCAGTCGCTGGCCGACGGTGATCTTGCCTCGCGCGTTGGGGCGGATCATCAGCGGTTCGTACGACTCGTAGCTCACGAGCTTCCAGCGGTCGTACTCGTCCAGAGGCTGGTGGACCTCGATGAACTCGCCGCCGGGGAGCTTCACGATGCGCCCGGACTCGTACCCGTGCAGCACGATCTCGCGGTCCTTCTTCTGCAGTGCGATGCAGACGCGCTTCGCGACGAAGTACGCGATGAACGGGCCGACGATGAGGAGCGCCTGGAGGGAGTGGATCACGCCCTCCATCGTCAGCATGAAGTGGGTGGCGATGATGTCGGAGCTCGCGGCCGCCCAGAGCACGGCGTAGAACGTCACGCCGGCCGCGCCGATCGCGGTGCGGGTCGGAGCGTTGCGGGGACGGTCGACGATGTGGTGCTCGCGCTTGTCGCCCGTGACCCACGCCTCGATGAACGGGTAGATCAGCACCGTCGCGATGAACAGACCCAGTCCGACCAGGGGGACGAGGATGTTGAACGACCAGGTGCGGTCGAAGAGCACGAACTCCCAGCCCGGCGGGATGAGGCGCAGCGCGCCGTCCGCGAAGCCGATGTACCAGTCGGGCTGGGTACCGGCGGAGACGGGCGACGGGTCGTACGGACCGTAGTTCCAGATCGGGTTGATCGTGAACAGCGATGCGATGAGCGCGAGCACGCCGAACACCAGGAAGAAGAACCCGCCGGCCTTCGCGGCGTAGATCGGGAGGATGGGCGGGCCGACCGCGTTCTGCTGCGTGCGACCCGGGGCCGCGTACTGCGTGTGCTTGTGCACGACGACGAACATCAGGTGCAGCGCGATGAGCGCGAGCAGGATGACCGGCAGCAGCAGGATGTGCAGTGAGTAGAGACGCCCGACGATGTCGGTGCCCGGGAACTCGCCGCCGAAGAGCAGGAACGAGGTCCAGGTGCCGATGAGCGGGATGCCCTTGATCATGCCGTCGATGATCCGGAGGCCGTTGCCCGAGAGCAGGTCGTCGGGGAGGGAGTACCCTGTGAAGCCCTCACCCATGGCGAGGATGAACATCACGAAGCCGATGACCCAGTTGAGCTCGCGCGGCTTGCGGAACGCACCCGTGAAGAAGATGCGCAGCATGTGCAGGCCGATGGCTGCCACGAACATCAGCGCGGCCCAGTGGTGCATCTGCCGGACGAAGAGTCCGCCGCGGATGTCGAACGAGATGTCGAGCGTGGAGGCCATCGCCACCGACATCTCGACGCCCTTCAGCGGCACGTACGAGCCCTCGTACTCGACCTCGGCCATCGAGGCCTGGAAGAAGAACGTCAGGAACGTGCCGGTGATCAGGATGACGAGGAAGCTGAAGAGCGCGACCTCGCCGAGCAGGAACGACCAGTGGTCGGGGAAGGCCTTTCGGCCGAGCTCCTTGACGAACGTCGAGACGCTCGTGCGCTCATCGATGTAGTTCGAGGCGGCCGCCGTGAAGGTACGACGCTGCGGCGCGCGTGTGGTTGCGGTGCTCAATGACGCTCCCAGAAGCTCGGGCCCACGGGTTCGGTGAAATCGCTCTGCGCGACGAGGTAGCCCTCGTCGTCGACCATGATCGGCAGCTGCGGCAACGGCCGTGCGGCCGGGCCGAAGATGACCTCGCAGTGGTTGGCCACGTCGAACTGCGACTGGTGGCACGGGCAGAGCAGGTGGTGCGTGTGCTGCTCGTAGAGGGCGACGGGACAGCCGACGTGCGTGCAGATCTTCGAGTACGCGACGATTCCGTCATACGACCACGAGGCACGGTCCGGGAGCTCGTTGAGCTCGTCGGGGTTGAGGCGCATGAGCAGCACGGCGGCCTTGGCCTTCTCCTCGAGCCTGCCGTGGTGCATCTCGCTGAGCCCCTCGGGGATCACGTGGAAGGCGCTGCCGATGGTCACGTCGGCGGCCCTGATCGGAACGCCCGACGGGTCGAGCGTGAGCCGGGTGCCGGCCTTCCACATCGTGTGGCTGAGGAGTTCGACCGGGTTCTCGTCCTGAGGCGCGAGACCGCGGAAGAGGACGACAGCGGGCAGCGGGAAGACCAGGAGGGCACCGATGAGGCTGTTCCTGATGGCCGCGCGGCGCGTGAAGCCGGACTCGCGGTCCGCGTCCTGGAACACCTTCACCGCACCCTCGCGGGCGACCACGTTGCCGCCGACCTTGTGGCGCTCGTCGGCGAGCTCGACGTCGGTCATGACGGCCTTTGCCCAGTGCACGGCACCGAAGCCGATGCCGAGCAGTGCGAGGGCCGCACCGAGGCCGATGAACATGTTGTTCAGGCGGACGTCGCCGACGTCGTTGCCCTCCATCGGGAAGAGCATGTACGCCGCGATCGCCCAGATGCTGCCGAGGATCGACAGGTAGAAGAGCGTGTACACCGTGCGCTGCGCACGCTTCTCCTTCTTCGGGTCCTCATCCGTGACGCGCGGACGGTGCGGCGGGAAGCCGGGGTTCTCGAACGCGTCGGACTGGATGAGGGCGGTGCCCGTCTTCACGGCGGGGACGGTCTCGGCGTGCGACGAGTCGGCAGCGGCGAGTTCGGTGCCGCTGTGGTCGTCCTGTGCCATGGTTCTCCTTCTTCGCTTCTTCGGTGCGGGCCCTAGTTGGACTTCGCCGTGATCCACACGGTGATCGCGACGATGGCGCCGAGACCGAAGATCCAGATGAACAGACCCTCCGCGACCGGACCGAGCGAGCCGAGCTCGAAGCCGCCGGGCGAACGGTTGTCCTGCACGTACTGCAGGTAGGTGATGATGTCGCGCTTGTCCTCGGGCGAGATGTTCAGGTCGTTGAACACCGGCATGTTCTGCGGGCCGGTGACCATGGCCTCGTAGATGTGCACGCCCGAGACATCCGTCAGCGGGGGAGCGAACTTGCCCTCGGTGAGCGCGCCGCCGGCGCCGGCCACGTTGTGGCACATCGCGCAGTTGATGCGGAACAGCTCGGCGCCGTTCGCCGCATCGCCGCCGCCGTTGACGAGGCTGTCGGCGGGGATGTCGGGGCCGGGGCCGAGCGACGCGACGAAGTAGGAGAGCTGCTTGACCTGCTCGTCGGTGAACTGCACGGGCTTCTGCTCGGCCTGCGGGCCCTGCATCTGCATCGGCATGCGGCCGGTGCCGACCTGGAAGTCGACCGCCGCGGCGCCGACGCCGATGAGGCTCGGTCCCTCGTTCGTACCCTGGGCTTCGAGGCCGTGGCAGGTGGCGCAGTTGGCCTGGAAGAGCTTGCCACCCTCCTCGATCGTCTCCTGCGACGTGGGGGAGGGCTCAGCCTGTGCGGTCGTGGTGCTGAAGGCGGCGTACGCGCCTCCGGTGAACACGAGGCCGAGCGCGAGCAGCGCGGCGGTGGCGAGCGGATGCCGGCGGCCGGTGCGTCGCTTCGAGCGGTTCATTGATCTCTTCCTGTTCACGGGCATTGCGGGGTCGGCGCTCCTGGGTCGGGCTACTTGAGGACGTAGATGACGAGGAAGAGGCCGATCCAGACCACGTCGACGAAGTGCCAGTAGTACGACACGACGATCGCGCTGGTGGCCTCCTTGTGGCCGAAGTTCTTGACCGCGAAGACCCGGCCGATCACGAGGAGGAAGGCGATGAGGCCGCCCGTGACGTGCAGCGCGTGGAAACCGGTCGTGAGGTAGAACGCCGAGCCGTACGCGTTCGAGTCGAGGGCGATGCCCTCTGCGACGAGCTGGGCGTACTCGAGCGACTGCCCGGCGACGAAGATGGCACCCATCACGTAGGTGACGAAGAACCACTCGACCATGCCCCAGTCGCGCAGCTTCCAGCTCGTGCGGTACGGCTGCATGCGCTCGGCGGCGAAGACGCCGAACTGGCACGTGAACGAGGACGCCACGAGGATGAGCGTGTTGACGAGTGCGAACGGGACGTTCAGCCGGCCGGCTTCGAAGTCCCACAGTTCAGGGGACGTCGAACGCAGCGTGAAGTAGATCGCGAAGAGGCCTGCGAAGAACATGACCTCGCTGCCAAGCCACACGATGGTACCGACCGCGACGGTGTTCGGCCGCTTGATCGCAGGCGCACTCGTCTGAAACGTCATTGAGGTGCTCGTCACGTTCACCATTATGGCTGATCCTCGGACGTGTTTTCGGACGGGGCGGGTCCGGATGTCGGACATCCTCGCCTGCGAGCCGCGGATTCCGCTGGCCGAATGCCGTGAAAACGCCTCGAATCGCGCCGATAGGATCGACTCCATGCCCTCCATGCAGACCTGGCCGGACGTCCTGAACTCGCTGCTCGCCGGCGAGGACCTCAGCGTGTCGGATGCCGCATGGTGCATGGAGCAGGTCATGACGGGCGTCGCGACCGACGCGCAGCTCGCCGCGTTCCTCATCGCGCTCCGCGTGAAGGGGGAGACCGTCGACGAGATCGTCGGCTTCCGCGACGCGATCCTCGAGCACGCCGTGCAGCTCCCGGTCGACTCCATGGCGCTCGACATCGTCGGCACCGGCGGAGACCGCTTCGGCACCGTCAACGTCTCGACGATGGCGTCGGTCGTGTCGGCCGCGGCCGGGGTCCCCGTCGTCAAGCACGGCAACCGGGCTGCGAGCTCGGCGTCCGGGTCCTCCGACGTCCTGGGCGCGCTCGGCATCGACCTCACGCTGCCCGCGCACCGCGTCGCCGAGGTGCTCGACGAGACGGGGATCACGTTCGCGTTCGCCGCGGCGTTCCACCCCGGCTTCAAGCACGCCGGCCCGGTCCGCGCCCAGCTCGGCGTGCCCACGGTGTTCAACTTCCTCGGGCCGCTCTGCAATCCGGCTCGGCCGGAGGCATCCGCCGTCGGCGTCGCCCACCTCGACCGCGTGCCGCTCATCGTGGGCGTCTTCCAGACCCGCGGGGCGACGGCGCTCGTGTTCCGCGGCGACGACGGGCTCGACGAGCTCACGACGACGGGGCACAGCCACATCTGGGAGGTGTCCCGCGGAACCGTGAAGGAGCACGACCTGGACCCGCGCGAGCTCGGCATCCCGCGGGCGAGCATCGACCAGCTGCAGGGCGGAGACGCGCAGCACAATGCCGCGATCGTGCACGAGGTCCTCGGCGGTGCGCGAGGCCCGATCCGGGACATCGTCGTGCTCAACGCGGCGGCGGGGCTCGTCGCCTACGAGCTCGCGAACGATCCGAGCCAGGTCCAGCGGACCATCCTGGAGCGGTTCCACGAGAAGATGGCCGTCGCCGAGGGCGCGATCGACAGCGGGGCGGCCGCGCGGAAGCTCGAGGAGTGGGTCGCCGCCACCCGACGCTAGACGCGAGCGACGGGGCCTCGCCGAAGCGAGACCCCGTCGGTCGATCACATGGCCGTCAGTTGACGTCGTCGTCGACCCAGTCGAAGGTCTTGGTGACGGCCTTCTTCCAGAGCCGCAGCTGGCGCGCCCGCTCGTCGGGGTCCATCTTCGGCTCCCAGCGGTGGTCCTCCTGCCAGTTCGCGCGGAGCTCGTCGAGGTCGGACCAGAAGCCGACCGCGAGTCCGGCGGCGTAGGCGGCGCCGAGTGCGGTCGTCTCGGCGACGACGGGGCGGACGACGGGGACGCCGAGGATGTCGGCCTGGAACTGCATGAGCGTGTTGTTCGCGATCATGCCGCCGTCGACCTTGAGCTCGGTCAGGTCCACGCCCGAGTCCGCGTTGACCGCGTCGAGCACCTCGCGTGTCTGGAACGCGGTGGCCTCGAGGGCGGCCCGCGCGATGTGCCCCTTGTTCACGTAGCGGGTCAGGCCCACGAGCGCGCCGCGGGCGTCGGGACGCCAGTACGGGGCGAAGAGCCCCGAGAACGCCGGCACGAAGTAGGCGCCGCCGTTGTCCTCGACCGACTTGGCCAGTTCCTCGATCTCGGGGGCGCTCGAGATCATCCCGAGGTTGTCGCGCAGCCACTGCACCAGCGACCCGGTGACCGCGATGGCACCCTCGAGCGCGTAGTGCGCCGGCTGGTCGCCGAGCTTGTACCCGAGGGTGGTCAGCAGCCCGTTCTTCGAGTGGACGATCTCGGTGTCGGTGTTGAAGATCAGGAAGTTGCCGGTGCCGTAGGTGTTCTTCGACTCGCCGGCATCGAACGCCGCCTGGCCGAAGGTCGCCGCCTGCTGGTCGCCGAGGATGCCCGCGACCGGGACCTCGCGGAGCAGGCTGGAGGACTCGACCGTGCCGTACACCTCCGAGGAGGAGCGGATCTCCGGCATCATCGAGCCGGGCACGCCGAACGCCTCGAGGATGTCGTCGCGCCAGGACAGCGACTCGAGGTCCATGAACATCGTGCGGCTCGCGTTGGTGACATCCGTCGCGTGCACGCCGCCGTCGACGCCGCCGGTCAGGTTCCAGAGGACCCAGCAGTCCGTGGTGCCGAACATCAGGTCGCCGGCCTCGGCCTTCTCGCGGGCACCCTCGACGTTCTCGAGGATCCACACGATCTTCGTGCCCGAGAAGTAGGTCGCCAGCGGCAGGCCGACGTCCTGCTTGAAACGCTCGACGCCGCCGTCGGCCGCGAGGCGGTCGACGATGGGCTGCGTGCGCGTGTCCTGCCAGACGATCGCGTTGTAGACCGGCTCACCGGTGTTGCGGTCCCAGACCACCGCGGTCTCGCGCTGGTTCGTGATGCCCACCGCGGCGATGTCGTGGCGGGTCAGGTCGGCCTTGCCGAGCGCCTGGCCGATCACCTCCCGCGTGTTCCTCCAGATCTCCATCGGGTCGTGCTCGACCCAGCCCGCCTTCGGGAAGATCTGCTCGTGCTCGAGCTGCCCGCTCGAGACGATCGAACCCTTCTTGTCGAAGATGATCGCTCGCGAACTCGTCGTGCCCTGGTCGATCGCCAGGATGTAGTCAGCCATGTCCATGCGTCCTCTCTGTCGCAGTGGTGGATGCGTCCGTCACGCGCGGCCACGGGCGGGGTCACGTGGTGCGGACGGACGAGGGGCCGGTCGTTCGACCGGCCCCTCGGTGATCAGCCCAGGATGGGGAGGGCGACGAGCGCGGCCCATCCGGCGAGTACGCCGCCGATGATGGGGCCGACGACCGGGACCCAGGAGTACGACCAGTCGCTGCTGCCCTTGCCGGCGATCGGGAGGATGGCGTGCGCGATGCGCGGCCCGAGGTCACGGGCCGGGTTGATCGCGTAGCCGGTCGGGCCACCGAGGGAGGCGCCGATACCGATGACCAGCAGGGCCACGGGCAGCGCGCCGAGCGCGGCCAGGCCGGAGGCGTCGCCGTTGCGGCCGAAGCCGATGACGACGAACACGAGCACGAAGGTGCCGATGATCTCGGTCACCAGGTTCCAGCCGTACGACCGGATCGCCGGACCCGTCGAGAACACCCCGAGCTTGTTCGCTGCCTGGGGCTCCTCGTCGAAGTGCTGCTTGTAGGCCAGCCACACGATGATCGCACCGAGGATGGCGCCGATCAGCTGCGCTCCGATGTAGGTGAGCACCGACAACGCGTCCACCGGGACCGTCGAGCCGAATGCGGGGTTTCCGAACTCGGTCGCGCCGTTGGCGACCAGGCCGAGGGTGACGGCGGGGTTGATGTGCGCGCCCGAGGCGTAGGCCACGACGACACCGGAGAAGACCGCGAGGCCCCAGCCGATGTTCACCAACAGGAACCCGCCGTTGTAGCCCTTCGTCTTGACGAGGGCGACGTTCGCCACGACTCCGCAACCGAGCAGCACGAGCATCGCCGTGCCGACGAGTTCGGAGAGGAACAGCACTCCGAGATTGTCCACGTTGACCTTCCATCCTTTCGCCGTGCCCGAGGGCCGCGCCCCAGGGCGGATCAGCGCCCACCCTACTCGTGTGGTCGAGACGCGCGGAAGGGCGCGCGGCAATCCTCGGATAGCCCTTTCATCGGCGGGGCCCGCCGGAGTAGTTTTGCGGGGGAGTGCCGCGTCAACGTCGACAGGCGACGGGCCGGGCGAGTGCGGCCGAGGGGAAGGGACGTTTTCGTGAAGAAGATCATCAACGATCCCAAGCACGTTGTCGACGAGTCAGTCGCAGGCTTCGGCCTCGCGCACGCCGACCTCGTGAGGGTCGAGACGGATCCCATCCACGTCGTGCGCGCCGACGCGCCGGTCGCGGGCAAGGTCGGCCTCGTGTCCGGCGGGGGGAGCGGACACGAGCCACTGCACGCGGGGTTCGTCGGCCCGGGCATGCTCGACGCGGCGGTGCCCGGCGCGGTGTTCACCTCGCCCACGCCCGATCCGATCCTCGCGGCGACGAAGGCCGTCGACGGCGGCAAGGGCGTGCTCCACATCGTGAAGAACTACACGGGCGACGTGCTGAACTTCGAGACCGCAGCCGATCTCGCGGCCGCGGACGGCATCGAGGTCCGGGCCGTCGTGACGAACGACGACGTCGCGGTCAAGGACTCCCTCTACACGGCGGGCCGCCGCGGCGTCGGCGGCACCGTGCTCGTCGAGAAGATCGCGGGCGCCTCCGCCGATCGCGGCGACAGCCTGGAGCAGGTCGCGGAGATCGCGGAGCGCGTCAACGCCAACGTGCGTTCGATGGGCATGGCGCTCACGCCCTGCATCGTCCCGCACGCCGGCGAGCCGAGCTTCACGCTCGCCGAGGACGAGGTCGAGATCGGCATCGGAATCCACGGCGAGCCGGGACGCGAGCGCATCAAGCTCGAACCGGCCGACGCGATCGTCGATCGACTGATCACGCCGATCATCGAGGACCTCCCGTACGCGTCGGGGGACCGCGTGCTCCTGTTCGTGAACGGAATGGGCGGGACCCCGCAGATCGAGCTGTACATCGCGTACCGGCGGGCAGCCGAGGTGCTCGCCGAGAAGGGCATCTCGATCGAGCGCTCACTGGTGGGCAACTACATCACCTCGCTCGAGATGCAGGGGTTCTCGATCACGATCCTCAAGCTCGACGACGAGATGATCGGGCTCTGGGACGCCCCCGTGCACACGGCGGCGCTCCGGTGGGGCCGATAGGGGCGGCCGCGGTGGGATTGGACATCACCTGGGCGGTGGACTGGGTCAGGCGCAGCGCGGACTCGATGGCCGAACACCGGATCGAGCTGATCACGCTCGACCGTGAGATCGGAGACGGCGACCACGGGGAGAACATGGATCGCGGCTTCCAGGCCGTGCTCCCCAAGCTCGACGACCTGCCCGCCGGATCGACGCCGGCGGACGTGCTGAAGATGGTCGCGACGACACTGATCTCGACGGTCGGCGGCGCGGCGGGACCGCTCTACGGGACGGCGTACCTGAAGGGATCCGTCGCGATCGCGGGGGAGTCGTCGATCGACGCGTCCGGCGTCGTGTCGTTCCTCGAGGCGTCCCGCGACGGCATCGTGGCGCGCGGGAAGGCCGAGTCCGGCGACAAGACCATGGTCGACGCCTGGACGCCTGCGGTCGACGCGGCACGGAGTGCGGCCGACGGCGGCGCGAGCGCCGCCGCGACGCTCCGGGCTGCGGCGGATGCCGCGGCGTCGGGCGCCGTCGCGACCGAACCGCTGGTCGCGCGCAAGGGTCGGGCCAGCTACCTGGGCGAACGCTCGGCCGGTCATCGCGACCCCGGCGCACAATCGACGGCGTACCTCCTCGAGGCGGCGGCCGCAGCCGCGTCGAACGGGACCAGTGCCTGAGATGGCGGATGGGGAACGCATCGGGATCGTCGTCGTCTCGCACTCCGAGCAGCTGGCCGCGGGGGTGGTCGAACTCGCACACCAGATGGCCCCGAACGTCCGCATCGAACCGGCCGGAGGAACCGACGACGGCCGGATCGGGACGAGCTTCGATCGCGTGACGACGGCGATCGGCGCGGCGGATGCCGGCGCCGGCGTCGTCGTCCTCTGCGACCTCGGGTCGGCGATCCTGACGGCCGAGACCGCGATGGACTTCCTCGACGACGACGTGCGGGAGCGGGTCCGCATCGCGGACGCGCCGCTCGTGGAGGGAACGGTCGCGGCATCCGTCGCCGCGGAGTCGGGCGACCGGCTGGAGGCGGTCGTGCAGGCGGCGGAATCGGCCGGCGGAGGGGCTGCGACCGTCCGGGAGGCGGCCAAGCCGGAATCGGACGCGGTCCCTACCGACACGGGGTCACGCGAGCGCATCAGCAGGCGGATCACCCTCACGAACTCGGACGGGCTGCATGCGCGCCCTGCTGCCGAACTCGTGAAGCTCGCCAGCATGTTCCCGCAGCGCGTCACCGTGAACGGGATCGACGCCAAGAGCCTGCTCGCGATCATGGCCCTGGGGCTCGTGAAGGGCGACGAGGTCGAGATCGCGACCGATGACCCCGCCGGCGCTGGAGCCGTGGACGCACTCGCCGAACTCGCGTCGAGCGGATTCGGCGAGCACTGAACTCCGGCTGATCCTGGGCCGCCTCCATGTGCCCGGAACCGCCTGCGACCCCACCGGAGGGTGCCACGGCATCCATCGGATAGTCGCGCTCTCCATATTCCCCTCGCACCGAGCGCGAGTGCGGGAGTACCATCGGCGCCATGGCACGCGAAGAAGCGGGCCACGGCGATGGGAACGCGTTCACCCGGTTCTTCGACCGGGTGGATCGGGTCATGACCCCAGCGTTCGAATCGCCGCGGATGGCCCCGGAAGAGCCCGACGACCGCAGTCAGTCGGGGGAGAAGCCGTGTCCGCTCTGCGGACACCCGATGTTCGAACACCACATCGACGAGTCGACGTCGAATGTCCTGCTCGAATGCCCGACCGATGTCCGACTGCCGGAGCCGGCGATGAGCGGACCGCTCAACGAATTCGGCATGCCGGCGAGCGACGAACGGGTCGAGAAGCTCAGGCGCAACGAGCGCACCTGATCGTTCGGCCCAGTCCCTGGGGGAGCGGTCGCCGCCCAGCGACCGCTCGTTCTGCGTGGCTCGACTGGCCGCGCGCAACGACACGATGAATCGGACGCATCGTGAAGTCAGTTCACGATACGTCCGTCCCGCGGGCACCCGGGTGGTTCGAACAGCGCACCCAGCTCGCGGGTGATCACGATTCATCCGGAGCGTGACCACTCAGCTTCGTCGCTTACGCGCATGTGACGTGCACGCGATCAGCCCGGACGGATCGAACGCACGACAGCGCCAGGGGAGTCGAGGTCGGGCGCCACGGGGTGGATCGGATCTGCAATTCCGACATAATGTGCATTATCGGCGCATCGCCCAGACTCTACGAATCGCTCGGCTTGGCCGTGTTCCTCGGCCCGAACGGCTCAGGCGATCGCCTTCGTCACCAGCTCCACGATGCGCCGTTCACCCGCAGCCGTCAGCTCCGCCAGCGCATACGACGTCGGCCACAGCTCGCCGTCGTCGAGCAGCGCGTTGTCGTTGAAGCCGAACGTCGCGTAGCGCGTCTTGAACTTCAGGGCCGGCTGGAAGAAGCACAGGACCTTGCCGTCCTTCGCCCAGGCGGGCATTCCGTAGTAGGTGCGCGGTGCGAGCTCGGGAGCATGCTCGGTGATGAGCTCGTGCAGCCGTTCCGCCATCGCACGGTCGGAGCCCTCCAACTCGGCGATCTTCTCGAGCAGGTCGGCGGCGCCGTCCTTCTTCTTGCCGCGGCGCACCTCCTTGGCGCGCTCCTTCATCGCGGCGCGCTCCTCGTCGGTGAACCCGCCCGGATCCTCGTCGCGTGCGGGCGTGCGCTTCGCCTCAGCCATCATCGGCTCCCTTCGTGTCGTTCGATGCGACTCCGACCGCCGGAATCGCGATGGAATCCCGCGTGCGGACGCTCGTCGGCGTCCGCGCAGGCACAGGTGCGAGATCGCGCGAGTAGATCGCTCCCCCGGACTCGTAGGCCGAATGCAGGCACATCCCTGTCCCCCGTTCCCTTCGAATACCCCGTGGGGTATCAGGCGCCGACATAGTCGGCAAGGTGCTCCCCCGTGAGCGTCGCGCGACGCGCGACGAGTTCGGCAGGGGTGCCTTCGAAGACCACGCGGCCGCCGTCGTGACCGGCGCCCGGGCCGAGGTCGATGATCCAGTCCGCGTGCGCCATGACCGCCTGGTGGTGCTCGATGACGATGACGGTCTTGCCGGAGTCGACCAGGCCGTCGAGCAATCGCAGCAGGTTGTCGACGTCCGCCAGGTGGAGGCCGGTCGTCGGCTCGTCGAGGACGTACACGTCGCCCGTCTCCCCCATCGCGATCGCGAGCTTCACGCGCTGCCGCTCGCCGCCGGACAGCGTCGACAGCGGCTGTCCGAGGCTGAGGTAGCCGAGTCCGACGTCCTCGAGGCGACCCAGGATCGCCGCAGCGGCCGGGATCCTCGCCTCCCCCGACGAGAAGAACTCGCGCGCCCTCGCGACCGGAAGGTCGAGCACCTCGGTGATGTCCAGGCCGCCGAGCGTGTACTGCAGCACGCCCGCTTGGAAGCGCTTGCCGCCGCAGTCCTCGCACGGCGTCTCGATCGTGTCCATGAACCCGAGTTCGGTGATGATGACGCCGGCCCCCTTGCACGTCGGGCACGCGCCTTCGGAGTTCGCGCTGAAGAACGCCGGCTTCACTCCGTTGGCCTTCGCGAACGCCTTGCGGATCGGCTCGAGCAGGCCGGTGTACGTCGCCGGGCTGCTGCGACGCGACCCCTTGATGGCGCCCTGGTCGATCGAGACGATTCCGTCGCGCGGGGAGACGGACCCGTGGATGAGCGAGCTCTTGCCCGAGCCGGCGACCCCGGTCACGACCGTGAGCACCCCTGTCGGGATGTCGACATCCACGCTCTCGAGGTTGTTCTCGTCGGCGCCGCGCACCTCGATGGCGCCCGTCGGCGTGCGAACGTCGGGCTTGATCCGCGCGCGATCGTCCAGGTGCCGGCCCGTGACGGTCCCGCTCGCCTTCAGGCCCTCGACCGTGCCCTCGAAGCCGATCTCGCCGCCGTCGACCCCTGCCCCCGGGCCCAGGTCGACGACGTGGTCGGCGATGGCGATGGTCTCGGGCTTGTGCTCGACGACGAGCACGGTGTTGCCCTTGTCGCGCAACTGCAGGAGCAGGGTGTTCATGCGCTGGATGTCGTGCGGGTGCAGGCCGATCGTGGGCTCGTCGAAGACGTAGGTGACATCCGTCAGCGACGACCCGAGGTGCCGCAGCATCTTGATGCGCTGGGCCTCGCCGCCCGAGAGCGTGCCCGAGGGCCGTTCGAGGCTCAGGTAGCCGAGCCCCAGCGTGACGAAGGCGTCGAGGTTCGCCCCGAGGGCGTCGAGCAGCGGACCGGCATCGGGTCGGTCGAGTCCGCGGACCCATGCCGCGAGGTCGGTCACCTGCATGCGGCACGCATCGGCGATGCTCACGCCGTCGATCCGCGACGATCGCGCGGCCTCGGTCAGGCGCGTGCCGTCGCACTCCGGGCAGGCGGCGAAGGTCGCCACGCGCTCGACGAACGCACGGATGTGGGGCTGGAGGGCGTCGAGGTCCTTCGAGAGCATCGACTTCGTGATCTTGGGGATCAGCCCCTCGTAGGTCATGTTGATGTTCTGGATCCGCACCTTCCTCGGCTCGCTGTAGAGCAGCGCATGCCGTTCCTCCTCCGTGAACTCGGAGATCGGCGTGTCGGGGTCGTAGAACCCCGATTCCGCGAACCCGCGGACCATCCAGCCGTCGGCGGTGTAGCCCGGCACCGTGATCGCACCCTCGTTCAGCGACCGACTCTCATCGATCACCTGCGAGAGGTCGAGGTCGGAGACGGAGCCGCGCCCCTCGCAGCGCGGGCACATGCCGCCGAGGTACACGACGTCGCGCACGATGGTCTTGTCGCCCGTCGCCGAGGTCATGACCCCGCTGGCCTTCTGCGTCGGGATGTTGAACGAGAACGCGGTCGGCCCGCCGATGTGCGGTTCGCCGAGACGGCTGAACAGGATCCGCAGCATCGCGTTCGCATCCGTGACGGTGCCCACCGTCGAGCGCGGGTTGGCGCCGAGCCGCTCCTGGTCCACGATGATCGCGGTCGTCAGGCCCTCGAGCACGTCGACGTCGGGGCGCGGGACCGACGGCATGAAGCCCTGCACGAACGCGCTGTACGTCTCGTCGATGAGCCGACGCGACTCGGCGGCGATCGTGTCGAACACGAGCGAGCTCTTGCCCGAGCCGGAGACGCCCGTGAACACCGTCAGTCGGCGCTTCGGCAGCTCGACCGAGACATCCTTCAGGTTGTTCTCGCGGGCGCCCTGCACCCGGATCCGGTCGTGGGCGTCCGCGGCGGGCAGGGCGGATGCCGCGCGGGCGACGTTCGGGGTCGTGGTCATCGTTCCTCCATGACGGTCGTTCCGATCCAAGCACCGCGGGGTCCCCGACGCCGGACGCGTCGGGGTGCGGCGGCGTGTCAGCCGACCTGCTGGATCCGGATCATGTTGCCCGCCGGGTCGCGGAAGGCGCAGTCGCGCAGCCCGTACGGCTGGTCGACGGGTTCCTGCACGACCTCGGCGCCGGCGGCCTCCAGCGCGGCGAACGTCGCGTCGAGGTCGGTCGACGCGAGATTCACGCCGAAGTAGCTGCCCTTCGCGATGATCTCGAGCAACGCGTTCCGGTCGTCGTCGGTCATGCCCGGCCCGACACCCGGCGGGTGGAGCACGATCGCGGTGTCGGGCTGGCCGGCGGGGCCGACGGTGATCCATCGCATGCCCTCGTAGCCGACGTCGTTGCGCACCTCGAAGCCGAGCACGTCGCGGTAGAAGGCGAGCGAGGCCTCCGGGTCGATGTGCGGGAGGAAGCTGGAGTGGATGGTGATGCTCATGGAGGTCACGCTATCGACGGCCGCCGACGGCGGCTTCTCGATTCCTGACCGGCTTCGTCACCTGCTTCGCCACGCACGGGATCATGCCGAGGGTCGCTCCCGCGTGCCGCTCCCGATAGACGCTCGGCGGCACGCCGACGAGCTCGGTGAACCGCGTGCTGAAGGTGCCGAGCGACGAGCAGCCCACCTCGAAGCACACCTCCGTCACGGAGAGGTCGCCGCGACGGAGCAGGGCCATCGCCCGTTCGATGCGACGCGTCATCACGTAGGAGTAGGGCGTCTCGCCGAACGCCGCCCTGAACCGACGGCTCAGGTGACCCGAGGACATGTTCGCCCCGCGCGCCAGCGCCTCCACGT
The DNA here is from genome assembly GCF_042672355.1 of Agromyces binzhouensis. Classification (NCBI taxonomy): domain Bacteria; kingdom Bacillati; phylum Actinomycetota; class Actinomycetes; order Micrococcales; family Microbacteriaceae; genus Agromyces; species Agromyces binzhouensis. Next base: position 68,986 of record NZ_JBHXVJ010000005.1, on the reverse strand, counting down.
CCAGCGGCTTCGCGTACTCGCGATCGATGCGGTCGCGAACGCGGCGCAGCACCGCGAGGTCTCGCAGCACGTCCGGGCCGGTGGGTCGAGCGCTCACGAGCGCGATGCTGCCACCTCGCGGGTGCGAAGTCCAGCCGTGCACGGCTGGTGCCAGAATGGCGCCATGGACTCCGGCAAGGTCGCGTTCGTCCTCGGGGGCGGCGGGGTGCTCGGCGCCGTGCAGGTCGGCATGCTCCGTGCGGTGCTCGAACGCGGCATCCGCCCCGACCTCGTCGTCGGCACGTCGATCGGCGCGATCAACGGGGCGATCATCGCCGCCGACGTCGACCGGAGCCTCGAACGGCTCGAGCACGCCTGGACGTCGAGGGAGGCTCGTGCGATCACGACCGGCGTCGGCCTGCGGTTCGGGCGGGCGCACGTGATGTCGTCCGAGCCGCTCCGCCGGATGCTCACGCACGGGCTCGCCGGCGCCACCGAGTTCGAGGACCTCGACGTGGAGTTCCGCTGCTGCGCCGCGAGCGTCGAACGCGCGGCCGAGCACTGGTTCGCCTCCGGTCCCCTGGTGCCGGCGGTACTGGCCTCCGCGGCGCTGCCCGGCCTGTTCCCGGCGGTGCGGATCGGCGACGAGCACTTCGTCGACGGTGGCATCGTGAACTCGATCCCGGTCGGCCAGGCCGCCGACGCCGGGGCGACGGACATCTACGTGATGCAGGTGGGCCGGATCGAACACGCGCTGACCCCGCCACGGAACCAGTTCGACAACGCCCGCGTCGCGTTCGAGATCTCCCGCAGGCATCGCTTCGCCCGCGACACCGCGGCCCTCGCCGAGGGGACGCGACTGCACGTGCTCCCGACCGGCACCTCCTCCGCGAAGGAGAACCGCATCTCGCGCAACCTCTCCCCCACCGCACTCCGCCGGCGGATGGCGACCGCGCACGGCGCGGCATCCGCGTACCTGGACCGCGAGGCCGAGCGCGGCGGCGGCGCGGCGGACCGGGCCGCGGACTGATGCGCCTGCCGCCGAAGTGGGTGCGCCGCGGCATCCTCGCGCCGCTCGTGATCGTGCTGGCCCTCGTCGTGGTCGCCCTGCTGCCGGCGTGGCTGACGATCGCGCTGATCGCGTCGATCTTCCTGGAGCCGAGGCTGCGGACCCCGCGACTGCTCCTCATGGTCGCGATCTACCTGCTGTGGGATGCCGCGGCGGTCGTCGTGCTGTTCGCGCTGTGGATCGCCTCCGGGTTCGGGTGGCGCATCCACTCGCACGGCTTCCAGCACGCGCACTACCGGTTCGTCGCGCGTATGCTCGGCGTGCTGTTCTGGAACGCGCACTGGGTGCTCCGCCTCGACATCGACGTCCGCGTGCCCGAGGGGTTCCACGACGACGACCAGCCGCGGGTCATCGCGAGCCGCCATGCGGGGCCCGGCGATTCGTTCATCCTCATCCACGCCGTCCTCAACTGGTTCGACCGGTCCCCGCGCATCGTGCTGAAGGACACCATGCAGTGGGATCCGGCCGTCGACGTGGTCCTCAACCGCCTGCCGAACCGCTTCATCGCGCCGCCGCCCGTCGCCGGCGAGGTGGGCAGGGCAGGCCCGCCGGGACGACGCTCCACGCCGGCCGTCCCGCTGACGGACCGCATCGGCGAGCTCGCGAACGACATGGAGGAGCGCGACGCGCTCGTGATCTTCCCCGAAGGCGGCAACTTCACGCCGGAGCGCCGCGCGCGGGCCATCGACCGATTGCGGGCGGCCGGTCTCACGTCGACGGCCGAGCGCGCCGCCCGACTCATGAACGTCATGGCGCCGCGGCCGGCGGGGCTGTTCGCCGCGCTCGACGCGGCGCCGCACGCCGACGTGTTCCTCGTCGCGCACACCGGCCTCGACCGCATCAGGACGGTCGCCGACGTCTGGCGCGAACTGCCGACCGACAAGACGATCACGATGCAGGTCTGGAACGTCCCGCGCGCCGACATCCCCGACGACCACGATGCGCGGACGGACTGGCTCATGGACCAGTGGGAGCGCATCGACGGGTGGATCGAGGCGCGACGGTCCTGAACGCCGCGTGGGCCTTCGGCACGACACGCCGGAGATCGGGACCAACGGCTCCACCGCCGAGCACGCCGCTGGGAATAGCCTGAACGCGAGCGCGCCAGTAGGGGCGCGCCGGAAGGAGTCGCAATGTCCTCCCCGCAGTCCAACAGCATGTTCGCGGCGTTCGCGTTCGATTCGGCCGAACTCACGAAGTCGGCGGTGAACTCGATCCGCATCGCCCTCGGCGTGACGGGGGTCATCGCACTGATCATGGGCGTCTTCATCACGTTCTGGCCGAAGGACTCGGCCGTCGTCCTGACGGTGATGCTCGCGATCTACTTCCTGATCGCAGGGCTCGCATACGTCGGCATCGGCATCTTCTCGAGGTCGATCTCGGGCGGCGCCAGGGCCCTGGACATCATCCTCGGCGTCCTGTTCCTGTTCGGCGCGATCGTCATGTTCGCCAACCCGACCGAGAGCGCCGTCGTCATCGGCATCTTCGTCGGCATCCTCGTCGGCATCCTCTGGATCATCGAGGGCGTGGTCGCGCTCGCACAGTCCGGCAGCTCGTCATCGAAGGGGTGGAGCATCTTCTTCGGCCTCCTGAGCATCGTCGCGGGGATCGTGCTGCTCTTCTCGCCGCTCTGGGGCGTGGTCGTGCTGTTCGTCGTGACGGGCATCGCGCTCATCATCCTCGGCATCGTGCAGATCGTGCGCGCGTTCACGTTCGGGCGCGGAATGCAGCTGTCGTCGTGACGGGCTGATCCGATCAGACGCCGCGAGGGCGGGACCGGCCAGACCGGTCCCGCCCTCGTCATGCGGCGTGCCTGCGCCGCGTGCGCCGGATCAGCCCTCGGGCGCGAACCCCGAGACGTCCCCCACGTAGCGGGTGTGCTCGGCCGGGATCGGCTCGACGGCGGCCGAGGCGACCTCGGCGGCGAACTCGGCGACGTTGTACAGCTTGCCCGCGTCCTCCTTGCGGGCGGCGATGGCGCCCGGGTTCGCACGCTCGAGCAGCGTGGCGGTGATCGTGCCCTCGATCATGTCGCCGGAGACGACCACGAACTCGACGCCCTGCTCGTCGAACTCCGGGAGCTTCGCCCGCAGGGCGTCCTCGCCGGCGCGCTTGGAGAGGGCGACGGGCTCGTACTCCGGCATCGTCGGCGTCGTGCGGATGAAGTGCGCCTGGTGGCTCGTCACGAACACGATCCGGGCGCCCTCCGCGAGGTGCGGGAGCGCGTTGTCGACGACGTTCACCTGCGCGTCGCGGTTCAGCCGCATCGCGTAGTCCTCGCCCATGCCGCTCTCCATGCCGCCCGAGGCGTTGAGGACGAGCAGGTCGACGGGGCCGAGCTCGGCGACGGCGCGCTCGAACATGGCCTGCACCGACGCCGCATCCGTCAGGTCGGCGCCGACGGCGATCGCACGGCCGCCTGCCGCCGTGATCTCGTTCACGATCTTCTCGGCGCGCGGAGCCTTGCTGCGGTAGTTGATGACGACCGCCGCGCCGGCCTCGGCGAGGTAGCGTGCGGTGTCCGCGCCGATGCCGCGGGACGAGCCCGTGACGAGGGCGACGCGGCCGTCGAGCGATCCGGGGGCGAGCGGGTTGGTCACGTTGGGGCTCCTCGAGTGGTGCGGATGTCGCGGGCGCGCTGCGCGCCGCACCGAGACTACCAACTCCCCCATCGCCCCCTCATGCGCTGCTAGGTTGACAGACGGGGGCCTAAGGAGACCGACTTGGATGTTCTGACTCAGTACGCGTGGATCGCCTGGCTGGTCCTGATCCTCGTGTTCGCCACGATCGAGGTCTTCACCCTCGAGATGACCTTCCTGATGCTCGCCCTCGGAAGCGTCGCCGGCCTGCTCTCGGGGCTCACCGGCATCCCCTGGTGGGCGCAGTTCATCGTGGCGGCGGTCGTCGCCGTCGCACTCATCCTGACGCTCCGGCCACCACTGCTGCGGATGCTCCGCCGAGGCGCCGACCCGGCGAGGAGCAACGTCGACGCGCTGATCGGCGCCTCCGGCACCGTGGTGCGCACGGTCGGGCCCGCGGGCGGCCAGGTCCGCCTCGAGAACGGGGACGTCTGGACGGCCCGGCTCTCACCGGTGACCGAGCAGGCGGATGTCGCCGTGGGCGAGCACGTGCTCGTCACGGGCATCGACGGGGCGACGGCGGTCGTCGTCCCCATGGAGAGGAGCACCCAGGCGTGAACGACGTCGGACCCATCATCGCCCTGATCGTCGTCGTCGCGATCGCGATCTTCGCGATCGTGGTGATCGCGAAGTCGATCCGCATCATCCCGCAGGCGTACGCGGGAGTCGTCGAGCGGCTCGGCAGGTACCACAAGACGCTCACGCCCGGCCTCAACATCCTCATCCCGTTCATCGACCGACTGCTTCCGCTCGTCGACATGCGCGAGCAGGTCGTCTCCTTCCCGCCGCAGCCGGTGATCACCGAGGACAACCTCGTCGTCTCGATCGACACCGTCGTCTACTTCCAGGTGACCGATGCGCGCGCCGCGACCTACGAGATCAACAACTACCTCGGCGCCGTCGAGCAGCTGACGACGACCACCCTGCGAAACGTCGTCGGCGGGCTGAACCTCGAAGAGGCGCTCACGAGCCGCGACAACATCAACGGCCAGCTCCGCATCGTGCTCGACGAGGCGACGGGCAAGTGGGGCATCCGCGTGTCCCGCGTCGAGCTGAAGGCGATCGACCCGCCCCTCTCGATCCAGGACTCGATGGAGAAGCAGATGCGCGCCGAGCGCGATCGTCGCGCCGCGATCCTCACCGCCGAGGGCACCAAGCAGTCCGCGATCCTCGAGGCCGAGGGTTCCCGGCAGGCCGCCATCCTCAAGGCCGAGGGTGACGCGAAGGCCGCGGTGCTCCGAGCGCAGGGCGAGGCGGAGGCGATCCTCACGGTGTTCGACGCCATCCACAAGGGCGATCCCGACCCCAAGCTGCTCGGCTACCAGTACCTCCAGATGCTGCCGCAGCTCGCGGAGGGCGCGTCGAACAAGCTCTGGATCATCCCGAGCGAGCTCACCGAGGCGCTGAAGGGCATCGGGCACGCGTTCACGCCGAACGGCGCCGCCGATGCGAGCGGCAGCGCGGGTCCCGATGCGCCCCGTGGGACGTCGGGCCCGAGCTTCCCCGGCTGACCCGCGTGACCGGCGGCTGGTTCGAGCCGCCCGCACCGCGCGTCCTGGCGCACCGCGGGCTCGCGCTCGAGGCCCCCGAGAACACCCTCGCCGCGTTCGAGGCCGCGGTGCGGGCCGGCGCGCAGTACCTCGAGACCGACATCCACCCGAGCGCCGAGGGTGCGGCCGTGCTGGCGCACGATCCCACGCTGCGACGTGTCGCCGGTCGCCGCGAGTCGGTGTCCGACCTCTCGCTCGACGCACTCCGAGGGGTCGACCTCGGCGGCGGGCACGGATTCGCCACGCTCGACGAGCTGCTGCACGCGTTCCCCGAGGCGCGCCTCAACGTCGACGTGAAGACGGATGCCGCGGTCGCGCCGACCGTCGATGCGGTCCGTCGTGCCGGGGCCGAAGGTCGGGTCCTGCTCACCGCATTCTCCGACGCGCGGCGGCGTCGGCTCGCCGCCGCGGTTCCCGGGTCGGTCACGTCGGCCGGTCGCACGTCCGTGCTCCGCGCGGTCGCGGCATCCCGCACGCGCAGTTCGGGCGCGATGCGCCGCGGCGTCGCGGGTGCTCGCGCCCTGCAGATCCCCGAGCGCGTCGGGCGGCTCCGGATCCTCTCCCCCGCGCTCATCGAGACGGCGCACGCCGCCGGCCTCGAGGTGCACGTGTGGACGGTGAACGACGAGGGCGACATGCGACGCCTGCTCGACCTCGGGGTCGACGGGCTCGTGACCGATCGAGCCGACCTCGCGCTGCGCGTCATCGCGGGAATCTGAGCGTTCCCCGGCAAAACCTCAGCCTGCGGGAAGAAGATGCCCAGCTTGATCGTCTATACCTGATTGACGATCGAGAGGAGTACGCCATGGCGGACCGGAGCCTTCGAGGCATGCGTATCGGCGCCCAGAGCCTGCAGAGCGAGGACGGCGTGATCTTCGCCGACCGAGCCGACTACACGTACCGCTGCGAGACGTGCGGTCGTGACACCGTGATGACCTTCTCGACCGAGGCCGAGCTTCCCGAGGAGTGGGAGTGCCGTCACTGCGGCAACTCCGCCGTGCTCCTCGTCGACTCCAAGCCCGTCGAGATCGACCGATCGGGCGAGAAGGTCGCCCGCACGCACTGGGACATGCTGCTCGAGCGCCGCACGCGTGCCGAGCTCGAGGAGATCCTCGAGGAGCGACTGCAGTACCTGCGGGCCCGTCGCGGCCAGCAGAAGATCGGCGCCTAGGCGTCCAGCGCACCCGCACGCCCGGCATCGGACCTCGTCCGGCGCCGGGCGTTCCGCTGCGCCGCGACCCCGGCCCACGCGAGGCCCGCGAGCGAGCCGAGTGCGAGCAGGAGCGGGACGACCCCGCCGAGCACGACCGACGGCGTGAGCCCCGTCCGGAGTTCGACGTCGGTCACCATCGCGCCGGCCTCGTATGCGGGCAGGGCGTCGATGGTGCGTCCGGCCGGGTCGATCACCTGGCTGGTGCCCACCGTGGAGATGTTCACGACCGAGCGGCCGGTCTCGATCGCCCGCAGGCGCGCGATCGCGAGCTGCTGCTGGTTCTCGTCGGTCCCGCGGAAGTCGGCGTTGTTCGTCTGGAGCATGTAGAGCTCCGCGCCGTCACGCGCACCCTCCCAGATCAGCTCGTCGTAGATGACGTCGAAGCAGATGGCCAGTCCGGTGACGGTGTCGCCGAGGTCGAAGACCGGCGGTTCGGTTCCCGGTGAGTACCCGCGCTGGATGAGGCCGGTGAGCTCGGGGACCAGCGCGTCGTAGAACCACCGGTCGGGAATGTACTCGCCGAAGGGCACCGGGTTGCGCTTGGCGAACCGGTCGACGGGACCCTCCCCCGCTTCCCAGAGCAGCGAGGTGTTGTAGAAGCGCTCGTCGCCCTCCTCGCCCTCGACGGTCACCGTGTTCAGGATGACGGGAGCGTCGAGCTCCTTGGAGAGCCCATCGAAGATGCGCGCGACGGACGGGCTGCGCGTCGGGTCGATGTCGGATCCGCCCTCCGGCCAGAGCAGCACGTCGACGTCGTCGCCGAGCACCGCCTCGGTCGCGTCGAGCTGCGAGCGGAGCACGTCGCCCTGCTCGCGCGGGTCGAAGTAGCCCGCCGGTCCGTTGCCCTGTACGCTCGCGACGCGGAGGTCGCCGGTCGGTGTCGTCGGGAACGCCGGGACCGCGACGGCGATGGCGAGCACCACCACCACGGGGACGGCGGTGCGGAGGTCGCGCCATCCGCGCGCGCGCACCCACTCGATGACGCCGGCCGTCAGCGCGACCATCACGAATCCCAGGCCGGAGGATCCGATCCACGAGACGACCGGTGCGAAAGGACTCTCGGACTGGCTGAGCGCGGCCCGGCCCCATGGGAAGCCGCTGTACGGGAATGTGCCGGTCACGGTCTCGCGGAGGATCCAGAGGCCGGCCACGAGCGCCGGGAGCGCGATGAGCCGAAGCCAGCGAGATCGGCCCGCGAGGGGCACCCAGCGGTAGGCGAGCGTGATGAGCACCGCCCCGCCGGCCACGAAGAGCGATTCGAGGATCGACAGCGCGAGCCACGGGATCGGACCGAGGTAGAGCGAGGTCCAGGAGACGTGCGAGAGGTAGAACGCGAGGCCGAAGGCGAGACCGACATGGAACGACGAGAGCAGCGAACGCCCGACGAGCGGGACGAGCGCCATCGCGATCCCGACGAAGGCGAGCGGCCAGACGCTCGCGCCCGGGAAGCCGAGGTCGTAGACGAACCCGCCGAGCGCGGACACGATGAGGGCGGCCCACAGGGGCAGGATCGGGAGCGGGCCGCGATCGGCGCCGGCTGCGGCGTCCGCACCGCGGACTCCATCCGGCGCGACCGTCGCGCGGCCCTCGGTCGAACGCTCCCGTGCCGCGGTCGCGGCGGGGTCGACGCTCATGCCGCCGCCCCGTAGGCGACGACTCCCCGACGGACGGCGTCGATCGCCGCGCGCGCCGTCGCGCCGAGCTCGGCGTCGGCCACGATCGACACCTGGTCGAGCAGGTCGACGACCTGCTTGGACAGCCGCACGAAGTCGCCGGCGGCGAGCTCGGTGTCCGCGAGCACCTGGGCGAGTCCGGCTCCACGCGCCCAGGCGTGCATCGCCGTCGCCAGGGCGGGCGAGGGCTGTTCGCTTCCCGGCAGCCGATGGTCGCGCTCGACGTCGTCGAGTTCGCTCCACGCGTCGAGCGTCCGGTCGAATGCCTCGCGGAAGCCGCCCTTCGGCATCCGGTACTGCACCCCGCGGTCGTCGCGCCGCGGTTCGTAGACGAGCGCGGCCGCCATCGCGGCGACCGACGGAACGTCGAGGCCGTCCCAGAGCCCGCGTCGGAGCGCTTCGGCGACGAGCAGGTCCCGCTCGCCGTAGATGCGCTTGAGCCTCCGGCCGGCCGCCGTCGAGGCCAGGCCGCCCGCGCCGTCGCGCTCGAGGTAGCCGAGCTCCTCCAGCACCTCCGCGACGCGGTCGAACCGCTTCGCGACCTGGCCCGTGCGGGTGCGGATCTGGCGCGAGAGATCGTCGTGATCGCGCTTCAGGCGCCACCATCGCTCGGCCCACCGCGCGTGCTGCTCGCGCTCCGCGCACCCGTGGCACGGATGTGCGCGCAGTCGCTTGCGCTCGGCGCCGAGCTCCCGTTGGAACCGCTCGCGCTGCGCGTGCGTCGGATTGCCCTTCGAGGACTGCCGCTCGAGGTCGCCGATCCGGCGGCGGATCCCGGCGTACTCGGCGAAGTCGCCGAGGTGGCAGCGCATCGCCTCCTCGAAGCCGGCCATCGACTCCTCCTGCTTGCGGAGGGTGCGGGCGAGGTCGACCACGGCGCGATCGGCCTGGAACTGCGCGAACGAGAGCTCGAGGATCTGCCGGGTGCGCTCGCGACCGAACTGGTCCACGAGGTTCACGGCCATGTTGTACGTCGGCGTGAAGCTCGAGTTCAACGGATAGCTCCGACGGGACGCGAGCGAGGCCACCGCCTCGGGATCCAGGCCGTCGACCCACTGGATCACCGAGTGCCCCTCGATGTCGATCCCGCGGCGCCCCGCCCGCCCGGTCAGCTGGGTGTACTCCCCCGGGGTGATCGGCACACGGGCCTCGCCGTTGAACTTCTCGAGCTTCTCGAGCACCACCGATCGGGCGGGCATGTTCACGCCGAGGGCGAGCGTCTCGGTCGCGAACACGGCCTTCAGGAGCTTGCGCTGGAAGAGGTCCTCGACGATCTCCTTGAACGTCGGGAGCATGCCGGCATGGTGCGCGGCGACGCCGCGCTGCAGCCCCTCGATCCACTCCCAGTAGCCGAGCACGGCGAGGTCGTCGTCGCGCAGCATCCGCGCCCGTTCCTCGACGATCGCGCGGATCTCCGCGCGTTCCTCGGTGTCGGTGAGACGGATGCCGCTGCGCAGCACCTGGCGCACCGCCTGGTCGCACCCGGCCCGGGAGAAGATGAAGAAGATGGCCGGAAGCAGGTGCTTGCCGCTCAGCAGCTCCACGACCGCTGAACGCTCCGCGCGCCCTCCGCCGGGGGCCGGCTTGTGGTAGCGGCCGCGGTCGCTGCCACGACGGCCGCGCTGCGAACGGCCGCCGATCGATCGGCCGCCGGCGCGCGCCAGCCGCTGCAGCTCGGGGTTCACGCGATGCGTGGCCGCCTGACCGGACGAATCGAACAGGTCGATGAGCTTCGAGCCCACGAGGACGTGCTGCTCGAGCGGCACGGGCCGCTGCTCCGAGACGATGACGTCCGTGTCGCCGCGGACCGCCTGCAGCCAGTCGCCGAACTCCTCCGCGTTCGACACGGTCGCGCTGAGCGACACGAGCCGCACGTGCTCGGGGAGGTGGATGATGACCTCCTCCCACACCGCGCCGCGGAACCGGTCGGCCAGGTAGTGCACCTCGTCCATGACCACGAACGAGAGCCGCTCGAGCAGTGGCGAGGAGGCGTAGAGCATGTTGCGGAGGACCTCGGTGGTCATCACCACGATCCGGGCGCCGGCGTTGATATTGGTGTCACCCGTGAGCAGGCCCACGTTCCTCGAGCCCCATGCCTCGACGAACTCCTGGTACTTCTGGTTCGACAGCGCCTTGATGGGCGTCGTGTAGAAGACCTTCTCGTCGTCCGCGTGCATCGCGAGGTGCACCGCGAACTCGGCGATCGCGGTCTTGCCCGCGCCGGTGGGCGCGGCGACCAGGACGCTCCGGCCCTCGTCGAGCGACGCGCACGCGGCGCGTTGGAACGGGTCGAGGTCGAACGAGAGGTTCGCTGCGAACTCCTGCAGCCTGGGCTGCCGGCGCTGCTGCCGGGAGAGTGCGTAGCGTTCCGCCGGCGAGAGGCTCATCACCCCTCCAGCCTAGACAGCGTCGCCGAACTCCAACTGATTGCGCTTGGCGACGCGACGGTCGTGCAGGTATGCCAGCCCGTACGCCGCGAAGTACAACCCGATCATCGGGATCGCGAGCATGAACATCGAGACGATGTCGGCCGACGGCGTCGCGAACGCCGTGAAGAGCACGATCACGAGGATCGCGATGCGCCACGACTTGATGATCGCGGCCGCACTCAGGATCCCGGCGAAGTTCAGGAGCACGATGAACACCGGCACGACGAACGCGATGCCGATGGCGACGACGAGCTTCAGCACGAAGTCGATGTACTCCTTCGCCGTCAGCAGCGTCTCGGCGCCCTCGGGCACGAACCCGGTCATGAGCTTCACGATGTTGGGAAGCACGAACCAGCCGGCTGCGCAGCCCGCGAAGAAGAGCGGGATCGCCGTCGCGAAGAACGCGAAGGTGTACTTGCGCTCGCGCGTGTTCAGGCCCGGGACCAGGAACGCGAAGATCTGGTAGAGCCAGACCGGTGCGGAGATCACGATGCCGAGGGTGAACGCGATCTGCAGGCGCAGGTCGAATGCACTGGAGATCGTCGGGAAGATGATGCCCGTCGACGCCGCGTCCGTGCCCTGCTGGGCTTCGACGACGAGGTTGACCGGCTCCTGGATCGCCTGCCACACGAACGCGTCCGTCAGCCACCAGCCCGCGACCATGCCGATGACGATGGCGATCGCCGAACGGAAGAGGCGCTTGCGCAACTCGACGAGGTGCGCGCCGAGCGACATCCGCTTCTCGCGGTTCTTCTCCCCGCGATCCTTCACCGCGGTCATACGGCTCAGGCGCTCGGGCCGGAGTCCGCGCGCTTCGGCTGCTCGACCTGTGCGGGCGTCGTCGTCGACGCGGGCGCCGACGTGGTCGACGAGGCCGGGGCCTCGGTGCTCGCCGCAGCGCCGTCCTTGGCGTCGGCGTCGGTCTCGTCACCGTCGGAGCGGACCTCGTTCTTGAGGATCTTCATCGACTGGCCCAGGCTCCGCGCGAGCGCGGGAAGCTTCGGCGCACCGAACAGCAGCAGGATCACCAAGAGGATGATCAGCGCGTGCCAACCGGTGAAGGCGTTTCCAAACATAGATGCTCGTCCATTCTGGCGGGATGGTGCGGCCAGTCTACCTGCTCGCGAGAGGGGCGACCCTCACACCTCTGCTTCGATCGGGTCACGATCGGACAGGTCGTCCGGATAGGCCGCGAGCCCCGCCTCGGCCCATGCGGCGACGACCTCGCGCGCCTCCTTCGGGGCGACGACCGTCACGAGCCCGGGCAGCCCCGTGACGAGGCGCTTCAGGCCGTGCACGTGCGCGAGCCGCAGGGTCACGCGCAGGCGTCCGTCGACCTCGGTCGACGTGGAGTCGGCGAGGTAGTCGGCGAGCAGCGGCAGGCTCTCCGGCGCGACGTCCACGACGATCTCGAGATCGTCCGGCGACGCCTGGAAGAGCGTCTCCGGGATGACCCGACCCGTGTGGTCGCCGATCGGCTCGTCGGTGATGCTGAGCCCGCTCATCCTGTCGATGCGGAAGTTGCGGACGTCCTCGCGGTGCTGGTCGTAGGCCTGGAGGTACCAGTCGGCGCCGAGCGAGGCGATCCGAAGGGGGTCGACCCGACGGCGACGGTGCTCCCCGCGCGCGTTCAGGTAGTCGAACTCGAGCCGGCGGCCGGATGCCACGGCCCGCCGCACCTCGGCGAGGGTCTCGTCGACGGCCTCCTCGGCGACCGCGATGCGACTCGGCTCGCCCGAGGCGCCCGCTCGGAGCTTCTCGGTGAGCGCGGCGAGCGATGCGCTGTCGGCGTTCTCGGGCGCCGCCGAGAGATAGCGGAGCCCGGCGATGAGCGCTGCGGCCTCGCGAGCGGAGAGCTTCGGGGCGTCGTCGATCGCGACGTGATGGACGATGACGATGACGTCGTCGTCCTCGAACGCGTCCCAGTCGATGTCGAAGAGGTCGTTCGGCTGGTAGGTCCCGGTCGCACCGGGCAGCCCGGACGTCGCGATGAGCATCACCGCGTCCCGGATCTCCTGCTCGCCGACGCCGAAGTGCGCGGCCGCGTCGGCGACGTCCACGACACGCTGCTCGAGCAGGTACGGCACGAGCGAGAGCAGGAAGACGAGCTTGTCGGGCGCGCGGAGCCCCGCGGGCCGCCGCGGCGGGCGAGCGCTCATGCGGCGCCTCCCGTGCGGTGCGCGGCGGCGACCGTCGCGAGTCGGCTCCGCACGGCGTCGCGCAGCGTATCGGGCGCGATGACGCGCACCTCCGGTCCGTAGGAGGCCAGCTCGTCGGCGAAGACGACCTCATCGGTGTAGTGCAGGCGGATGACCCCGGCGTCGTCGTCGACCTCCACCGCGCGCTTGCCGAGCCGCACCTCCGCATCGGACCCGGCGCTCACGACGAGGTCGGCGGTGTTGGCGAGCCGCAGCGCCTGGAGGTCGGCGAGCACGCGATCCTGCACGTCGGCGGGCGGCGCGTCGAACGGCGCGCCGGTCAGCGCCTTCACGTCGCCGACGATCCGCGAGAGGAGGAACGTCCGCGGCGCCGCCACGTCGACGTCGCGCCCGTGGAGGTGCCAGCGGCCCTCGTGGAGGACCACCGCGTAGGGCTCGACGGTGCGCAGGCGAGGCGCCTGCTCGCCCGGCTTGAGGTAGTGGAAGCGGACGCGCTGCCGCCGGTCGAGCGCCTGCCGGAGCGGTTCGAACGCGGCATCCCGCACCCGCAGCCGCGGCGCGTAGCCGATCACGGGTTCGCGCGGCTCGATGCCGAGCGAGCGGAGCTTCGTGAGCGCGCGCTGCGAGTCGGCCGAGAGCGAGGCCTCGCGCCACACCTCGGCCGCGAGGCCGAGGAGCGCGAGTTCGTCGGGGGTGAACCGCACGTCGACGGGCAGGTCGTACTCGCCCTTCGGGATGCGGTACCGCAGCGCCTGGTTGTCGCCGGGACGATCCGGGGACTCGACCGTCTCGAGCGGGATTCCGAGGTCGCGGATGTCGTCCTTGTCGCGCTCGAACTGGCGCTCGAGGTTCGCGTTCCCGCCGCGCGGGTCGTACCGCTCGGCGTAGCCGCGCACCGTCGACAGGATCTCGGACTTCAGCAGTCCGGTCTCGGTCGCGAGCAGCGCGAGGACGAGGCTGAACAGCCGGTCCTCGACCGGTATCCGAGACTCCCCCGCGGGCTTGGATGACGCCACGTCAGCGATCATACTGAAGCGCCCGCGGCGGCACGGCGGCCGCCCGGCCTCACACCACGCCGAGGATGTCGATGACGAAGAACAGCGTCGATCCGGCGGGGATGCCGGCCTGCTCGGCGTCGCCGTAGCCGTCCTCCGGGGCGATCACGACGCCGACCTGCGAGCCGACCTGCTGGCCGATGAGCGCCTCGGCGAAGCCCGGGATCACCTGGGAGCCGGAACCCTCGCTCACGACGAACGACGCGGGTGCACCGCTCTCCCAGCTCGAGTCGAACACCTCGTTGTCGTCCCAGAGCACGCCCGTGTAGTGCACGACGACCCGGTCGCCGTCCTCGACGGTCTCGCCGGAACCCTGCTTCAGCACCTCGACCTCGGTCGTGTCGAACGGCTCGTCGTCCGGCACGGTGATGCCGGGCCGGCCGTCGGGCGCGGTCACGACGGCGGGGAAGCCGTCGCGCGTGATGCGCGGGGATCCGTTCGCCCTGGGCAGGAACGCCTCCTGCACGTCGAAGATGACGACGATGCTGTCGTCGGCGCCGATCCCGAGCCCCGCGTTGCCCGCGTCGCCGAAGCCGTCGGCCGGCGGGATGACGACGGCGACGCGCGACCCCTCGCGCGCGCAGCTCAGCCCGGTGCGCAGGCCCGTCAGCGTGTTCGCCCCGAGCACGACCGGCAGCGGGTCCTGGCCGCCGAAGCCCTGGGGCGCCTGGATCTCCTCGCCCGTCGTCCCGTTGTAGACCGCGAGCCCGACGAGCGCCTGCTGGCCGTCGACCAGGTAGTCGCCCGTGCCCTCGATGAGTTCGGTGCACTGCGTCGTGTCGGGCACGAGCGGGGTCGGGAAGTCGACGCGCGGCGTCTCGCCGAAGTCGCCGCGGACCTCGACGAGGTCGGACGACCCGCCGGGCTCGGCCTGCGGCGCGGGCGCCGAGGCGCAGCCGGTCAGGGCGAGGGCGACGGCGGTCGCGGTGGCGGTGAGTGCGAGCGGGAGGCGCACGGATCCTCGTTTCGTCTCGGGTGGAACGGGCGCAGACAGCCTAGTCGGCGTCGGCGGGGTCGATGGTGGGGGCCGCGCCGGTATCGCCGCGCGAACTGCGCGCCGCGGCATCCGCCGCCCTGGCCCGCTTGCGGAGGACCTTGTCGCTGACGTTGCGTTCGCCGAGGGCGCCGGGCGTCCACGCCTCGACGTCCTCGTCGCTGAACTCGGTCTTCGACGGTCGGCGCTTGAGCTCCGGGAGGATCGTGTCGGGCGCGAGCCGGCGCGCCGTGAGCAGGAACCCGGTGTGCGCGATCATGCGGTGGTCGGGTCGCACCGCGAGCCCCTGCACGTGCCATCCGCGCACCATCGTCTCGTTCGCGACCGGCTCGGTGTACCAGCCCGTCGCACGGATCGCCTCGGCGACCCGGGAGAGCTGCGTGGCGGTCGCGACGTAGCAGAGCACGACGCCGCCGGGCTTCAGCGCCGTCGAGACGACGTCGATGCACTCCCACGGCGCGAGCATGTCGAGCACCACGCGGTCGACGGAGGCAGGTCCGGCCTGCTGCGGGAGCGCCTCGGCCAGGTCGCCGAGGGTGATCGACCAGTTGGCCGGATCCTCGCCGTGGAACGTCGCGACGTTGCCTCGCGCGACATCGGCGAACTCCTCGCGCCGCTCGAACGACATGAGCCGGCCCTCCGGGCCGATCGCGCGGAGCAGCCACAGCGACAGCGCGCCGGAGCCCACGCCCGCCTCGACGACCGTCGACCCCGGGAAGATGTCGGCCTGCGCGAGGATCTGCACGGCGTCCTTCGGGTAGACGATGGCCGCGCCACGCGGCATCGACATGACGAAGTCGCTGAGCAGGGGTCGGAGCGCGAGGTACTCGACCCCGACCGCGTTCGCGACGACCGAACCGTCGGGCAGGCCGATGATCTCGTCGTGGGCGATCGTGCCCTTGTGCGAGTGGAAGACCTTGCCGGGCTCGAGCGTGATCGTGTGCATGCGGCCCTTCGGGCCGGTCAGCTGCACGCGGTCGCCGACGCGGAACGGCCCGCTCGCCTCGCCGCGGCTCACGCGCGCGCCTGCTTGGTCGTGAGGACCTCGACCAGGTCGTCGAGCGTCCGGCCGTCGAGCGTGTCCCACACGACATCGGAGGGCGCCTCGTCGAGGGAGAGCATGTGGGGCACGCCGATCACCACGGCGCCCGCCGCGGTCGCCGCCGCGAGACCCGTCGGCGAGTCCTCGATCGCGATGCACTCGGCGATGTCGACGCCGAGTCGACCGGCGGCGGCCAGGTACGGCTCGGGGTGCGGCTTCGGCGCGGCGACCTCGTCGCCCGTCACGAGCTCGTCGAACGCGGCGAACGGGATCGCGCCGACGACGTCCTCTGCCATCGAGCGGATCGACATGGTCACGAGCGCGGTCGGGATCCCGGCGTCGCGGAGCTGCTTCAGGAGCGCCTTCGCCCCGGGCTGCCAGGGGACGCCGTGCTGGGCGAGCTGCTCGCGCACGCGCTCGGTGAGCCGCTCGACGATCGCGTCGGCCGGGAGGTCGACGCCGGCGCGCCGGAACACCTCCGCGGCGTCCCAGAGGCCCATGCCGACCATCTGCAACGCGTCCTCGTGCGTCCAGGTCCGGCCGAACTCGTGGACGAGTTCGATCTCGGCCCGCATCCAGTACGGCTCGGTATCGACGAGGGTGCCGTCCATGTCCCAGAGGACGGCGGCGGGAAGGCGCTTGGTCACAACGGGCGATTCTATCGGCACGGCCTATTGTGGACATGGGTCCGGACGTTCCGGACTCGGGAAGCGGGGCGGACCGAGTGCAGCAGCCGACCGGGTTCGAGGGCGGACGACTCCTCGTCGTGGCATTCGAAGGATGGAACGACGCCGGTGAGGCGGCCACCGGAGCCGCCCGGCTCCTGGCGGAGCGGCTCGGCCTCGTCGAGATCGCCGCGGTCGACCCCGAACTCTACTTCGACTACCAGTTCACGCGCCCCACGATCGAGTCCGCGCCCGACGGCACGCGGCGGCTGAGCTGGCCCGGCGCCGCGATCCTCGGCCCGAGCGGCGAAGCCCGCCCCGACGACGACGAGGTCGTCACGGGGCCCGGGGCCGACCGGCTGCACGTCCTCCTCGGCGCGGAACCCGCGCGAACCTGGAAGGGCTTCGCCGCCGAGCTCATCGACGCCGCGCTCACCGCCGACATCGAGGGCATCGTGCTCCTCGGGGCGATGCTCGCCGACGCCCCGCACACGCGACCCCTCTCCGTCTTCGCATCGAGCGAGAACCCGGAGGTGCGCGCCGCGCTGGGCGTCGACCGCTCGACCTACGAGGGACCGGTCGGCATCCTCAGCGTCATCGCCGACCAGGCCGAGCGCGTCGGCATCCCCACGGTTTCGCTCTGGGCGTCGGTGCCGCACTACGTGCACAACGCCCCGTCGCCGAAGGCCGTGCTCGCGCTGCTCGGCAAGGTCGAGGAGCTCACGGGGCTCAGCATCCCCCGCGGCTCGCTCGAGGACGAGGCGAAGGAGTGGGAGTCGAGCGTCGACGCCCTCGCCGCGGACGACGAGGAGATGGCCGGGTACATCACCCAGCTGGAGCAGGCCCGCGACGCGGTCGACGCGCCCGAGGCGTCCGGCGAGGCCATCGCGCAGGAGTTCGAGCGCTACCTCCGCCGTCGCGGCGACCAGCCGGGCGGCGGCCCGTGGCGTCCCCGGGACGGCGCCTGACGCGGCATCCGCCCGCCTGATCGACCGCCCGGGCCGGCGGGGTCGCAGCGGTCGCGCCCGAGTTCCTCTGCCGCGCGCCGATCAGAGCGGCTCGAGGACGCCCGTGCCGAGCAGCACGAACACCGTCGCGCCGAGCGCGATGCGGTAGATCACGAACGGCAGGAAGCTGTGCCGCGAGATCCACTTCATGAAGAACGCGATCACCAGGATCGCGACCACGAACGCCACGACGGTCGCGGCGGCCGTCTCGAGCGGGCCGTACACGGCCGGCTCGCCCCAGCTCTTGAAGAGCTGGTAGAAGCCCGAGCCGAACACCGCCGGGATCGCGAGGAGGAACGCGTAGCGCGCCGCGGCCGCTCGCTCGTAGCCGAGCAGGAGGCCCATCGTGATCGTTCCCCCCGAGCGCGAGACGCCCGGGATGAGCGCGAGCGACTGGGCGAGCCCGAAGAAGACGCCGTGCGGGTAGGTGAGGTCGTCGAGCTTGCGGCGCTTCGCGCCCGCCCAGTCGGCCAGGCCGAGGACGATGCCGAACACGATGAGCATCGTCGCGACGACGTACAGCGAGCGGAAGACCGTCTCGATCTGGTCCTGGAACAGCAGCCCGAGCACGACGATCGGGATCGAGCCGATGATGATCAGCCAGCCCATCCGCGCATCCGGGTCGTTGCGCGGGACGCGGCCGAACAGCGCGCCGAACCACTGGCGGACGATCCGCACGATGTCGCGCCAGAAGAACACGACGACGGCGGCCTCGGTGCCGAGCTGCGTGATCGCGGTGAAGGCCGCCCCCGGGTCCGCCGCATTGGGCAGGAACTCGCCGAGGATGCGCAGGTGCGCGCTCGAGGAGATCGGCAGGAACTCGGTGAGTCCCTGCACGAGGCCGAGGATCAGGGCTTCGAACAAGGGGGCATCGCCTTCCGCCCCTCGACGCGCGAAGGGCACGGGACCGTCGTGGTCGTCGAACGAGTGGGCGTCAGTACGCCAGGAGGAGGTCCTTCAGGACCTGCCTACCGAAGACTAGTGCGTCGAGCGGCACGCGCTCGTCCACGCCGTGGAACATCGCAGGGAAGTCGAGGCCGTCCGGCAGCCGGAGCGGCGCGAAGCCGTAGCCCGAGACGCCGAGGCGCGACAGCGCCTTGTTGTCGGTGCCGCCGCTGAGCAGGTAGGGGAAGACGGCCGCCTCGGGGTCGTGCGCGTTCAGGGCGTGCGTGACCGCGTCGACGAGCGGCCCGTGGGTCGGCGCCTCGAGGCCGACGTCGCGGTGCACGATCTCGAGCTCGACGTCGGGCCCGAGGAGGTCCCCGAGCTCGGCGAGGACCGCGTCCTCCTCCCCCGGCAGGGTGCGGATGTCGACGAGCGCCTCGGCCCGGTCGGGGATGACGTTGTGCTTGTAGCCGGCCTGCAGCAGCGTCGGGTTCGACGTCGTGCGGAGCGTCGCCGTGATGAACCCCGAGGCCGACCCCGTCGCGAGCGCCAGCTCGTCGGGCGAGACCTGCTCGGGGTCGACGCCCAGTGCGCCGGCGATCGCCGCGAGCAGCTCGCGGGTCGTGCCCGTCAGCCGGATGGGCCATTCGCGTCGGCCGATGCGCGCGATCGCCTCGGCGAGCTTCGTGACCGCGTTGTCGCGGACGAGCCTCGAGCCGTGCGCGGCCGTGCCGTGCGCGACGAGCCGCACCCACACGAGCGACTTCTCGCCGGTCTGCAGGAGGTACGCGCGCTTTCCGCCGACCGTGATCGAGTACCCGCCGACCTCGCTGATCGCCTCGGTCGCGCCGGCGAAGAGCTCGGGGTGCTCGTCGACGAGCCAGCTCGCGCCGTACAGTCCCCCGGCTTCCTCGTCGGCGAAGAAGCCCAGGATCAGCTCCCGCTCGGGCAGGCGCCCCTCGGCGAGGATGTCGCCGACCGCGGTGAGGATCATGGCGTCCATGTCCTTCATGTCCACGGCGCCACGGCCCCACAGCATGCCGTCGCGGACCTCGCCGGCGAACGGGTCGACGCTCCAGTTCCGGGGGTCGGCGGGCACCACGTCGAGGTGGCCGTGGAGGACGAGCGCGGGCTTGTCGGGGTTCGCGCCCGGCACGCGCGCGACGACGTTGGCGCGACGCGGCGCGGACTCGTGCACGACCGGGTCGAGGCCCATGGTGCGCAGGTGCGCCTCGACGTACTCGGCGGCCTCGCGCTCGCCGTTCGAACGGCCCTCGCCGTGGTTCGTGGTGTCGAACCGGATGAGGTCGCGCGCGATGATCGCGGTCTCGTCGAGCTCGGGCTGGGGCTCGGTGGTCCTCGGGAGCGTCTCGGCCATGCGGTCCACGCTATCGCGAGGCTCGGCATCGCGAGCGGCGACGGATGCCTCGGAAATCCGGCGTTCCGCGTCCGACCCGCCTCGACCTCCAGGCGCGGTCGTCGCCCGCCGCCGAGTGGTCTGAGGCCCTCGCAAACCGTGCTAATGTCTTCTACGGCCGCTGAGCGATCGGAGGCCAGGACAACGCGCGGGTGGCGGAAATGGCAGACGCGCTAGCTTGAGGTGCTAGTGCCCTAACGGGCGTGGGGGTTCAAGTCCCCCCTCGCGCACGCGTTGTCGAGAAGGCCGGATCTTCGGATCCGGCCTTTTCGCGTTTAAGCGCACGCGCTCGACCGGTCGCGCCGCGAACGGGAGGAAGTTCCGCGGGCCGCGCGGCGCGTCGCGCCGGCACACGCCGGCGAGCTGCCGGAACATCCTCCCGAAGGATCCGGCGTGCCGCCGCCGCCGACCACCCCCGCTCGGGGGCGTGGACGGGTGGCATCCGCGACTTGCCTCATTCGAACATGTGTTCGAATATTGAGGGGTGACGATGATCGCTCCCCGACCCGCGCCCGACGGCGCGATCGCCTCCGAGCCGGCCCCCGCCGCACGGCTCGAGCGGGTCGAGGAACTGCAGGCGCGCATCCGCGGCATGCAGGCAACGAGGCTCGACGCGCGCGCCGTTCCCACCCATCCTGCGCTCGCGAGCGTGCTCCCGGGCGGCGCGCTGCGCGAGGGCGCGGTCGTGCAGGTCGAGGGGTCGATCACGCTGCTCATGGCCGCGCTCGCCGGGCCGTCGCGGAGCGGCCGCTGGGTCGCGGTCTCCGGCATCCCCGAGTTCGGCGTCGAGGCGGCGGCGCGGTTCGGCATCGACCTCGAGCGACTCGTGCTCGTGCCCGATCCCGGCCGGCAGTGGCTGACGGTCGCCGCGGCGCTCGCCGACGTGATCCCCGTGGTCGCCGTGCGGCCGGCGGGGCGGCTCGCCCCGGCCGAGGCATCGCGGTTCGCGGCCCGGCTGCGCCAGCGCGGCGCACTGCTGCTCGTCGACGGCGGCTGGCCGGGCAGCGACGCCCGGCTCGAGCTCGAGCGAAGCGACTGGACCGGCCTCGGTCTCGGGCACGGGCACCTCGCCGAGCGCGAGGTCGTGGTGCGGGTCACCGGGCGCGGCGAGGTCGGTCGCGGTGCCCGGCGGCGCCTGCGGCTGCCGGCGGGCGACCTCGGGTTCGCCGCGATCGACGAGGCGGGCGCGCCGTCCGCGGCATCCGCGCACGACAACGTGCATCGGCCCGAGTTCACGGCGAGGGCCTCGTGACCACGGCCGTGCGCACCATCGTGCTCTGGTGCCCCGACTGGCCCGTGCTCGCGGCGTGCCGCGAGCACGGCATCGACCCCGCGCTGCCGGTCGCGCTCACCGAGAGTGGGCTCGTGCACTCCTGCTCGCCCGCGGCCCGGCGCGACGGCGTGACGCGGGGGCTGCGGCTGCGCGAGGCGCAGTACCGCTCGACCGCGCTCGCGGTGCTGGAGTACGACGCCGCGCTCGACCACCGCGCGTTCGAGCCGGTCGTGCGGGGCGTCGAGGCGATCGTCCCCGGCGTGCAGGTGCTGCGGCCCGGCACGCTGGCGATGCGGGCCCGCGGTCCGGTCAGGTACTACGGCGGTGAGGATGCCGCGGCGCGGGCGCTCCTCGAGGCCGCAGCGGGGCTCGGGATCACGGGCGCGCGCGTGGGCGTCGCCGACGGGCCGTTCGCCGCCGAGCAGGCGGCGCGCGCCGCGGGTGCCGTGCGTACTCCAGGCGTCGCGGATGCTGCGGGCGTCCCCGCCGCGCCGGGCGCGGTGCTCGCGGTGCCTCCCGGCGAGTCGGCGAGGTTCCTGGCGCCGCTGCCGGTCTCGCTCGTGGCCGACGCTCGCACCACGACCCTGCTCCACCGGCTCGGCGTGCGCACGCTCGGCGAGTTCGCGGCACTGCCCGACGAGGATGTCCGGCGGCGCTTCGGCGCGGCCGGCGCGTTCGCGCACGATCGCGCCGCCGGGCGCGAGCAGTCGCGCGTGGCGCCGCGGACTCCCCCGCCCGACTTCGAGGTGGAGCAGCACTTCGAGCCCCCGCTCGAACGCGTCGACCAGCTCGCGTTCGCGTTCCGCGTGCGGGCCGAGGAGTTCATCGAGCGGATGCGGGCCGTGCGGCTCGTGTGCACGGGCATCCGGGTCGAACTCGACGACGAGCGCGGCGGCCACTCGAGCCGCAGCTGGCTGCACCCGCACTGGTTCACGCCTGCCGACGTGGTCGACCGCGTGCGGTGGCAGCTGCAGGGGTCCGGCACGGCCGAGACGGGGCTCGAGTCCGCGATCGTGCGCCTGCGGATCGTGCCCGAACGGGTCGACTCGACCGGCAACCACGAGGAGGGACTCTGGGGCGGCGGACCCGACGAGCGCGTGCACCACGGGCTCACGCGCGTGCAGAGCATGCTCGGGCACGAGGGCGTGGTCACGGCCGCGATCGGCGGCGGGCGCATGCTCGCCGACCGTCAGGTGCTCGTGCCGTGGGGCGATCGCGCCTCCGAGCGGGTCGCGGCGGAGGCGCCCTGGCCGGGGAGCCTGCCGGCGCTCGCGCCCGCGAGCGTGTTCCGCGAGCGGCTGCCGGTCGCGCTCGTCGACGCCGAGGCCGTACCCGTGGCGGTCGATGCGCGCGGGGCGATCTCGGCGCCGCCGGCCTCGTTCGCGGTCGGCGGCGGGCGGCCGGCGCCCGTGCGGGCATGGGCGGGGCCGTGGCCGGTCGTGGAGCGCTGGTGGGACGCCGACCGCGCCCGCCGGGTGCACCGGTTCCAGGTGGTCGACCACGACGGCTGCGCGTGGCTGCTGGTCCGCGACGCGGACGGCTGGTGGGCCGAGGCGAGGTACGACTGATGGGCTGGAACAACCCCGAGATCCCGTGGTCCGAGCTCGAGCGTCGGCTCTCCGACCGGCAACGGCCGGGTGGCGGATCGGCAGGTCGCTCGAAGGTCCTGGGCGACGGCGGCGACAGCCCGGCCTGGAGCCGGAAGCGGCATCCGTACCGCCCGCCGGGGACCGACGAGCCGGCGGACGACCGGCCGGCCGGCCCGTCCGTGCCGTACGCCGAGCTGCACGCGCACTCGACGTTCAGCTTCCTCGACGGCGCGTCGGGACCCGAGAGGCTCGTCGAGGAGGCGCACCGGCTGGGGCTCACGGGGCTCGCGATCACCGACCACGACGGCTTCTACGGCATCGTGCGGTTCGCCGAGGCCGCCGAGGCGTACCCCGAGCTCGAGACCGTGTACGGCGCCGAGCTCTCGTTCGGGCTCAGCGAGCCGCAGATGGGCGCGGCCGACCCCGAGGGCGACCACCTGCTCGTGCTCGCCGCCCGCGAGGAGGGCTACCACCGGCTCGCGTCGGCGATCACCGCGGGCCAGCTCGCGGGCGGCGAGAAGGGCCGACCCGTCTACGAGCTCGACGACCTGGCAGCACGCGCCGACGGGCACTGGGTCGTCTCCACCGGGTGCCGCAAGGGCGCGGTGCGCCGCGCGCTCGCGGGCGAGGGCGGGGCGGATGCCGCGTGGCGCGAGCTCGACCGGCTCGTCGCGCTGTTCGGCCGCGACCACGTGGTCGTCGAACTGACCGACCACGGCGATCCCCTCGACCAGGTCCGCAACGACGCGCTCGCCGCGCTCGCCGCTCGGGCGCGCGTGCCCGTGCTCGCGACGAACGCGGTGCACTACGCGACGCCCCGCGAGCACCGGCTCGCCTCCGCGCTCGCGGCGGTGCGGGCGCGGCGCAGCCTCGACGAGCTCGACGGCTGGTTGCCCGCGACCGACGGACTGCACCTCCGGTCGGGCGCAGAGATGCTCGCCCGCTTCGATCGCCACCCCGGCGCCGTCGAGCGCTCGGTGACGCTCGCGCACGACCTGTCGTTCCGGCTGCGCAGCGCGCGGCCGCGGCTCCCCCGGCAGGAGGTGCCGGAGGGGCACACGCCGATGTCGTGGCTGCGGGAGCTCGCCTGGCGGGGCGCCGAGCGGCGCTACCCGGGCGTGCCCGACCACGTGCGCGAGCGGCTCGCGAAGGAGCTCGACGTGATCGAGGAGAAGGACTTCCCGGGGTACTTCCTCATCGTGCACGACCTCGTGCAGGAGGCGCGCCGCCGCGGCATCCTCTGCCAGGGCCGCGGATCGGCGGCGAACTCGGCGGTCTGCTACGTGCTCGACATCACCGGGGTCGACTCGATCTACTACGACCTGCCGTTCGAGCGGTTCCTGTCGTCGCTGCGCGACGAGGAGCCCGACATCGACGTCGACTTCGACTCCGACCGGCGCGAGGAGATCATCCAGTACGTCTACGGCAGGTACGGCCGGCACAACGCCGCGCAGGTCGCGAACGTGATCAGCTACCGCCCGAAGGGCGCGGTGCGCGACATGGCCAAGGCGCTCGGGTACTCGACCGGGCAGCAGGACGCGTGGTCGCGCCAGGTCGAGCGGTGGGGGTCGGTCGTCGAGACCGACGAGCACGACATCCCCGAGTCGGTGGTCGAGCTCGCCGAGCAGCTGCTGACCTTCCCGCGGCACCTCGGCATCCACTCGGGCGGCATGGTGCTCACCGACCGGCCCGTCGGCGAGGTGTGCCCCATCGAGCACGCCCGCATGGAGAACCGCACCGTCCTGCAGTGGGACAAGGACGACTGCGCCTGGATGGGCCTCGTGAAGTTCGACCTGCTCGGGCTCGGCATGCTCGCCGCGCTGCAGTACACGTTCGACCTCGTGCGCGCGCACACCGGCGAGGAGTGGGAGCTCGCGACGATCCCGAAGGAGGAGCCCGCGGTCTACGACATGCTGTGCCGCGCCGATTCCATCGGGGTGTTCCAGGTCGAGTCGCGCGCCCAGATGGGCACGCTCCCCCGCCTGCAGCCACGCTGCTTCTACGACCTCGTCGTCGAGATCGCGCTCATCCGTCCGGGGCCCGTGCAGGGCGGCGCGGTGCACCCGTACATCCGCCGCCGCACGGGCGAGGAGCAGGTGGCCTACCTGCACCCCAAGCTCGAGCCCGTGCTCCGGCGCACGCTCGGGGTGCCGCTCTTCCAGGAGCAGCTCATGCAGATGGCCGTCGCGGTCGGCGACTGCGACGCCGCCGACGCCGACCTGCTGCGCCGCGCGATGGGCTCCAAGCGCGGCGTCGAGAAGATCGAGCGGCTGCGCACGAAGCTCTACGCGGGCATGGAGCGCAACGACATCGACCGCGAGACCGCCGACGCGATCTACGAGAAGATCGAGGCGTTCGCGAACTTCGGCTTCGCCGAGAGCCACGCCATCAGCTTCGGACTGCTCGTCTACGCGAGCTCGTGGCTGAAGCTGCACTACCCGGCCGCGTTCCTCGCGGCGCTGCTGCGCGCCCAGCCCATGGGCTTCTACTCGCCGCACACGCTCACCGCCGACGCGCGACGGCACGGGGTCGAGCTGCTCCGGCCCGACCTGGCGCGCTCGGGCGTGCACGCGGGGCTCGAGGCGGTCGGGCCCGGCGGTGCGACGGGCGCCGATGAACCGGCGACGGATGCCGCGGCGGGGGCGCGCGGCATCCGTCGCCCCACCGGCAGGCCGGACTGCGCCCGGGCCGCCCAGCCGCCGGTCGGGCCGTTCGATCGCGACGCGCCCGACCGCTCGGCCGAGCATCGCCGCGACGGTGCGTTCGCGGTGCGCCTCGGGCTCGCCGACGTCACCTCGATCGGGGCGAAGGTCGCGGAGCGGATCGTCGCCGAGCGCGACGCGCACGGCCCGTACCGCGACATGGCCGACCTCTCCCGGCGCGCCGACCTCGATGCGACGCAGCTCGAGGCGCTCGCCGCGGCGGGGGCGTTCGAGTGCTTCGACCTGCGGCCGCGGCAGGCGCTGTGGCTCGCGGGCGAGGCCGCGCAGGACCGTGCCGACTACCTGCCCGGTGCGGTCGTCGTGGTGCAGCCGCCGTTGCTGCCCCTGCTGAACGACGCCGAGCAGGTCGTCTACGACCTGTGGGCGACGGGCATCTCGCCCGACGACCATCCGATCCGGCACGTGCGCGACCGCCTCGACGCGCGCGGCGTCGTGCGCATCGATCGGCTGGGTGGCGCCGAGTCGGGGCGCCGCATCGAGGTCGGCGGGGTCGTCACGCACCGGCAGCGGCCGGCGACCGCGAGCGGCATCACGTTCATGAACCTCGAGGACGAGTCGGGCACGCTCAACGTGATCGCGAGCGTCGGCGTGTGGTCGCGGTACCGCCGGATCGCGCGCGAGGCGCCGGCGATGGTGGTCCGCGGCATCCTGGAGCGCTCGCGCGAGGGCGTGGTCAACCTCGTCGCGGATCGGTTCGAGCCGCTGACCGTCTCGACCACCAACCGGTCCCGCGACTTCCGCTGACCCCGGGACCGGACGTCATCGAGGCTGGAGCCGCACCTCCGGCCCGGCCCCGGGCATCCCGCTGCGGCGGGCGTCCGCCCCGAGGGCGGCGACGTTGCGGATGAACAGGATCAGCCACGTGAAGACGAGGATCCCCGCCACGAGCTCGACCGCGGTCAGCGTGTACAGGCCGACGATGAAGTACACGGCCAGCAGGACGATGACGGCCATGAACGACCAGCCGACGACCAGGAACGACCGCGACGTTCCCGGGATCCAGCGGCGCAGCGCGATGACCAGCACGAAAAACGTCACCGCCATCCCCGATGCCGCGATCGTGTGGATCCAGAAGTGGGTGTCGACGGGGAAGATCCCGACGCATGCGAGCAGCACCCCGATGAGCACGAGGCAGACGCGCACGTTGCGCCGACCGTGCGTGTGCGGCGTGGTGACGGTCGTCGTCGCGGCACGGGCGAGCGTCGTCACGAGGAACCCGGCGACGATGAGCGTCAGGTTGAACGCACGGGCCGACAGGTCGTCCGTCATGCCGAGCGCACTCAGGTGCTCCGCCCACCAGTGCGGGTCGGAGGCGGTCAGCATGCTCGCGAGCATGCCCTCGACGAGGAACACCGCCAGGACGATCGCGAGCAGCAGGAGGTCCATGTGCGTCGCCGACGAGAACACGACGTAGGCGGTGACGGCACCCGCGGATCCCGCGATGACGAGCAGCGGAACGGCGAACACCGGCGCGCCGATGAACGCGCGTTCGAGGATGTCGGCCAGCAGGGTCCACGTGAGCAGGGCGATGACGCCGTGCGCGATGGCGAGCGCGACGACGTCGAGCACGTCGAGCGCCCGCATCCGGCCGACGCCCTCGCGCCCGGCGACGATGGCGCTCCCGAGGGCGAAGGCGACGATCGCGACGACACCGCTCGCGACGGCGGCGTACTGGCCGATCGAGCCGGGACCCGAGATCGGCGCGCCGCCCAGGCCGAAGACCGGGATCGCGATCAGCCCCACTGCGGCGAACGAGGCGGCGCCCGCGGCCAGGGCGAGCGACTCCAGCGAACGCTCGCCGGAACCGAGGAGCCGCTTCAGGCTCGCCCTGCGATCGGTCGGCATGGCTCGCTCCCTTCGCCGACGAGGCGGTCCCGCGTGGCGCCGCCGCATCGACCGGCGACCGGGGCCGCCCAGTGCGCTGAGGGTCACGGTAGCGCAGCGTTCCGACCGTGCGGCGACAGGCCGGTCGGCGATACGCTGGCGGTGGCCCGACGCGCGACGCGAACGCGACGCGAGGAGGTGGCCGCATGGCCGGATCGACGCGCGAACCGCTCTTCACCCGAGGGTTCATCGCCCTCGCCGTCGCCGAGTTGGCGTACTTCACGGCGACCGGGCTCGCCCTCTTCGCCCTCCCGCTCTACGTCACCGGGCCCGTCGGGGGCGACGAGGCGTCCGCGGGGCTCGCGGTCGGGGTCTTCGCGGTCTCCGCGCTCGTGCTGCGACCATTCGCGGGCAGGGCCTCCGA
The DNA here is from genome assembly GCF_042672355.1 of Agromyces binzhouensis. NCBI lineage: Bacteria > Bacillati > Actinomycetota > Actinomycetes > Micrococcales > Microbacteriaceae > Agromyces > Agromyces binzhouensis. The sequence goes on along the minus strand of NZ_JBHXVJ010000005.1, from coordinate 41,377 downwards.
TCGCTTCGGCCGTCGGCCGATGCTCGTCGGCGGGGCGCTCCTCGCGGCCGGCGCCCTGCTCCTGCTGACGGTGACCCAGGACCTCGGCGTCATCATCGGGCTCCGGCTGCTCGCCGGGGTCGCCGAGGCGGCCTTCTTCGTGTCGGTGTTCGCCGCGCTCGCCGACCTGGCGCCCGCCTCGCGCATGGGCGAGGCGCTCTCGTACAACTCGCTCGGCCTCTATCTCGGCCTCGCGTTCGGACCGCTGGTCGGACAGGTGCTGCTGGATGCCGCGGGGTTCCGCGCCGTGTGGCTCGGGGGCGCCGGCCTCGCCGTGCTCGCGGTGGGGTTCGCGTTCCTCGTCGGCGAGACGAGGACCGCCCCGCCCGAACTCGGGGGTCGGTTGCGGATCGTCCACCGTCCGGCGGTCCCGATCTCGATCGGCTTCCTCAGCTCGCTCGCCGCCGTGGGCGGCTTCATCGCGTTCGCGACGCTCTGGGCCGAGCGCATCGACCTCGCCTCGCCGAGCATCGCCCTCTTCGCCTACGGCGCCGTCGTGGTCGTGTGCCGCATCGCCTTCGCCCGCGTCCCCGATCGCCTCCCATCGCTGCCGCTCGCCGCGGCGTCGCTCGTGCTCATCGGCATCGGGCTCGTGATCGCAGCCGCATGGCAGGACTGGGTGGGGCTGCTCGTGGGCGTCGTGTTCATGGGCGTCGGCATCACCTTCACGACCCCCGCCTTCTTCGCCGCCGTCTTCGCCACGGCGTCGCCGTCGGAACGGGGCGTCGCATCGGGCACGGCCAGTGCCGCGCTCGACCTGGGCCTCGGCCTCGGGCCCATCGCACTGGGCCTCGTCGCCGCGCCGTTCGGCATCCCGTGGGCGTTCGCGCTCGCTGCGGCCATCGCCTTCGCCGGCGCGGCCTGGACCGCGGGGCTCGTGCGCCGGACGCCGGCCCGCGCCTGAGGTCCGTCCCCGTCGTGTCGACGCCGGGCGTCGCGATCGATTCGCTAGCCTCATCCGGTGGCCCCAGCCTCGAACGACCGCCTCGGACCCGACCGCTACGGCCAGGACGTCCTCGCCGGCGACTGGCGCGCCGCCGGGCGGCGCACGATCCCGGAGGTCCCGGCGACCCGCGACCTGGTCGTCGAGCTCGCCGCCGACGGATACTGCGGGGCCGTGGTCTCCGTCGAGAAGCAGACGGTGACGCTGGAGGACCGCCACGGTCGCACGCGCATGTTCCCGCTGGGGCACGGCTTCCTGGTCGACGGCGAGCCGGTCCGACTCGTCGCACCGAAGGCCCACGCGCCGCAGGGCCGCATCCGCACGGCGTCGGGCTCGTTCGCGGTCGAGCCGGGGCGCCCGGCGAAGGTCGCCCTGCCGAGCCGCATCTTCGTCGAGGGCCGGCACGATGCCGAGCTCGTGGAGAAGATCTGGGGTGCCGACCTGCGGGTCGAGGGCGTCGTCGTCGAGTACCTCGAGGGCGTCGACGTGCTGGACGACGTGCTCGACGAGTTCGAGCCGGGACCCGGTCGCCGTGTCGGCGTGCTCGTCGACCACCTCGTCGCCGGGTCGAAGGAGCAGCGGATCGCGGATGCCGTCATGCGCGGCCGCCACCGCGGTCACGTGCTCGTCGTCGGCCACCCGTTCGTCGACATCTGGCAGGCCGTCAGGCCGGCGCGCGTCGGCCGGGAGTCCTGGCCGGTCATCCCGCGGGGTACGTCGTGGAAGCACGGGGTGTGCGCGGCGTTCGGCTGGCCGCATGAGGAGCAGGCCGACATCGCGCGTGCGTGGCAGCGCATCCTCGGGCGGGTGCGCGGCTACGGCGACCTCGAGCCGGCGCTGCTGGGGCGGGTCGAGGAGCTCATCGACTTCGTCACGGCCCCGGCCGACTGACCCGCCGACTGACCCGCCGACCGACCCGCCGCGGTCAGCCGATCGTGGTCCCGAATGCGAGGCCGAGCAGGTACGTGACCGCAGCCGCCCCGAGGCCGATCGCGAGCTGACGGAGCGCGCGCTTCAGCGGCGGCGCCCCCGAGAGCAGGCCGACGGTCGCGCCGGTCAGCAGCAGCGCGAGGCTCACGAGCACGGTCGCGGTGACGGTCGCGGCGAGGCCCGACATCCCGAAGAGCCAGGGCAGCACCGGGATCAGCGCGCCCGACGCGAAGAACAGGAAGCTCGAGATCGCCGCGCTCATGCCGGTGCCGACCGCCTCGTCGTCGTGCTCGAGCGTGCCGATCGCGTCGGTCGGCGCCGGCTGACGCTCGGCGGCCTGCACGCGCGCGAGCACGAGCGCGGCCTGGTCGACCGCCTCGTCGGGCGCCATTCCGCGTGCGCGGTACACGAGCGCCAGCTCGTTCGCATCGAGGTCGAGGTCGCCGAGTGCGTCGCGCGCACCCGGGTCGGGGGCGGATGCCTCGAGCAGCTCGCGCTGCGAGCGGACCGAGACGTACTCCCCCGCGCCCATGGACAGGGCTCCCGCGAGGAGCCCGGCGATGCCCGTGAAGAGCACGACCGGCGCGGGGACGCCGGTGGCGCCGATGCCGAGCACGAGTGCGAGGTTCGACACGAGGCCGTCGTTCGCGCCGAACACGGCGGCGCGGAACGTGCCCGCGAGGCGACGGCGGCCGCGCGCGGCGAGGCCGCGAACGACTTCGCCGTGGATGCGCTCGTCGGCGGCCATCGCGGCGGTCGCGTGCGGATCGGTCGAGTACGGCGACCGCGCCTCGGCCCGCTGCGCGAGCGCGAGCACGAAGATGGACCCGAAGCGCCGTGCGAGGCCGCCGAGCATCCTGGTGCGGATGTCGGCCCGCGGGATGCCGGTCTCGTCGCCGCCGAGCAGGCGGAGCCAGTGCGCCTCGTGGCGTCCCTCGGCCGCGGCCAGCGCGAGCAGGATCTCGCGTTCCTCGCCGTCGCGTCGCGCGGCGAGCTCCCGGTAGACGGCGGCCTCCGCCCGTTCGTCCGCGAGGTACCGCCGCCATCGATCGCGGTCGGCTGCGGTGCTCCGCGGCTCGACGTGGGGGTCGCGCGCTGCGTCGTCGGCGGTCATGGTGGTGTCTGCTCCATCGGTTCGCAGACTCCCGTGCCGCGGTGCGTCGGCGGTCTCGGGCGCCTGCGTCGTCGCGTAGGTCGGCCCGGTGGGGCCGTCCGAAAGGCTATCGGCGCGGATGCCGCGGCGTCATGCCGTGCGACCGGATTGGCAGCATTTCGGATCGCCGAACGAGCGCCGCCCGGCCGAGCGCGCGTCCTTCAGCCGACGAGCTTCTGCCAGCCGTCGCCCTCGGCGTGCTCGAAGATGAGGTTCGTCTCGGTGTGGGCGACCGCCGGGTGTCCGGTGAGGTGGGCGAGCACGAACTCGCGCAGTTCCTCCGCGTCGCGGGCCGCGACGTGGAGGAGGTAGTCCTCTGCGCCGGCCATGTGGAACACGCCGATCACGCCCGGCAGGTGCGGTACCGCGTTGCGGAAGGCGTCGATCTCGCTGCGGTCGTGCTTGACCAGCCGGATCGCGATGAGCGCCTGCAGCGACACGCCGAGCGAGACGAGGTCGACGTCGACGCGGTACCCGCGCACGGTGCCGAGGCTCTGCAGGCGCCGGAGTCGCAGCGACACCGTGGACTCCGCGACGCCGACCTCAGCGGCGAGCGCAGCGCCCGAGGCCCGCGCATTCTTCGACAGGGCCGTGAGGAGGGCCCGATCGACCCGGTCGAGTTCCGCTTTCTGCGCCATGGTCCAGGCCCTCCGGGTCAAGCGTGCATATTCTTCGCTGATTCTCGCTGATTCGCAAGCATCTTCGCAAGACACCCGAAATGGTGACAGATTCTGTAGCCTGCTCGCATGCTGACACCGTCGTCGAACCTCGAGACCCGTGCCGTCCACGCTGGAATGGAAGGGGTGCACGAGGCGGGTTCCCACGTTCCCTCCATCGATCTTTCCACGACCAATCCGCTCGGCGACGTCGAGAACGGCGGATTGTCCTACGAGGAGCTCGCGACCGGCGGATGCCTCACCGAGGGCCGCTCCGCGGTGTACCAGCGTCTCTGGCACCCCGGCGTCGCCCGGTTCGAGACCGCGCTCGCCGACCTCGAGGGCGCCGACGGCTCGGTCGCGTTCGCGAGCGGCATGGCCGCGCTCGCCGCGACGCTCATCGCCGCGACGAGCGCCGGCACCCCGCACGTCGTCGCCGTCCGGCCGCTCTACGGCGGCAGCGACCACGTCCTGGAGAGCGGGCTCCTCGGCACGAGCGTCACCTGGACCGACGTCGACGGCATCGCCGCGGCCATCCGTCCCGACACCGGCCTCGTGATCGTCGAGACCCCGGCGAACCCGACGCTCGAACTGCTCGACCTCCGACGGGTGGCGGATGCCGGGGGCAGCGTGCCGCTCCTCGTCGACAACACCTTCGCGACCCCCGTGCTGCAGCGTCCGCTCGAGCACGGCGCGACCCTCGTGCTGCACAGCGCGACGAAGTACCTGGGCGGGCACGGGGATGCGATGGGCGGTGTCGTCGCCGGCCCGATCGAGTGGGTCGAGCGACTCAGGCGGGTCCGCGCGCTGACCGGCGGCCTCCTGCACCCGATGGGTGCCTACCTCCTGCACCGCGGCATCCGCACCCTGCCGATCCGAGTGCGCGCGCAGCAGGAGACGGCCGGCGAACTCGCCCGGCGCCTCCAGGCGCACCCGGCCGTCGCCCGGGTCCGCTACCCCGGCCTGCCCGGTCAGGACCCGCAGGGCCTCCTCGGCCGTCAGCTCGCCGGTGCCGGCTCGATCATCGCCATCGAGCTCGCGGGCGGGTACGACGCGGCCTGCCGCTTCACCGAGGCGTGCCGGCTGGTGACCCATGCGGTCTCGCTCGGCGGCGTCGACTCGCTCGTCCAGCACCCCGCCTCGCTCACGCACCGACCCGTTGCCGCGCACGCCAAGCCCGACGGCGGCGTCGTGCGGCTCTCGATCGGGCTCGAGCACGCGGACGACCTGACGGCCGACCTGATGGCTGCGCTCGACGCCGCGGCGGACGCTCAGGACCTCGGTCGCTCCTCCGAGCTGGCCGCGTCGGCCGACGCGCTCGGCTGATCCGGCCCGCTCGGGTTGCGGATGCCGATCCACGACACGAGGCCGCCGACGAAGAGCATGGCCGCGATCGCCATCGCCGTACGGCGGTAGCCCTCGACGTCCAGCGCGCCCGCGACGATGACGCCGATGGACGCCACCGCGACGAGTCCCGCGATGCGGGCGACGGCGTTGTTCACGGCGGACCCGATGCCGGCGCGCGTCGGGTCCACGGCCCCGAGGATCGCCGACGTCAACGGGGCGACGGTCATCGCCATCCCGAGCCCGACCACCACCATGCCGGGGAAGACCTGCCACCAGTACTGCACGGGCACGTCGACGACCACCGTCAGCAGGTAGCCGACACCGACGACGACCGGTCCCGCCGACATGAAGAACCGCGGACCGAACTTCCCGCCGAGCGTGCCGAACCACGAGCCGAGCAGCACGAGCAGCACCATCGGCGGCAGCGTGGCGAGGCCGGCGAGCGTCGCCGGGAATCCGCCGGCCTCCTGCAGGAAGATCGGCAGGGCGAACAGGCCCAGCGTCAATGCCGCGTAGATGAACCAGGTCGCGAGGTTGCCGGCCGCGAAGTTGCGGGCCCGGAACAGTGACAGCGGCAGCATCGGCGCCGGTGCGCGCCGCTCCCACAGCAGGAACGCGACGAGTGCGACGACGCCCACCAGCGCGGGAACGAACACGAGCGGGTCGGCCCATCCGAGCCGGCCCTGCTCGATGAGCGCGAAGACCATGCCGCCGAGGCCGACGACGCCGAGGGTCGCGCCGAGCCAGTCGACGCGAGCCCGGTCCGGGTTGGGCTCGTCGCGACCCAGCGGACGCATCATGATCAGGGCGGCGGCGATCGGCAGCACGTTGATCGCGAACACGAGCCGCCAGGACACGAGGTCGACGAAGGCGCCGCCGAGGATCGGCCCGATCAGGAAGGCGCTCGTCGTCCACGCCGTCCAGCGGCCGATCGCCCGGCCCTGCTCGGCGGACGGGAAGTTGGCGATGATGAGGGCGAGCGAGCTCGGCACGAGCAGCGCACCGGCCGCGCCCTGCAGCGCACGCGCCGCGACGAGCACCGCGCCGTCCATCGCGATCGCGCACACGACGGACGTGACGCCGAAGCCGTACAACCCGATGCGGAGGACCCGGAGCCGCCCAAACGAGTCGGAGAGCGATCCGGCGAGCAGGATGAGCGAGCCCAGCGTGAGGAGGTAGGCGTCGACCGCCCACTGCTGGAGCGTCAGCCCGCCACCCAGCTCGGCCTCGATCGCCGGCAGCGCGATGTTGATCACCGCACCGTCGAGGAAGGCGATGAAGGCGACGACGATCGCGATGACCAGCACGCGCGTGCGGCGGTCCATGGCGCCATGCTACGCGGTGCTCGCGACGGCCCCTCGGGGCCTTGGTCGCAGGAGGCCGCCGAGGATCGACGGTCCGGGCGGATGCCCGCGGATGCCGCGGCGCGGGCTCAGCGCCCGGACAGCCGGCGCCGCAGCAGCTCGATGCGCGACTGCAGCTGCGTCACGGTCGCCTGGGCGACCTCGGGGCCGCCGCACGCGCGTCGGAGCTCGGCGTGCACGAGCGAGTGCGCCTGCCCCGTCTGGCGGGCGTAGAGGCCCACGAGGCTGTTGAGCAGCGACCGCTGCTCCTTCAGCGTGCGGTACAGCGCCACGGGCTCGGCACGCTCCTCGCCGTCGGCCTCCGCCGACTCCCCCGCGGCGAGCGCGTGCTTGCGGCGGTCGGATGCGCGGCGCGCCTGACGGGCCTGGCGGTGGCGCAGGAGCTCGCTGACCTGTTCGGGTTCGAGGATGCCGGGGAGGCCGATGAAGTCGAGCTCCTCGTCGCTGCCCGGCTCGGCGAACGTGCCGAAGTCGGTGCCGTCGTAGACGACGCGGTCGAACGCGGCATCGGAACCGAGCGCCTGCCAGGTGAACTCGTCCTGGAGCTCGTCCGAGGCCGAGTCCTCGCGGTTGGCCGACTCGAGCAGGCCGTCCTCGAGACCCGGATCGTCGTCGCCGTCGCCGCTGCGCCGGTCGAGCGCGTGGTCGCGCTGGCGCTCGAGTTCACCCGCGAGGGCCATCAGCACGGGTACGTTCGGCAGGAACACCGACGCGGTCTCCCCGCGCCGTCTCGCCCGGACGAAGCGCCCGATCGCCTGTGCGAAGAACAGCGGGGTGGACGAGCTCGTCGCGTACACGCCCACGGCGAGGCGGGGCACGTCGACGCCCTCGGACACCATGCGCACCGCGACCATCCAGCGGCTCGTGCCCTCGGAGAACTCCTCGATACGGCCGGAGGCCTCCTTCTCGTCGGAGAGCACCACGGTGACCCGCTCGCCGCACACGCCCTCGAGGATCTCGGCGTACGCGCGGGCCGTCGACTGGTCGGTCGCGATGACGAGGCCGCCGGCGTCGGGGATCGCGTGCCGCACCTCCGTGAGCCGCCGGTCGGCGGCCTGGAGCACGGACGGGATCCACTCGCCCGACGGCTCGAGCGCGGTCCGCCATGCCGCCGAGTGGATGTCCTTCGTGGCGTCCTCGCCGAGGCGCGCCTCCATCTCGTCGCCGGCCTTCGTGCGCCAGCGCATGCTGCCCGCGTAGACCATGAAGAGCACGGGGCGCACGACGCCGTCCCGGAGGGCCCGGCCGTACCCGTAGTCGTAGTCGGTCCGCGAGACGCGGATCCCGTCCTCGTCGGGAACGTAGTCGACGAACGGGATCGGCGCGGTGTCGCTCCGGAACGGCGTGCCCGTGAGCGAGAGTCGGCGCGTCGCGGGCTCGAACGCCTCGCGGATCGCATCGCCCCACGAGAGCGTGTCGCCGCCGTGGTGCACCTCGTCGAGGATCACGAGCGAGCGCCCCGAGAGGGTCAGCTCGCGGTGCAGCGCCGGCCGCACCGCGACCTGCGCGTACGTCACGGCGACGCCGTGGTAGTGCCGGGCCGAGCGCCCGTGCGCGTTCCGGAAGCCGGGGTCGAGCCTGATGCCGACGCGCGCCGCGGCATCCGCCCACTGGCGCTTCAGGTGGTCGGTGGGGGCGACGACGGTGATGCGGTCGATGGTGCGACGGGCCCGGAGCTCCGCCGCGAGGCGGAGCGCGAACGTCGTCTTGCCTGCTCCGGGCGTCGCTGCGGCGAGGAAGTCGCGCGGCTCGGACGCGAAGTACTGCTCGAGCGCCTCGGCCTGCCAGGCACGCAGCTTCGACGCGGTGCCCCAGGGTGCACGGGCCGGAAACGAGGGTGAGAGGTGTTCGGCGGCCGAGGTGCCGGGCAGGTGGCTGCCGGAGGGGGTCGCGTTGCTCACTCTGCAGCACTGTAGTCGAGTCGACCGACACGGATGTCGCGTCGGCGGGCCGTCAGGCGAACGCGGCCGCCAGTACCGGGCGCAGGATCCGATACGCCTCGCGAGGTGGGACTCGCGCGAACGGTTCGAGCCTCAGGATGTATCGGCTGAAGATCAGCCCGATGATGACCTGCACCGCGGCGTGGGCTCGTGCGCGGGCGCGATCGTCCGGAAGGTGCTCGGCCAGGGCATCCACGACCTCGTGTTCGATGTACTCGCGGAACGAGCGCAGGAGCTCGGGATCCCCCATCGCGGATTCGATGAACGTCCGCATCGACGAACTCAACGCCGGGTTCTCCCACGTCAGCAGCACCGCTCGGAGGAGACGATCGGCGAGCCGAGCCGGGTCGTCACCCGCCACGCCTCGTACGACGCGCGCAGGTCGGAGTTCGAGCGCGAGCGCAGCGGCGAACAGGTCGCGCTTCGAGCCGAAGTAGTAGCTGACGAGAGCGACGTCGACATCGGACGCGGAGGCGATCGCCCGCATCGTCGTCCCGCGGTACCCCCGGTCGAGGAACGCGGTGCGCGCTTCGCTCAGGATGCGCTCGCGACGACTCGGACCGCCCCGAACCGGGCGCCCCCTCGATTTATTCATCGCGTCCACCGTACCGTGCGCTCGACCCCTCCCGTTCAGGGGATGTGACCGCTCCGGGAATTTCAACGCTGTTGCAGCGAGTCCGCCCGCGCATCCACGCTTGAGCCCTACCGAAGACGGAGAGGTGCCGACGATGACTGCTGAGATCCCCACATCCTGGACGACTGCCCGCCTGGTCGAGCCCTCCGCGAACGGCTTCCTGTTCGTCGGGTTGAGCTCCGGCCGATGGCCGATACCTCCCGCACTGCCATCGAGGCGACGTCGGGCCGCCCTGGGCCGATTGCATCAGCTGCGGGCGCTGTTCTCCACCGACGATCGCGTGCGACGCGCCGACGTGTTCCGCGCGACACTGGTGCCGCCCGGCACCAGTCGCGGCTTCGAGGGGCAGTACACGGATCAGTCCGTGTACGACGCCGTGCTGTTGGTGGAGACCGGCTCCGTCGATGACGCCGCTGCGCTCGCCGGCCACCCCGCCGTCGCCGCGCTCGACGAGGAGTCCCCGACCCGGTTGACGTTCGCCGCGAGGAACGTGCGCCGGATCAACCCGGTGGACCACGAGCGGCCCGGAGTGTTCCTGTTCAACTACTTCACCGCCGACGACGTCGCCGGCAACCTGCACGCCTGGCAGTACACGGCGGGCTGGTTCCAGGACGAGACCGCCCTCGACAACTCGACCGTCCTGGAGCCGGTCGACGGGGCGAGCTTCACGCTCGTGAACCATTGCCGGTGGGACCACTACCGTGACATCGTTCCCGCACTCGTCACCCGACGCAGTTTCCGGAGCTTCGTGCTGCGCACGTTCGCCGACCACCGAGTCGCGCCCAGGCCGGTGCTCTACGCTCTCGACCGATCGCGGCGCTCACCCGGTCGGCCCACCGTCGACGGGGCGACGCCCGAACGACGTGCGCGTGGATGAGCGCCCGAGCGATCGCCGGCCGGCACACGTGCAGAATGGAGGGATGGTCACGCAGCAGCATCCATGGTCGAGATATGTCGCGATCGGCGACTCGTTCACGGAGGGCATCGGCGACCCGGAGCCCGGCGTGCCGGGCGGCCACCGCGGTTGGGCCGACCGCGTCGCCGAGGTGCTCTCGCAGGGGGCAGACGACTTCGCCTATGCGAACCTGGCGATCCGCGGCCGGCTGATCCAGCAGATCATCGACGAGCAGATCGAGCCCGCCCTCGAGCTGCGCCCCGACCTGATCACGATCTCGGCGGGCGGCAACGACGTCATCCGTCCGCGGACCGACCCCGACGAGATCTCGGCCCGCTTCGAGTACGCGGTCGAGCGCCTCGCGCGCGACCGGGCGACGATCGTGATCTTCACGGGCGTCGACGTCGGCTTCTCCCCCGTGTTCCGGGGCATCCGCGGCAAGGTCGCGATCTACAACGAGAACCTCCGCGCGATCGCGCAGAAGCACGACTGCCTCGTCGCCGACCAGTGGGCGCTCGCCGAGATCCAGGACCAGCGGATGTGGGACCGCGACCGCCTGCACCTGAACGCGCTGGGACACCACACCGTGGCCCGGATGGTGCTGCAGGCGCTCAACGTCCGGAACGACCTCGAGCCGATGAAGCCCGAGCCGCTGCCCGAGCGCTCGTGGCGCGAGGCGCGCACCGAGGACCTCTCCTGGGCGCGCGAGTACCTCGTGCCCTGGGTCGTCCGCCGCATCCGGCACCAGTCCTCCGGCGACCTCGTCACGCCGAAGCGGCCGGCGGCGGGCCCCTACGCCTCGAGACCGGAGTCGACGCCGGGCGACTGAGGCGGGACGGATCGGTCAGCCGGCGGCGGGCGGTTCCGCCACGACGCCCTCGTCGAGCGCGCCGGGGTTCGCCAGCCGCCACCAGGCGCCCGGGTCCTCGAGTGCACCGTCGACCGCCAGCGGCACCTCGATCACCTGCGAGCCGGCCGTGACCGTCGCGACCCCGACCTCCGCGCCGTCGCCGACGAGGCGCAGCGAATCGGCCTCGACGGCGACGTCGACCGGCGTGTCGGACCAGACGACGACGGTCGCCCCCTCCGTCGCGACCGCCTCGGCCGTATCGCCCCACGGCGTCGCGTACGCGGCGAGCGGCCGACCGGCCTCGAGCGCGACGACCTCGCGGAACCCGGGCCCGATCGAGTCCACGAGCCCGGCGACGGCCTCGCGCACGAGCGCATGCGTGGCACCGCCGAGGACCACGCCGACCAGCGTGACGGAGGTCTCGCCGACCGCGAGGTCGGCGGAGAAGAGCAGGTTCGCCGCGTCATCCGTCGTGCCCGTCTTGATGCCGTCGATCCCGTGCGTGCCGAGCAGCCGGTTCGAGTTCTCGATCGTGCCGAGTTCAGGGATGGCGACCGACCGGGTCGCGACGATCTCGGCGAGCGTCGGGTTCTCGAGCGCGATCTCGCCGAGCCGGACGAGGTCGGCCGCGGTGCTGACGTCGTCGAGCGAGAGCCCGCTCGTGTCGACCACGCGCGTCTCGGTGAGCCCGTTGTCGGCGAGCCAGGCGGATGCCCGCTCGAGGTACGCGTCGACCGAGCCGAACGCCCAGTTCGCGAGCGAGATGCTGTAGTTGTTGCCCGACGGCAGCATCATCGCCTCGAGGCTCTCCTTCAGCGAGAGCTCGGAGCCTGCGACGACGGGCGCGACCGACCCGTTCTGCGCGACCATGTCCCAGTAGATGTCGACGTCGGCGTCGGTGTACGCGATCTGCGGGCCGGCCTCGCCCTCGGGGATCGGGTGCTCCTCGAGCACGACGAGCGCCGTGATGACCTTCGCGATGCTGGCCATCGGCATCGGGGTGCCCTCGCCCCCGGCGGCCATCAGTCGGTCGAATCCGACGGCGCCGACCGCCCACGTGCCGAACCCGGGCTGCGCCACGGGCTGCGCCGGAGCAGCGACGGGCGCCGGGTCGTCGATCGCGGGCTCCGCCACGGGGATCGGCGCGCCGAGCGCCGTCGACGTGTAGACCCCGCCGGAGACGAGCAGCCCCAGGAGGACGGCGAGGATGCCGACCGCGACGATCCGCCGCCGTCGGTACACCGCGGGCGAGGGCTTCGTGGGTCGCGGCGGCGCGGGCCGGGCCGGGTCGAGCGTGCGAGACATCCGTTGCAGGATACCCAGCCGACCTATGCGATCGCGTAGAGCGCCACGGCCGCCTTCGGTGGCGGACTCAACGGATCGAGTGGGTCGTCCCCCTCTGGCGCACATACATGACCGCGGCCCTGGTCCGCGAGGTGGGCCCTGTCAGGTGCAGCTTCCGGTAGATGTTCGAGACGTGTCGTTCCACGGTTCGAACGCTGAGGCTCTCGCCCGCCGCGATCTGAGCGTTGGACCTCCCCGACGAGAGGAACTGCAGGATCTGGACCTCGCGCGGAGTGAGTTCGGCGAGGCTTGCAAGGATGGACGGATCGGGACCCGGCTGCTCCGACACGAGCGATGCGATGTCCTGAACCGCCGCCTGCCAGTTGGACGAATGCTCGGGCATGACGTTGCCCCCGTCGGCGAACGACACCAGGCGCGCGTTCGGGATGACCTCGGCGACACGGCGGGCCTCGGCGAATTCGACCAGCAGGTCGTCGTGGGCGTGGATGACGAGCGTCGGCGTCACGACGCGGTCCAAGTATCCAGTTGCGTCGGCCGTGCTCTGGTTCCAGTACGACGCGGCGAGAGCGTCCTTCGAGCCCAAGAGTGGCTGTGCGTCATCCAGCCAGGCCAGTGCCGCGTCGCTCGCCCCGGGAAGGATGCCGGTGCTGAGCACCCGCCGGCTGCGGGACTGCCGCCCCCAGCCCTCCTGGATCAGCTTGGCGAAGAGGAACGTCTCACGGACGGACCGGTGAAGGAGCGCGGGGCCCCTGGCGAACGTCGACATGAGGATCAGCTGAGTCACCCGCTCCGGGTGCAGCGCGCTGAAGGCGATCCCGACCGGGCCTCCCATGTGGGCTGCGAAGATCGCGAAGTGCCCCAGTCCCGCGGCATCCACCACCGATTCCAGATCGCGGACGCGGGTCACGAGGTCATCGTCGCCGAGGTCGCACTCGGAGAGCCCATGGCCGCGCTCGTCGTACCGCAGCACCGTGAACTCCTGATGCAGCGACCCCAGCACCGCGCTGAGGACAGGATGCTGATGATCGAGTTCCAGATGAGAGGCGAATGCTCCGACCGTGACGAGGGGCGGACCGGCACCGGACACCCGGAACGCCAAGCGCGTCCCGTCGGGGGCGCGGCAGAACCTGATCTCTCCGTGCCAGGGTGCCGCCGGCTCTGGCCATCCGTTCGCGGCCATGGTCCATGGTAGTCCCGGACGTGCGGCGAACCGCATCCTGCGCCTAGGTCCGGAGACGTACGCGGAGCGCGATCGGCGCCCGCTCGGGCTACGTGTGCGCCGCCATGTTCAGTGCGTTGCATTGCGCCGGTTCGTCCTGCAGCGCACCCTCGAAGCAGAGGATGCCTCGCGGTCCGTGACCGGCTCGCGAAATCCGGTCAGGGGGACCCGCCATGTCCATCAACCGTTCACTGACCGCCGCACTCGGCGCAGTGCTGCTCGTCGGGGTGACCGCATCGCCCGCGGCCGCGGCCGGGCCGCCGGAGGTGTTCGAGGACCCGTTCGCCTTCACCGGACCGGATCTCGACAACGGCCTGGTCGTCTTCATCAACACCAGTCGTGAGGCATTCTGCACCGATGAGCAGGTGGCTCGCGAGGTCGCGATCGTCGACTGGTTCGAGGGCGGCATGGTCGATCCGTTCCCGGAGTGGGCACTGGAGCGCCCGGCGGGATTCGAGACGTGGACGCCGAACCTGATCGACAGCCCGAAGGGCGTCATCGCGAATCTCGACGAGGGCGACCAGCACATCGAGCTCTGGTGGCTGGACGAGCCCGAGGACAGCTTCGGCGTGGGTGCCTGCCTCGACACGGACGATCGGCTGGAGCTGTTCGCCACCGGGAGCGCGGAGATCAAGGCGAACGCCTCGGACCTGTTCGAGGGCGGACTCCGATCGGCGGCGATCGACCACTTCAGGGGGAAGGCTGACCTCACCGGCGTCGATGGAAACGACTACGCCTACTCGTTCTCCTGGCGACTGGTCCTGCCGTGCGACGAGCCCCCGGGCCGGCCGTGCGAGGTGACGAACTTCTCGCTCGCCCAGCGCTGAGCGCGGCGGGCTCCCGAATCCACCGTCGTCAGCGCGGCCGCGTCGCCCAGAGCGCCACCGCAGTCGCCGCTGCGACATTGAGCGAGTCGACGTTCCGCCCCATCGGGATCATGACGACATGGTCGGCGGCCTCCACGGTGCGCCGCATGAGCCCGTCGCCCTCGGTCCCGAAGATCAGGGCGAGGCGCTCGGGGAGCTGCGACGCGAATTCGTCCAACGACACCGCGTCGTCGGCGAGCGCGAGCGCCGCGACCTCGAATCCCGCCGACTTCAGCAGCGTCATGTCCTCCGGCCACGCTTCGAGCCGAGCCCACGGCACCTGGAACACCGTGCCCATGCTGACCCGGATGCTCCGGCGGTACAGCGGATCGGCGCAACGCGGGGTCACGAGTACCGCATCGACGTCGAGCGCTGCGCACCCGCGGATGATCGCGCCGACGTTGGTGTGGTCGACGATGTCCTCGAGGATGACGACGCGTCGCGCGCCGGCGAGGAGGTCGCCCGGGTCCGCCAGTGCGGGCCGCTCGAACGCCGCCAGCGCGCCGCGGTGCACGCGGTACCCGGTGATCGCCTCGAGTCCGGCGGGGTCGGCGAGGTGCACGGGGATGTCGAACGGCGCGAGGTGGGGTTCGAGGTCGGCGAGCCACTTCTCCTCCATGAGCACGGATCGCGGCGTGCATCCGGCGGCGATGGCGCGGCGGATGACCTTGGCGGACTCGGCGATGAACACGCCCCGCTCGGGCTCGGTGATGCTGCGCAGGGCGACGTCGGTGAGCTTGGCGTAGTCGGCGACGGCGTCGGATGTCGCGTCGGTGACGTGTTCGATGCGCATGGGTCCTCCCGGGTCGGCGGGCGTCATCCGGAAACATCCCGGAAAAGCCGCACGTCTAGAATCGCAGCACCGTCGAAGGGAGACGCGCGTGGTCACTGGGATCGAGGCTCCGGCGCCGTCCGACGTGCTGCTCGACGAGGCGATCCGCCTGATGCGCGGGTCCCGCGTGGCGGTCCTCACGGGTGCGGGCGTGAGCACCGACTCGGGGATCCCGGACTACCGGGGCGAGGGCGCGCCGGTGCGCACGCCCATGACGGCGCAGACGTTCGTCGCGTCCGAGACGGCCCGGAAGCGCTACTGGGCGGGCAGCCACCTCGGCTGGCGCACCTTCGGCACCGCCCAGCCGAACGACGGGCATCGCGCCCTCGCCCGGCTCGAGGAGTCGGGGGTCGTCTCCGGTGTGGTCACCCAGAACGTCGACGGCCTGCATCGACGAGCGGGGAGCTCGCACGTGGTGGAGTTGCACGGCGCCTCCGACCGGGTGGTGTGCCTGTCGTGCGGTCAGGTGTTCGCACGCCAGTCCGTCGCGGACCGGCTGACCGAGCTGAACCCGCACATCGACCTGGACGTCGCGATCCGCCCCGCGCCCGACGGCGACGTCGAGGTCGACGACGTCGAGTCGATGGTGATCCCGGCGTGCACGGTGTGCGGCGGCACCCTGAAGCCCGACGTGGTGTTCTTCGGCGAGTTCGTGCCGACGCCCGTGTACCGGCAGGCCGCCGCGCTCATCCAGCGCGCCGACGTGATGCTCGTGGCGGGCTCGTCGCTCGTCGTGAACTCCGGCGTGCGCCTGCTCGAGATCGCGCGGCGCCGCCGGGTGCCGATCGTGGTCGTGAACCGCGGCATCACGAAGGGCGACAGCCGGGCCACGGTGAAGCTCGACGCGGGAGCGACCGAGACGCTCACCGCGATGGCCGCGGCGCTCGCCTGAGGCCGTCGGACCACGCGATCGCGTCGACGGGCGCGTTCGGGTCGACGATCGGCCGGCGCCTGCGGACTCAGCGCCGCCGCCGCGAGTGCGCGGCCCGCCCGTTCGTGCCGCCGACCTCGACGAGCACGCCGAGCAACCGCTCGGCGGAGGCGCCCCAGGTGAACCGGCGCGCGACGTCGACGGATGCCTCGGACCGCCGTTCCCACTCCCCGGGCGCGTCGAGCGAGGCGATCGCGCGAGCCGCGGCATCCGCATCGTCGACGGCGAAGTAGGTCGCCGCCTCGCCGCCGATCTCGCGGAAGATCGGGATGTCGCTCACGACGACGGGCGTGCCGAGCCGCATCGCCTCGACGAGCGGGATGCCGAAGCCCTCGGCCTTCGACGCCGTGACGAGCGCCGTCGCCCCGGAGAGCACTCGCGCGTACTCCTCGTCGGTCGCTCCGTCGTGGAACACGAGTCGCGCCTCGGGCGCCATGCGGGTCAGCCTCCGCCGCTGCTCGTCGGAGACGCGGCTCATGAGGTGCAGTTCGTGGTCGGGCAGCTGCGACACCGCGCGCACGAGCGTCTCGACGCCCTTGTACGACATGAACGAGCCCATGTAGACCAGCCGGCCGCCCTCGGGACGGGCGCGCGGCAGCCGTGGCGTGCCGATCTCGTCGGCGGCGTTCTGGACGACCGTGAGCGGTCGCTTCGTGAGGCGGTGCTTCCGGATGAGGCCTGCGCTCGTCTCGGACACCGTCACGACCGCGTCCGCGCGGTTCAGGAGCATCCGCTGCGGCCACCACATCAGGTGGTACAGCCGCCACAGCACCCGCACGAAGGCCGGCAGGTCGCGCGGCGGGGTGCGGTTCTCGTAGTAGATCAGGTCGTGCAGCGTCAGCACCAGGCCGTAGTCGCGCCCCCACGAACCCATGGTCTGCATGGGCGAGAAGACGACGTCGGGCCGGAGCTTGCGCACCTGGCGGGCGACCCACGGCTCGCGCACGCTCGTCGGCCCGCTCACGATCTCCCACGGCAGCGGGGGCAGCTTGTCGAGCTGCCGGTGGTCGCTGATCAGCATGGTGAGCGGATGCCGCTCGGCGAGTTCGGCGACGATGCCCGCCGTGAACCGGCTGATGCCGTCGTGGTGGTCGATCCGGACGTACCGGCAGTCGACGACGAGCCTCACGCCCGCTCCCCCTCGACGAACACACGGATGTGTCCCGCCGCCTCGCCGGGCGTCTCGTAGTGGATCAGGTGGCCGACGTCGGGGATGACGGCGAGCGTCGCGTCCTCGAAGAGCGGCCGCAGCCGGTACTGGGCCTCGAGCGGCGTGACGTCGTCCTCCTCTGCGACGACGAGCAGGGTGGGAGTGGAGATCGCGGGTGCGTACTCGCGCACGTCGTGACCGACGGACGCCTCGAACGCCTGGAGGACGGCGTCGCGGTCGTCGAACGCGGAGAAGTACCGGTCGTGCTGGTCGTGGATGAAGCGTCGCAGCTCCGGATCGCGGGTCTTGGCCATCGTGACGCTCATGACCCGCACGATCGCGCCGTTGCGGAGCAGTGCGAAGCCGGCGCGTTCGGGGAGGGCCGCGGCGGCCCGGTAGTAGCCGACGGCGAGCCTCGTCATGATCGCGCGGGGCCCCTCGAGCGCGGGCGCCCCGATCGGGTTGAGCAGGATGAGACGGTCGGGCGCGAGGCCGGATGCCACCGCGGCGCTCGTGACGATCGAGCCGAACGAGTGGCCGAGCAGGGTCCATTCGCCGGCGTGCGGCGCGGCATCCGCCACGCCCGTCTCGTCGACGAAGGCGACGAGCCAGTCGGCGTACGCATCGATGTCGTGCGGTCGGTCGGCGAACGTCGACGACGCGCCGAACCCGGGCAGGTCGGGGATGATCACGCGGTATCCGGGGAGCTTCGCCACGATCGGCTCGAGGCCGTGGTGGTCTCCGCGGAAGCCGTGCACCGCGACGATGACGGGGCCGTCCTCCGGTCCGTACTCCCACCATGCGGTCTCGCTGCCCCGGACGAGGGCACGGTGCTCGCGGACGGGGATCCGCGCGAGGTCGACGGCGTACGGTGAGGCGATCATCCCCAGCATCCTACGGCGCGTCACCTGGGCACTGTCGGAGGCCGCCGATACCGTGACCGGCATGGAGCCCTCCCCCGTCGCATCCTGGGCCGACACCCTCGCGGTGTTCGACCTCGAGACCACCGGCATCGACATCGACACGTGCCGCATCGTCACCGCCCACGTCGGCGTGATCGGGGCCGACGGGGCCGTGCTCGAGCAGCGCCAGTGGCTCGTCGACCCCGGTGTCGAGATCCCGACGGCGGCCACGCTCATCCACGGCGTGACGACCGAGCGGGCGCGACTCGAGGGGCGGCCCGCCGCGCAGGCGGTCGCCGAGATCATCGATGCGCTGCGGGATGCCGCGGGCCGCGGTTACCCGATCGTCGCCTACAACGCCGCATACGACCTGTCCGTGCTGCACCGCGAGGCCGAGCGCTACGCGCACGATGCGTTCCGGGGCCCGGGCTTCGTGATCGACCCGCTCGTGATCGACAAGGCCGTCGACCGCTTCCGGCGCGGCAAGCGGACGCTCACGGCGGCCTGCGAGCACTACGGGGTCGAACTCACCGCGGCGCACGACGCGGGCGCCGACGCGATCGCGGCGGGCCGGGTCGCCCAGGCCATCGCCCGTTCGTTCCCCGAGGTCGCGGCGACGACGATCGCCGAGCTCCACGCCAGCCAGGTCGACTGGTCGCGCGAGCAGGCCGAGAGCTACCAGGAGTGGCGGCGGATGAACGGCGAGCCCGAGTTCACCACGTCCGGGGCCTGGCCGCTCCGCTGAATCCGGGCCGGAAGTCCGTCGCGCCGCAGCGCCCGAGGTGGGAGTCTTGAGCCATGGCGGAACGACTCCCCGAACGCCCAGCGACCGACGCGCTCGTCGAGTCGAGCGCCCTCTGGATCCTGGGCGACAGCCCGCCCGGCTTCCTCGTCGACGCGGCCGTCGAGGCCACCGTCGCCGGGCTCGACTCTCCCGCGCTGCACGAGCTCGCCGGCATGTCCGACGCGGACTCGCCGTGGGACCTCCGGGAGGCACTCGGACGTGCGCTCTCCGAACTCGGGACCGCCGTGCCCGACCCGCGGGACCCGACCACGCTGCGGCTCGCGCTCCGCGAGCTCGCCGCGCAGTTCCTGCACGAGCGCATCTCGATCCGCGAGCTCGTCGACCGCGCGCGCTCGGTGATCGACGAAGGCACGGGCACGCCCCACGAGGCCGCGGCACTGCTCGCCGCGGGCGAGGCGCTCGATGCCGGGCGCATCACCGCGCATCAGGCGCAGCTCGACGCGCTCGATTGGGCCGCGGAGCTCACCCGGGCATGACGAAGGGGCGGGTGACCGGAGTCGCCCGCCCCTGTCGTGGAGCGTCTTACGCGCCGAAGCCCTTGAAGCGCTTGTTGAACTTCTCGACGCGACCCGCCGAGTCCATGATGCGCTGCTTGCCCGTGTAGAACGGGTGCGAGGCCGACGAGATCTCGACGTCGATCACCGGGTAGGTCTCGCCGTCGAGCTCGATGGTCTTGTCGCTCGTGACCGTCGAGCGGGTGAGGAACGTCTCGCCCGAGGCGAGGTCGCGGAAGACGACGGCGTTGTACTCGGGGTGGATGTCGGTCTTCATGAGAATCCTTGCTTGATCGGATGTTGGGGTCATCCCGCCTCGAGGGCAGGGAAGTACGTCGGCCTTTGGCCAAAACATGATTCTAGCAGAGACGGGCCTCTCGGTGCGTCACCGTGCGGCGCGTGCCGTGTAGCGGCCGTCGCGCTCGCTGAGCTCGATCGGCATGCCGAAGGTGTCGCTGAGCGTCTCGGACGTGAGCGCCTCGGCGATCGGTCCCGCCGAGCGGATCCCGCCGTCGGCGAGGAGCAGGGCGTGCGTGAAGCCCTCCGGGATCTCCTCGACGTGGTGGGTCACCATGACGATCGCGGGCGACGACTTCGAGGACGCATAGCCGCCGAGGAGTGCGACGAGCTCCTCGCGAGCGCCGAGGTCGAGGCTCGCCGCCGGCTCGTCGAGCAGCAGCAGCTCGGGATCGGTCATGACCGAACGCGCGATCTGCACCCGCTTCTGCTCACCGTCGGAGAGGCTGCCGAAGCGGCGCTCCGCGAAGCCGTCGAGGCCCCATTCCTTGAGCACGCGCTGCGCACGACGGTCGTCGATCGACTCGTACTCCTCGTTCCATCGGCCGGTGACCGAGTACGCCGCGGTGAGCACGGTGTCGAGCACGCTCTCGTTCCGCGGGATGAGCCGGGCCATCGCCGTCGAGGCGAACCCGATCATCGGGCGAAGCTCGAACACGTCGACCTTGCCGAGCGCCTCCTGCAGCACCTCCACCGAGCCGCGCGTGGGGTGCATCGCGGCCGCGGCGATCTGGAGCAGCGTGGTCTTGCCCGCGCCGTTCGGCCCGAGGACCACCCAGCGCTCGTCCGAGGCCACGTTCCAGTCGATGTCGTCGAGGATCGTGTTGCCATCGCGAATCACCGACACATGCTGGAACTGCAGAACCGTAGACGCCATGGTCTCCAGCCTAGTGGGACCCGGCGGACGGACCCGCGCACGCGGCACCCCTCAGCGGCCCGCCAGGACGCGCTCGTAGAGCGCCCGCGTCTCGGCCGCGATCGCGTCCCACGCGAAGTGCTGCTCCGCGCGCCGTCGGCCCGCCGCGCCCATCTCGCGCGCGCGGTCGGGATCGGCGACCACGCGTTCGAGCGCAGCGGCGAGATCGGCGACGAACCGGTCGGGATCGAGCGGCGTGCCGGTGCCGTCGTCGTGCTGCTCGATGGGCACGAGCACGCCCGTGACGCCGTCGTCGACGACCTCGGGGATGCCGCCCGTCGCCGTGCCGACGACCGCGGCGCCGCACGCCATCGCCTCGAGGTTCACGATGCCGAGCGGCTCGTACACCGAGGGGCAGACGAAGCAGGTCGCCGCGGTGAGGAGCGCCGTGAGCTCGTTCCTCGGCAGGTGCCGGTCGATCCAGACCACGCCCTGGCGCGTCTCGGCGAGTTCGTCGACGAGCCCAGAGACCTCGGCCATGATCTCCGGGGTGTCGGGCGCCCCGGCGCACAGCACGAGCTGCACGTCGTCGGGCAGGGATCGCGCCGCGCGCAGCAGGTACGGCAGGCCCTTCTGCCGCGTGATCCGGCCGACGAACACGATCGACGGGCGGTCGGGGTCGAGCCCGAGCGATCGCGCCAGGTCGGGGTCGTCGTTGGGGCGCCAGTCGGCGAGGTCGATGCCGTTGTACACGACCGAGACCTTCGCCGGGTCGATGTCGGGGTACGAGCGCAGGATGTCGCGCCGCATCCCGTCGCTCACGGCGATCACGGCGTCCGCGTCCTCGAACGAGGCGCGCTCGACCCAGCTCGAGACGCGGTAGCCCCCGCCGAGCTGTTCGGCCTTCCACGGGCGGAGCGGCTCGAGGCTGTGGGCGGTGACGACATGCGGGATGCCGTGCAGCGCCTTGGCGGTGAAGCCCGCGAAGTTCGCGTACCAGGTGTGCGAGTGAACGAGGTCGGCGCCCGAGGCATCCTGCGCCATCAGGAGGTCGACCCCCATGGTCGACAGCGCGGCGTTCGCGCCCGCGAACTCCGCCGGCGTCGGGTACGCCGTCGTCCCGGGCTCCTCGCGCGGAGCGCCGAAGCACCGCACCCGCACGTCGATGTCGCGGCGGAGCGCGCGGACGAGCTCGGCGACGTGCACGCCGGCTCCACCGTAGATCTCGGGCGGGTATTCGCGCGTGAGCAGGTCGACTCGCATGCGGCCACGTTAGTCCGAACCGGTCGCACGCCGTCAAGAGTTGCGGTCACGCGCCGTCAACCACCTGTCGTCGGCGGCGTCCTGCTGACTACGCTGGGCACATGGCTACGCGGAAGATCTTCGGAATCGTGCTCGCGGGCGGCGAAGGCAAGCGCCTCATGCCCTTGACCGAGGACCGCGCCAAGCCCGCGGTGCCGTTCGCGGGCCAGTACCGCCTGATCGACTTCGCGCTGTCGAACCTGATCAATTCGGGACTTCAGCAGATCGTGGTGCTCACCCAGTACAAGTCGCACAGCCTCGACCGGCACGTCTCGCAGACCTGGCGCCTCGACGGCATGCTGGGCTCCTACGTGGCATCCGTGCCGGCGCAGCAGCGCCTCGGCAAGCGGTGGTTCTCGGGGTCGGCCGACGCGATCCTGCAGAGCCTCAACCTGATCTACGACGAGCAGCCCGACATCATCGTCGTCGTCGGCGCCGACCACGTCTACCGCATGGACTTCAGCCAGATGATCCAGGCGCACATCGACTCGGGCGCCGAGGCGACGGTCGCCGCCATCCGCCAGCCGATCTCGCTCGCCAACCAGTTCGGCGTCATCGAGGTCGACGCGAATTCGCCGGATCGCATCCACCGCTTCCTCGAGAAGCCGAGCGACCCCGACGGGCTGCCCGACTCGCCGGGCGAGGTGTTCGCCTCGATGGGCAACTACGTGTTCAACGCCGACGCGCTGATCGACGCCGTGCTGCAGGACGGCGAGCGGACCGACTCCAGCCACGACATGGGCGGCGACATCATCCCCGCCTTCGTGTCCCAGGGCAAGGCGGGCGTCTACGACCTCAAGGGCAACGAGGTGCCCGGCTCGACCGACCGGGACCGCTACTACTGGCGCGACGTGGGGACGATCGACTCCTTCTTCGAAGCCCACCAGGACCTCATCTCGGTGCTGCCCGTCTTCAACCTGTACAACCAGGAGTGGCCGATCTTCAGCCAGCAGGTCAACTCGCCTCCCGCGAAGTTCACGCGCGATGCGCGCGGCTCGCTCGGCACCGTGATCGACTCGATCGTCTCGCTCGGCTCGGTCATCTCGGGCGCGCACGTCGAGCGCAGCGTCCTCGGTCCGTGGGCGATCGTCGGCTCGGGCGCGAACGTGTCCGACTCGATCCTGTTCGACCGTGCCCGCATCGAGGCCGGGGCGACGGTGCGACGTGCCATCCTCGACAAGGAGGTCGTCGTCGAGGCCGGTGCGCACATCGGCGTCGACCGAGCCGAGGACCGCGCGCGCGGCTTCGTCGTCACCGACAGCGGCATCACCGTCGTGGGCAAGGGGTCCCACGTGCGGAAGCACGCGTGAGCCACGGCACCACCGGCCGCTCCGGCGGCCTCCTCGTCGTGCTCGACGCCGATTCGACCCTGATCCGCGAGGAGGCCATCGAGCTGCTCGCCGAAGCCGCGGGAAGCCTCGAGCACGTGGCGGCCGTGACCGAGCGCGCGATGCGCGGCGAACTCGACTTCGCCGCGAGCCTGCGCGAGCGGGTCGCGACCCTCGCCGGCCTGCCGGTCACCGACGTGCTCGCGGCGCGCGCGCGGCTCACGCCCACGGCGGGCGTGGAGGAACTCATCAGCGGGGTGCACGCCGCCGGCGGTCGCATCGGCGTGGTCTCCGGGGGATTCCACGAGCTGCTCGACCCGCTCGCCGAGCGTCTCGGGCTCGACTTCTGCCGCGCGAACCGACTCGAGGTCGAGGGCGACCGGCTCACCGGTCGGGTGCTCGGCGACATCGTCGACGCGGAGGCGAAGCGGCGCGCGCTCGAGGAGTGGTCGGCAGCCTCCGGCACGCCGCTCACGCGCACGATCGCGGTCGGCGACGGGGCGAACGACCTGCGGATGCTCGAACGCGCCGCGCTCGGCGTCGCGTTCTGCGCGAAGCCGGTCGTGCGGGCTCAGGCGGATGTCGCGATCGACCGGGTGGACCTCAGCGGCGTGCTCGCACTCGCGGGACTGCGCGGCTGATCCCGTTCGTCGCTCGCGGCTGGGAGTCGCGTGCGAACCCGTCGCGGTCAGCACCGGTCGGGCCTAGCCTGACGTCATGGACAGCCGCATCGTCGCACGTTCGTCCGCCGTGGGCGCGTTCGCCGCGCTCCTCGTCGCCTCGGTCGCGTCGCCGGCCGCCGCGATCCCCCCGTCGTCGGCCGGCGGTGGTGCGGTCGAATCGGTCATCGAACTGCCGGACGGATTCCAACCGGAGGGCATCGCGATCGCGCCGGGCGGCACCGCCTACTTCGGCTCCCTCGCCGACGGCGACATCTACGCCGCCGACCTGCGGAGCGGCGAGGGCGAGGTGGTCAGCGAGGGTCCGGGCACCCCGTCCGTCGGCCTCGACCTCGACGCCATGGGCCGCCTCTTCGTCTCTGGCGGCGATGCCGGCGATGCGCGCGTGATCGACCCGGCCACCGGCGCGGTGCTCGCGTCCTACCAGCTCGCAGACGGCTCGGGATTCATCAACGACGTCATCGTGACCCGGGATGCCGCGTGGTTCACCAACAGTTTCGCCGCTGAGCTCTACCGGCTCCCGCTCGGCCCCGGCGGAGCGCTGCCGGAGCCCTCCGAGGTCGAGACCGTTCCGCTCGGTGGCGAGTGGGTGCAGCAGGGCTTCTTCAACGCCAACGGCATCGTCGCCGCGCCCGACGGGAAGGCGCTGCTCGTGATCCAGAGCTCGACCGCGACGCTCTACCAGGTGGACCCGGCGACCGGAGACGCGACCGCCGTCGACCTGGGCGGGGCGAGCCTGCCCAACGGCGACGGGATGCTCGTGATGGGCCGCACGCTCTACGTGGTGCAGAACCAGCTCAACCAGGTGGCGGAGATCCGGCTCGACCCGTCCGGCACCGCCGGGGAGGTGGTCGACACGCTCACGAGCACCGACTTCGACGTGCCCACGACAGTGGACTCGTTCGGGAACGGCCTCTACCTGCCCAACGCGCGGTTCGGCACGCCGCCGACGCCGACGACCACCTACGACGCGATCCGGATCGATCGCTGACGGTCACGGCGCGATCGGCGCCGGGGACGTGGCATCCGCCTCGCTCAGTGCCCCATGCCGAGGCCGCCGTCGACCGGGATGACGGCGCCGGAGATGTAGCCGGCGTCGTCGCCCGCGACCCATGCGACGACCTTCGCGACCTCGGACGGGGTCGCGAACCGGCCGGCCGGGATGCTCTTGCGGTACTCGGCCTGCTGCGCCTCCGGGAGCGCGTCGGTCATGTCGGTCTCGATGAAGCCCGGCGCCACGACGTTCGCGGTGATTCCCCGCGCGCCGAGCTCGCGCGTGATCGAACGCGCCATGCCGACCAGCGCGGCCTTGGACGACGAGTAGTTGACCTGCCCGGCGCCGCCGTAGAGCCCGACGACGCTCGAGATGAGCACGATGCGGCCGAAGCGGGCCTTCAGCATGCCCTTCGACGCGCGCTTGACGACGCGGAACGCCCCCGTCAGGTTCGTGTCGACGACGCTCGTGAACTCCTCCTCGCTCATGCGCATGAGGAGCGTGTCGCGCGTGATGCCCGCGTTCGCGACCACGACGTCGACCGCGCCGAGCTCGGCCTCGATCTCACCGAAGGCCCGGTCGATCGACTCGGCGTCGGTCACGTCGGCGCGGACCGTGAGCGTGCCCGCGGGGCCCTCTCCGGAGCGGGCGGTCACGGCGACGCGGTGACCCTGCGCCACGAACTCCTCGGCGATCGCGTAGCCGATCCCCCGGTTGCCTCCGGTCACCAGCACCGTGCGGCTCGTGGTCATGGCGGGACTCCGTCTCTCTCGGGGGTTGTGCGGGCGAGCGCGCCGAATCCGACGCGGGTGGGCCGATGGGTCCGCGACGGGGGCCGCGCGACCCGTCCCAGCATAGAGCTTGCCGAGTACGCGGCATCCGTCGACCGGAGCGGACGTAGGCTTGAGGTGAGGAGCGCCGCAGTCCACGGCGACCACCATGAAGCACCCACCCCTGCAGTCGATCACGTCGCTGCCTCCGTCGCCTGAGGAGGAACGCCGTTCGCGCATGATCAAGTACACGGTCATGATGTCGATCCGTGTCGTCTGCATCATCGCGCTGCTCTTCGTCCAGGGCTGGTGGCTGCTCGTCTTCGCGCTCGGCGCGGTGTTCCTGCCGTACTTCGCGGTCGTCGTCGCGAACGTGGCGACGACGCGGCGCTCCGACGTCGAGAGCCCGGGCGGGCTCGTGCCGTTGCCCCGTGCCGACGGCGGTACCGACTGGACGACGACGGACGCCGCGGACGCTCCCGGGCCCGCCGCCGGTGATGACGCCGCTCCCGCGGCCGACGCCGCCACCGACCACCCCGGCGACGATCGGGAGGGCGACCGGTGATCGGCCTCTCCTCGGCCGCCCCGCAGGGCGGCTGCTCCCGCGCGGGGTGCCGCGAGCCTGCGACATGGCGCATCGACTGGCGCAACCCGAAGATCCACGCCGAGGACCGCGTGAAGACGTGGCTCGCGTGCGACGAGCACGTCGAGTACCTGCGCGAGTTCCTCGCGTCGCGCTCGTTCCCCGTGCGGGTCGAGGCGTTCGAGGCGACGGATGCCGCGCCCGCGGCGCCGCTCCGCCGTGACGCCGTCCCGGGCGGTGAGGGCGCGTGAGCCGCTGGCGGTTCCTCGCATCGCCCCGCTGGGCGGGCTACCTCGCGCTCGTCATCGTGTTCGCGATCGCCTGCTCGGCACTCGGCACCTGGCAGCTCAACCGTCGCGCCGAGGCGCTCGCCGAGGTCGCGCGCATCGACGCGAACTACGACGCCCAGCCGGTGCCGCTCGCCGAGGCGCTCCCCGGGCGCGACGACTTCGACATCGACCAGCGGTGGCAGGTCGTCGCCGCCACGGGCGAGTACCTCGCGTCCGAGGAGGTCGTGGTCCGCAACCGACCCTTCGGCGGCAGCACCGGCTTCGAGGTGATCACGCCGTTCCTGCTCACGGACGGCACGGTGTTCATGGTCGATCGCGGCTGGATCCCGCAGGACTCCGACGGCCGGCCGTCGGTCGTCGCGCCACCGCCCGCGGGCGAGGTGGAGATCACCGCGCGCCTCAAGGCCGGCGAGGGGCGGATCGCCGGCCGGACGTCGTCGGGCGCCGAACTGGCGACGATCGACCTCGACGAGCTCGCCGAACGGGTCGACGCTCCCGCCTACACGGGCGCCTACGGCATCCTCATCCAGTCCGGCGCCACTGCGGGCGAGCCGCCGGTGGCGCTCCCCCGCCCGGTCCGCGACGAGGGCCCGCACCTGTCGTACGCGCTGCAGTGGTTCGTGTTCGCGCTGCTCGCGTTCATCGCGCTGGCCTGGTTCGCGAACCAGGAGCGCAAGGTGCTCGAGTCGGATGCCGCGGGCGGCGATTCGTCGCCTCCGGACGGCGGTCGCGTGGCCCACGATCGGCCATCCTCCGCCGCCCCACGGACCGGCCGGTCGAGTCAACCGGTCGAGCGGCGGTCGCGCCCGGCGAAGGCGGATCGACGACGGTCGGACTCCGACGTCGAGGACGAGATCCTCGATCGCCGCTAGGGCACCTCCGGGAGGCATCCGGACGCTCTTCGTGCACGGCGCGACCGACCTCGGTGACGGACGCCGGTCTCGTGTGCGAGCCTAGGCATGCTCGGCACACCGACGGAGGACGGGCTCGATGCGACGACTGCACTACGGCATGAACGTCTCCCTGGACGGCTACATCGCCACGCCCGGCGGAGACCACGACTGGAGCGAGCCGAGCGACGAGCTGTTCCAGTGGTGGCTCGACGAGGAGAAGGCGATCAGCCTGTTCCTGTACGGGCGCCGCCTGTGGGAGACCATGAACGGCTACTGGCCCACCGGCGATCAGCAGCCGGGCGCGACTCCGGCGGAGATCGAATTCGCGCGGAACTGGCGGGACACGCCGAAGCTCGTGTTCTCCTCGACGATCGCCGAGGTCGACGGCAACGCCCGCCTGGTGACCGGCGACGCGGTCGCGGAGATCGCCCGGCTCAAGGGCGAGGACGGTGGGCCGATGAGGGTCGGCGGCGCAGGGATCGCCGCGGCGACGATGCGGTCGGGCCTGATCGACGAGTATGCCATCGTCACCCATCCGGTCCTGCTGGGCGGCGGCACGCCGTTCTTCACCGCGCTCGACGACCGGGTGAACCTGGACCTGGTCGAGACGCGGACGTTCCCCGGCGGCGTGGTCCTGACCAGATACGAGACGAGGCGCTGAGCGCAGCTCCGCTGTGACGAGGGCGACGTCGACCGTTCGGGCACGCACCCGGGCTATGCCCGGGCGTCGGCCGCTCGGGCGCCGCGCAGGATCGACGTCATCGTCTTCCCGCGGGCGACCTCGTCCACCAGCTTGTCCATGTAGCGGATCTTCTGCATGAGCGGGTCCTCGATCTCCTCGACGCGGACGCCGCAGATCACGCCCGTGATGAGCGCGGCGTTCGGGTTGAGGGCGGGGGCATCCGCGAAGAACGCCTCGAGGGTGCGCCCGTCCGCGATCGCCTCGGCGAGGCCCGCGTCGTCGTACCCCGTGAGCCAGGTGATGACCTGATCGAGCTCCGCCCGGGACCGGCCCTTCCGCTCGACCTTCTGCACGTAGAGCGGGTGGATGCTGCCGAAGCTCATCCCGAAGATCCGATGTCCGGCCACGCGTCCTCCGATCGAAGTCACCCTCCCTCGAGCCTACGCGGAGGAGGTCGGCCGCGCGTCACTCCCCCTCCCGGCACGGAACGGGGATGATGGGTCCATGCCCGCTGCCCACCGCCCCGGCCTTCGGGTCGACTCACGGCTGACGATCCCCGAGGCCGAGCTGACGTGGCGCTTCTCGCGGTCGTCCGGTCCCGGTGGGCAGGGCGTGAACACCACCGACTCCCGGGCGGAACTCGTGTGGGACGTGGCCGGCTCGGGCGCCCTCACCCCCGTGCAGCGGGAGCGACTCCTGGAGCGTCTGAGCGGCCGCGTCGTCGACGGCGTGCTGACCGTCACGGCCTCCGAGCACCGCGCGCAACTGCACAACAGGAACGCCGCCCGCGCTCGGCTGGCCGCCGTGGTGGCCGAGGCCCTGCGGCCGCCGTCACCGTCGCGGCGACCGACCCGTCCGAGTCGCGGTTCCGAGGAGCGGCGCCTGAAGGCGAAGAAGCGGCGCACCGACGTCAAGCGACTGCGGCGCCCGCCGGACGACTGACCACCGAGGTGGCCGCCGTGGGTTGCGGCCCATCCGCAGCACTCGGAGACTGATCTCGCACCACGACGCGGGCCGCGTCCGTTCCGGACATCGACGGGAGGAGGCTGTGCGCAGGAGTTCGGAGGGGACTGCGGGCATGGACATGTTGAAGGGCGACCAGATCGCCGAGGCCGACCTGACCGAGTGGCGCAAGCTCGCCCAGGGGCTCCACGCCCGCTACCTGGTCGACGACTTCGGCGCCGGCGTGCGGTTCGTCCAGGCGGTCGGCGAGGCGGGAGACGCGCTCGGGCACCATCCGAGCGTGTCGATCGGCAGTGGGCACGTCGATCTCAAGCTGGTGAGCGCGGACGCCGTCTACCGCGACGACGAGGGCACCGAACACGTCGTCGAATGGGTGACCCGGCTGGACGTCGACCTCGCGCGGCGGATCACCGAGATCGCCGCCGACCACGGGATCGCCGCCGACCCGACCTCGGTCAGCGTCATCGAACTCGGACTCGACACGGCGCGCTCCGCGACCATCGCCCCGGTGTGGGCCGTGCTGTTGACGGGAGACGCGGCGGCGCAGGGCCATGGCTCCCCCAGCGACGAGATCCGGGACGCCACGGGGCGGGTGCCGAACCTGTGGTTCGGGGACGCCGACGGGCACGCGACCTCGCGTCAGCGGTTCCACGTCGAGGTCTACGTCGCGCCGGAGGTGGCCGAGCAGCGGATCGCCGCCGCCGTCGCCGCGGGTGGGACCATCGTCGACGACAGCGACGCGCCGTCGCTCACCGTGATCGCCGACCAGGACGGCAACACCGGGGTCGTCTGCGTCGACGCGTCCGCTGCGGCCGGGGACTGAAGCGCGTGCGAGAGGTCGACCCGTCGATGCGAACGTCGGGACCGTCGTCAGGGGAGATCTCCCGCAGGGTCGCGCTGCTCTTCACGGGCGCGAGCGTGGTCGGTGCGCTGATCGTCTTCCTCTACTTCGCGCTGATCGATCCGATGCCGGTCGACGACGACGCGGTGCGCTCGCTCCAGACCGAGGGCATCGTGACCTTCGCGGTGGTCGGGCTGGTCATCCTCGGCGGTGCGCTCGCGATGGTCATCTGGCTCGGGCGACCGATCCGGAAGTGGCTGGGCCTGATCGAGGCCGGCACGCCCGCATCCGAGATGCCGCCGAAGGTCGCGCGCCTGGTGCTGACGTGGCCGCTGATCGGAGCCTCGCTGGTCGCCGTCAGCAGCCTGCTCGTGGCCGTGTTCTTCGCGATCCTCTACGACGATCCGGGGAACTTCGTCGGCATCGCCATCGGCGGCGCCGTCGCGACGACCATCGTCTACTTCGGCACCGACCTGATCTGGCGGCAACAGGTTCCGACCTTCTTCCCCGATGGGGACCTGAGCAGCATCCCCGCGTTCCGGCTCCTGGTGCGGAGGCGCCTGCTCCTGGCCTTCATCCTGATCGGCGGGCTCACGCCGACGCTGCTCGTGGTCCTGTCGCAGGTGCGCACGCGAGCCGTGCTCGAGGCCGGGAATCCGCAGGCGATCCTGGACAACCTCATCGTCGTGCAGCTGTTCATCCTCGTGGTCGGGTTGGCCGCCGGCCTGATCACCGCGGTCCTCGTCGCGCGCGCCATCGTGGGGCCGCTGGAGGCCCTGGAGACGGCGATGGGTCGCGTGGAGGACAACGAGCTCGACACGACGGTCGCGGTGACCACCAACGACGAGCTCGGATACCTCGGCGAGCGATTCAACTTCATGACGGACGGGTTGCGGCAGGGCGAGCGCCTCCGGGAGCTGTTCGGCCTCTACGTCAGTGCCGAGGTCGCTCAGGCCGCCGTGGAGACGGGGACCGGGCTCGGTGGCACGCTCGTCGACTGCTCGGTGGTCTTCTCGGACATCCGTGACTTCACGACGCTCAGCGAGCGGATGCCGCCCGCGCGACTGGTCGACGTGATCAACCGGTACATGACGGCCATGGTGTCGGTCGTCGTCGATCACGGGGGCGTGGTCACGCGCTTCGGAGGAGACTCCATCATGGCGGTCTTCGGCACCCCGTTGAATCCCATGGGCGATCACGCGGACCGCGCGGTGAGGACGGCGCTCGGGATGCGTCGGGCGCTGGCGGCCTTCAACCGGGACGCGACCGTCGACGGGCTCCCGAACCTCGAGGCGGGCATCGGCATCGCGAGCGGGCCCGTCATCGCCGGCAACATCGGCGGCAGAGAGCGGATCGAGTACACCGTCATGGGCGATGCCGTCAATCTCGCCGCTCGACTGGAGGACAGGACCAAGGATGCCGGCGCCCCCATCCTCATGAGCGCCGAGACCTATCGGGCGCTCGACGGACGCCGGGACCTGCCCGCGAGGGCGCTGACGGACCTGCGCATCAAGGGGAAGCGGGACCCGGTCACCGCCTACGCCATCTCCGACTGACCCGGAGCGGAACGTGGCCGGTGCGTCTGCGGCGTCGACCCGCTATGCCAGCTCGATGAGCTCCTGGTACTCCCGGCTCCAGTGGTCCTCGACGCCGTCGGGCATGATGAGCACGCGCTCGGGGTTCAGCGACTCGACCGCGCCGGGGTCGTGGGAGACGAGGACGACGGCGCCCTCGAAGTGCGCGAGCGCGTCGAGGATCTCCTCACGGCTGGCGGGGTCGAGGTTGTTCGTGGGCTCGTCGAGGAGCAGGACGTTCGCGCCCGAGACGACGATCGTGGCCAGGGCGAGTCGGGTCTTCTCGCCGCCGGAGAGCACGCCTGCGGGCTTGTGCACGTCGTCGCCGGTGAACAGGAACGAGCCGAGGACCTTGCGCGCCTCGGTCTCGGTGAGGTTCGGCGAGGCGCTCACCATGTTCTGCAGCACGGTCCGCGAGACGTCGAGCGTCTCGTGCTCCTGCGCGTAGTAGCCGATGCGCAGTCCGTGCCCGGCCTCGACGACGCCGGTGTCGGGGCGGTCGACGCCCGCGAGGATGCGGAGCAGCGTGGTCTTGCCGGCGCCGTTCAGGCCGATGATGACCACCTTCGAGCCCCGGTCGATCGCGAGGTCGACGGCCGTGAAGATCTCGAGCGAGCCGTAGCTCTTCGAGAGGTCGGCGGCGGTCAGCGGGGTGCGCCCGCAGGGCGCGGGCGTCGGGAATCGCAGCTTCGCGACGCGGTCGACGCTGCGGACCTCCTCGAGCCCGGAGAGGAGCTTCTCCGCGCGGGCGACCATCTGGTGGGCGGCCGCGGCCTTCGACGCCTTCGCGCCGAATCGCGCGGCCTGCTGCTGCAGCGCGGACGCCTTCTTCTCGGCGTTCGCGCGCTCCTTCTTGCGGCGTTCCTCGTCGGCGGCCCGCTGGCGCAGGTAGTGCTTCCAGCCCATGTTGTAGACGTCGATGATCGAGCGGTTCGCGTCGAGGTAGAACACGCGGTTCACGACCTCGCCGACGAGTTCGACGTCGTGGCTGATGACGATGACGCCACCCTTGTAGTTCTTCAGGAACTCGCGGAGCCAGACGACGGAGTCGGCGTCGAGGTGGTTCGTCGGCTCGTCGAGGATCATCGTGTCGGCGTCGGAGAACAGGATGCGCGCGAGTTCGATGCGCCGCCGCTGGCCGCCCGAGAGCGTCTTCAGCGGCTGGTCGAGGATCCGGTCGGGCAGGTTCAGGTTGGACGCGATCGATGCCGCCTCGGCCTCGGCGGCGTATCCGCCGAGCGCGGTGAACCGGTCGGTCAGTGTCCCGAAGCGCTTCATGGCCTTCTCGGCGACGACGGGGTCGGTCGACCCCATCCGCTCGGACGCCTCGCGCATGCCGACGACGAGCGAGCCGAGCCCGCGGGCGTCGAGGATCCGCGTGCGGGCGAGCATCTCGGGGTCGCCCGAGCGCGGGTCCTGCGGGAGGTATCCGATCTCGCCCGACCGGTCGATGCGGCCGCCGGTGGGCAGCGTCTCGCCCGCGAGCGTCTTGGTGAGCGTCGTCTTGCCGGCGCCGTTGCGGCCCACGAGGCCGATCTTGTCCCCCGAGGAGACGCGGAAGCTGACGTCCTCCATGAGCAGGCGCGCACCGACGCGGATCTCGAGGTCGTGGACGGCGAGCACGGTGACCTCCGGGGCCGGGAGCGGGTTGGGTTGGCGTGCCGAGCGGCACAGCCCTCCAGTCTAGCCTCGGGCGACGGATGCCGCGTGTCGGCGGTGCGCGGCAGACTGGCCGCATGCCGACCGGTTCCTCCCAGCTCGCGCGTGCGGTGCGCCTCCACTCGCACGGATTCCGCACCCCGGCCGACGACGCCGCGAGCGTCGTCGAGCGACTGGGGGCGGTCCAGGCGCAGGACCTGGGCGCCGCGAAGTGGGTCATCGGGTCGCGGATGGCGCGGCCGACTCCCGGCGCGATCGACGCGGCGCTCGCCGACCGTCGGGTCGTGCGCTCCTGGCCGATGCGCGGCACGCTGCACATCCTGCCGACGCGGATGCTCCGACCCACGCTGAGGCTCACGTCGCCGCGCGTCCTCGCCAACGCTCGGCGGCGACACGAGGCGCTCGAGCTCGGCGAGGCCGAGTACCGGTCGGCGCGCGATGCGGTCGAGCACGAGCTCGCCGGGGGCGCCACGGCCACGCGCGACGAACTGTCGACGCTCTGGAGCACGGCGGGGATCGAGGCGAACGGCCCGAGGACCTACCACCTGATCTGGTGGCTGGCGCTCGACGGCGTGCTGTGCGGCGGACCCGTCGACGGCCGGGTGCAGCACTTCGCACTGCTCGACGAATGGGCGCCGCCCGGTGCCGACGAGCCCGACTCCCCCGAGCAGACGCTCGCCGAGCTCTTCAGCGCCTACGTCCGCGGTCACGGCCCCGTGACGCTCGCCGACTTCGCCTGGTGGAGCGGGCTGACGATGCGCGACACCCGCATCGCGCTGGACGGCGCCGGCGACCGGGTCGAGCGGTTCGCCGATCGTCCTTCCGATGACGGGCCCGACCGGTACGTCGAGTCCGGTGCGACGGATGCCGCGGCATCCCGCCCGAGCGGCGCGCTCGCGCTCGCGGGGTTCGACGAGTACTACCTCGGCTACGCCGACCGCTCCCCCGTGTGCGATCCGCGGTTCGGCGACCTCGTCATCCCCGGCGGCAACGGCGTGTTCCAGCCGACGCTCGTGCTCGACGGCCGGGTCGTCGGCACGTGGAAGCGCACGGGCACGGCGGCGAAGCCGCGCGTGGAGCTGCGCTGGTTCGAGTCGGGTTCCGCCGACGCCGCGGCGCGCTTCGAGCGGCCGGTCCGCGCGTGGGCGAGGTTCCAGGGCGTCGACCTCCAGGGGATCGACTCCACGGCGCCCTGACCTGGCCGGCCCGCGCGGAAGCGGTCGAGGGGCCGCACCGGCATCCGCCGGCACGACCCCTCGCGTCGTGTTCGCCCGGCCGCGCTGCGCGGACGGGCGGGTGCGATCACTCCTGGACGAGCGCCGCCTGCAGCTCGAGCGTGATCGTGACCTGCTCGCCGAGGAGCACGCCGCCGGTCTCGAGGGCCGCGTTGTAGCTGAGGCCGAAGTCCTCGCGGTTGATGACGGCCTTCGCGGTCGCGCCGCCCTTGACGTTGCCGTACGGGTCGCCGCCGAAGCCGCCGAAGTCGAAGTCGAACGTGACGGGCTTGGTGACGCCGCGCATGGTGAGCTCGCCGTCGACCTTGAACTCGCCGCCCTCGACGCGGACGCCGGTCGAGACGAAGTCGATGGTCGGGTACTGCTCCGCGGCGAAGAAGTCGCCGGTGCGGAGGTGTGCGTCGCGGTTGGGCTCGTTGGTGGTGATCGAGGCGACCTCGGCCGACGCGGTCACGCGCGACTCCAGCGGGTCCTCGGCGGTGATGAACGTGGCGTCGAAGCGCTCGAACTTGCCCTTGACCTTGCTGATCATGAGGTGGCGGATGCTGAAGCCCACCTCGCTGTGCGTCGGGTCGATCGTCCAGGTGCCGGCGCGGTAGCCGGGGATCTCGAGGGTCGTCGCGGTCGTCGTCATTCGGGGTCTCTCCCAGTCGTTGCGTTCACGGGCCGGTTGGCCACGAAGGATGCAAACGCATAGACAGAAGCGATCTATTCCCCGGTTCCCGAAACGAGTTCGCGTCGGAGCTCCATGACGCGGATCGCGGCCTCCTCCAGGCGTTCGGGCGGGATCCGCCCGTCGGCCACCGCACCGGCGATCGAGGCGGCGAGCCCGTCGACGCTGATCCCGAACTCGGACGGGTCGGACGGGAGCACGTAGAGGAGGAGGTCGCTGCCGGCGGCGACGGCGCGGATGGCGTTCTCCCCCGGGTCCGCGTACTCCGGAAGCCCGTTGTGCTGCAGCATCAGCATGTCGTCCGTGACGAGCACGCCCTCGAACCCGAGTTCGTCCCGCAGGATCCGGTGCCACTCCGGGGAGAGCGAGGCCGGCGCGGCGTCGACCGCCGGGTAGCTCAGGTGACCCGTCATCACGAGTTCGACGTCGGCGTCGATGGCCGCCTCGAACGGCACGGCGGGGCCCGCCTGCCACTGCTCGAGCGTCAGCGGGGCGGACGGCACCGACACGTGCGAGTCCCCGGGGGCCGCGCCGTGCCCGGGGAAGTGCTTGACGGTGCTCGCGACCGTGCCGCGCTCGCCCTCGACGGCCGCGGCGACGTGCTCGGCCGAGGCCTGCGGGGACGTCCCCAGGATGCGGTCGTAGATGAACGAGGCCGGGTCGTCCGTGACATCCGCCACGATGCCGAAGTTGATGTTCACGCCGGATGCCTCGAGCGCGGCCGCACGCGCGGCGAACGCGTCGCGCGTCGCCGCCGCGGGCTGGTCGCGGAGCTCGTACGGCGCCGGCGCGGGATCCCAGGCGATCCGGCTCACGATGCCGCCCTCCTGGTCGATGCCGATCAGGGTCGCCGCATCCGGATCGGCCTGGAGGGCGCCCGTCAGTGCGGCGAGCTCGGCCTCGGAGCCCGGCATGTTGTCACCCATCAGGATGACGCCCGCGATGCCCTGGTCGACGAGGGCGCGCATCGCGGTCGGATCCGTGCCGGGCGCGTGCAGCATGAGCAGGGATGCCGCACGCTCCTGGTCGGTCATGTCGGCCACGCGCGCGGTCGCCCACTCGGCCGGAGTGGGCGGTGTCGGCGTGGGCGTGGGCGACGAGGAGGGCGCCGCGGCGCTCGTCGTGGGAGCCGTCGACGCGCCCGGCGCCGCGCAGCCCGCGAGGACCGCCGCGCCGAGGACGATCGCGGCGACCGACAGCGAACCCGCATTCCGACGCACCCGGGGAGTCTACGCGGCACGGCTGAGCGCATCGCACCGCCGTGCGGTGGAGACTGGTGGGATGAGCGACGAGCGTGGTCCATGCGCCGAACTCGTCGTCCTCCGTCGACACGCGGCCGATGCGACGCTGATGGCGGGCGGTGCGGCGGCCATCCTGCTGCAGCTCGCCGACGCCCGGGTGGCCGCGGGCGTCGCGCGGCACAGCCGATTCCGCGACCGACCGCTCGACCGACTCGTCGGCACGCACGCGTACCTCACCGCGCTCGTGTTCGGCGACGACCGCGACATCCGCCATGTCGCCCGGATCGTCGACGCGCGCCACTCGCGGGTCCGCGGCGACGGCGCCCGGGCAGGTCGTCCCGCCTACGATGCGCGCGATGCCGACGCCCAGCGCTGGGTGGCCGCGACGCTCCTGGCCGTGGCGCTCGACCTCGAGGAGCGGCTGGCCGGGTCGCGCCTCGACGAGGCGACCGCGAACGCCCTCGTCCGCGGATACGCACCCATCGCGGCTCGCCTCCAGGGCGGGCCGGCCGGCTGGCCCGCGACGCGGGACGAGTTCGAGGCGTGGTGGGATTCCCGGCTCGCGACCCTCGGGGTCGGCGACGACGCGCGCTCGGTGGCACGCGACCTCCTCGCGGGGACGGGGCTTCCGGCGCTGCTCGTCCCGCTCATGGCCCCGGTCCGGCTGGTCACCGCGGCGCTGCTCCCGCCGAGCCTCCGCGCCGCGTACGGGATGAGCTGGACCCCGCGGGTGCAGCGGGCGGCGAACGGATGGCTCACCGCGCTCGCCGTGCTCCGCCGCCTCGTTCCGGCGGGCATCCGCGCCATCCCGACGAGGGCATCGCTCCGTCGGCTGCGACGTCGCAGCCGGTACGCTGAGGGTGACCTGCGAGGACGAGGATGACCCAGCACGCACCGCACCACGACGAGCCGCTCGACGCGATCGACCGTCGGATCGTCGCGGAACTCAGCCGCGACGGCCGACTCTCGGTGCGCACGCTCGCCGAACGCGTGCACATCTCGCGCACCGCAGCCCACAACCGCGTCCTCGCACTGCAGCAGCGCGGCGTGATCACCGGGTTCGGCGCGCAGATCGACCGCAAGTCGATCGGCCTGAACATCTCGGCGCTCGTCGTCGTCCGGATCGGCGACGTGTCGTGGGAGTCCATCGCCGCGAAGCTCGCCACGCTGCCGTTCGTCGAGAAGGTGCAGGCCGTCTCGGGTGACATCGACATCATCCTCACCGTGAGCGCGCCCGACCACGAGCAGCTCAGCCAGGCGATCCTGCGCGACATCCACGACATGCCCGGCGTGGTCTCCACGCGCTCGCACCTGATCCTCGAGGAGATCGACGGTCGACCGCCCGCGCAGTCGCTGGACATCTGGCGCGCCTGACGCTCCTCGTTCGGGACGATCGGTTCGAGTTCGGCCGTTCGCGTGCCGATCGTTCACCGTTGTCTCGTACCCCGAGCGGGGGCCGTGCAGACTGTCGCACCATGGCCACATGAGCCTCAACGTCGAGCATCACGAGCCACGCGTCCTCCCCTCCGAGAAGCCGATCCGACTCCTCGACAATGCGGGGCACGCACTGCACGGTCGTGAGACCGGCGGGTTCGAACTGCCGCCCGTCGAACGTCTGCTCGACCTGTACCGGCGCATGGTCGTCGCGCGCCGCTTCGATGTGCAGGTGACCGCGCTCACCAAGCAGGGCCGGCTCGCGACCTACCCGTCGGCCTTCGGCCAGGAGGCCTGCGAGATCGGCGTCGTGTCGGCGATCTCCGCCGACGACTGGCTCTTCCCGACGTATCGCGACAGCATCGCGCTGCTCACCCGCGGCCTGGAGCCCGGTGAGATCCTCCAGTCGTTCCGCGGCGACTGGCACAACGGCTGGGACCAGCACGAGCACCGCACCGCCGCGATGGCCACGCCGCTCGCCACGCAGGCCCTGCACGCCGTCGGGCTGGCGCACGCCGCCCGCCTCCGCAACGACCCGATCGTGACGCTCGCCTACCTCGGCGACGGCGCGACCAGCGAGGGCGACGCGCACGAGGCGTTCAACTTCGCCGCCGTGTGGCAGACCCCGACCGTCTTCCTCGTGCAGAACAACCAGTTCGCGATCAGCACGCCGGTCGCCCGCCAGACGCATGCCACGACCCTCGCCGACAAGGCCGTCGGCTACGGGATGCCCGGGTACCACGTCGACGGCAACGACGTCGCGGCCATGTTCGCCGTCGCGACCGCCGCGGTCGACCGGGCGCGCTCCGGCGGCGGGCCCACCCTGATCGAGGGACTCACGTACCGCATCGAGTCGCACACGAACTCCGACGACCCCACCCGCTACCGCGCCGCCCGCGACGTGGAGCACTGGAAGCGGCGCGACCCGATCGAGCGACTCGAGAAGTACCTCGTATCGGAGGGCGCACTCTCCGATGAGGTCCGCACGGAGATCGCCGAGGCCGGCGAGGCGCTCGCCGCCCGCACGCGCGAGGCGATGAGCGAGTCGCCGCGGCTCGACCCGCTCGAGCTGTTCGACCACGTCTACGCGACCCCGCGGACGGCGCTCGCCGAGCAGCGCGCCGCACTCGAGGCGGAACTCGCCGCCCACTCGGAGCACGCCCGCGAGGAGGTGGCCGCCCGATGAGCACGCC
Source organism: Agromyces binzhouensis (assembly GCF_042672355.1). Taxonomy (NCBI): domain Bacteria; kingdom Bacillati; phylum Actinomycetota; class Actinomycetes; order Micrococcales; family Microbacteriaceae; genus Agromyces; species Agromyces binzhouensis. The sequence goes on along the minus strand of NZ_JBHXVJ010000005.1, from coordinate 2,634 downwards.
CGTCACCGAACCCGCGACGGATGCCGCGGCATCCGCCCCCCAGCCCCTGACCATGGCGGGCGCGCTGAACGCCGCCCTCCGCGACGCGATGGCCGAGGACGACCGCGTGGTCGTCTACGGCGAGGACGTCGGACCGCTCGGCGGCGTCTTCCGCGTCACCGACGGCCTCCAGGCCGCGTTCGGCGAGGATCGCGTGTGGGATTCCCCGCTCGCCGAGTCGGGCATCGTCGGCACGGCCGTCGGCATGGCGATGTACGGACTCCGCCCGGTCGTCGAGATGCAGTTCGACGCGTTCAGCTATCCAGCCTTCGAGCAGATCGTCTCGCACGTCGCGAAGATGCGGAACCGCACCAAGGGCCGCGTGAGCCTCCCGATGGTCATCCGCATCCCGTGCGCCGGCGCGATCGGCGGCGTCGAGCACCACTCCGACTCCTCGGAGGCGTACTGGGCCGCGACGCCGGGCCTCACCGTCGTGATGCCCTCGAACCCGGCCGACGCGTACTCGATGCTGCGCGAGGCCATCGACAGCGACGACCCCGTCGTCTTCATGGAGCCGAAGAGCCGCTACTGGTCGAAGGCCGAGCTGGCGCTCCCCGTGCGCACCGCGCCCATGAACCGGGCCGAGGTCGTCCGCGAGGGCACCGACGTCACCCTGATCGGCTACGGGCCGACGGTGCGCACGGCGCTGGATGCCGCGGCCGCTGCCGAGGCGGAAGGGCTCTCGATCGAGGTCGTCGACCTCCGGAGCCTCTCGCCGTTCGACGACGAGACGGTCGGGGCCTCGCTCCGCAAGACCTCGCGCGCGGCCGTCATCCACGAGGCCGCCCAGTTCGGCGGATACGGCGCCGAGGTCGCCGCACGCCTGACCGAGCGCAACTTCTTCCACCTCGCCGCACCCATCCTCCGGATCACCGGCTACGACATCCCGTACCCGTCGCCGAAGCTCGAGGAGCACTACCTGCCGACGCCCGACCGCGTGCTCGAAGCGATCGCCTCGTGGGAATGGGACCTCGCATGAGCGCCCGCGAGTTCATCCTCCCCGACCTCGGCGAGGGCCTGACCGAGGCCGAGGTCGTCGCGTGGCTCGTCGCCCCCGGCGACGAGGTGAGCGTCGACCAGCCCGTCGTGGAGCTCGAGTCGGCGAAGTCGGTCGTGCAGCTGCCGACGCCGTTCGCCGGCGTGGTCGAGTCCCTCGGCGGCGAGGTCGGCCAGGTGCTGCACGCCGGCGAGGTGCTCATGCGGCTCGCGCCGGTCGGGGCCGACGTTCAGTCCGAGGCGACGACGGATGCCGCAGAGGCTGCGTCTTCGGCCGAAGGCGCGCGCGCGCCCGCCGAGATCGTCTCGACGGACTCGGGTCCGGTCGCGGCGGAGCCCGGCATCGCGGTGCCCACCGAGACGGCGTCCGAGGAGTCCGGGGCCGTCCTCATCGGCTACGGCACGCGCGCGAGCGCGGCCACCGCGCGATCGGCATCCGCACCGTCGCGATTCGGACGTCGTCGCGACGCCGACCGCGCACCCGAGGCGCCTGCCGCGCAGGAGACGTCGGCCGCGCCCGACGCTGGCTCCGCCGGCGCGGCCGGCTCGCCGTCAGCCGGCGCGCCGGAGGACATCGACGAGGCCGCCCTCGCCGAGGCGCATGCCGCGCACACGCTCGAACACGGGCGACACTCCCCCGTCATCTCCCCCATCGTCCGCCGGCTCGCCCGCGAGCACGGCTTCGACGCGAGCGAGCTGCTCGGCACCGGACCGGACGGCCTCGTGGTGCGGGCGGACGTCGAGGCGTTCATCACCGAGCTCGACGAGGCGCGAGCCGGTCGCGGAACGCCGACCGCGATGCCGTCCCTGCCCGACGCCGTCGCGACGCCGTCGGCGCCCCGCGCGGGCGAGCAGCGCGTTCCGCTCGACCGCATGCAGCGGGCCGCCGCCGCGCACTTCACGCGCTCTCGGCGCGAGATCCCCGAGGCCACGGTCTGGATGGACGTCGACGCGACCGAGCTCCTCGCCGCGCGGCGCCAGCTGAACGCGGCGACGGGCGAGAAGTTCGGGATCACCGCGCTCGTCGCCCGGTTCGTGATCGCCGGGCTCCGGCGGCATCCGTCGTTGAACGCCAGCTTCGACGCCGATCGGAACGAGCTCGTCCTGCACTCCGGGATCAACCTCGGGCTCGCCGCGCAGACCCCGCGGGGCCTCCTCGTGCCCGTCGTGCACGGCGTCGAGCGGATGTCGCTCCGCGACCTGCGCGACGCGATCCAGGCGCGCACGGACCAGGCGACGACGGGCGCCTTCCCGCCCGACGCGCTCACCGGTGGCACGTTCACGCTCAACAACTACGGAACGCTCGGCGTCGACGGCTCCGCCGCGATCATCAACCACCCCGAGGCCGCGATGCTCGGCATCGGACGACTGGTCGAGCGGCCGTGGGTGGTCGACGGCGCGATCGTCGTGCGAACGGTGACCGAGCTCACGATCTCGTTCGACCACCGGGTGTGCGACGGCGCCGAAGCGGCCGCGTTCCTCACGTTCGTCGCGGGCTGCATCGAGCGTCCGATCTCGCTGCTCGCCGATCTCTGAGGCGCGGGACGCGAACGGGAACCGACCGAGACGTGGCGAAGGCGCATCCTGGCGGATGCGCCT
>NZ_JBHXVJ010000004.1:249183-381758 GCF_042672355.1 Agromyces binzhouensis | reverse complement strand
GTGCGCACGGGCGGTGCGCACCGCGGCCCGCCTCGGTGGCTCAGAGCAACCGCCCGATCATCGCCGCCGCGCGCGCCGCGCCATCCGTCTCGACATCGCGGTAGTCGACGGTCCGGCCGATCTCCTCGGCCATCGCCGCGGCGAGCGCCTCGGGCGTCAGGTCGTCGTACTCCATGAAGCGGCCGGCCCGGTAGCGGTCGAGGCGCGCGCGCACGTGGAAGCGCTGCTCGAAGTGCTCCTGCAGCGGCACGTAGATGAACGGCACCTTCGCGGCGGTGAGCTCCATCGTCGTCGTGAGGCCGCCCTGCACGATGGCGAGGTCGCACGCCGTGAGGTGCTCGTGCAGGTTCGGCACGTACGCCCGGTACTCGACGCCGGGCACCTGCGGGAGGCTCGCCGGGTCGATGCGCGGCCCGGTCACGACGATCATGCGCAGGCCCGGGATGGCGCGGTGCGCCGCCTCCGCGCCGGCCACGATGCGCCGCAGCAGCGAGGCGCCGACGCCCGACCCGCCGACCGCGGCGATGACGACGCGCTCGTCGTCGCGGTAGCCGAGCCGTTCCCGCAGTTCGGCCTTCTCGCCGAGCGCCGCCGGGTCGAACCCGGTGATGTACCCGGAGAAGTCGAAGTGCTCCTCCGTCCAATCGCGGATCCTCGGCAGGCCGGGGCCGAACGCGTCGGGCACGATGTCGTCGGCCGTGCCGACGAACACCGCGGCGTCGCGGATGCGGCCGAAGCGCTCGACGTGCTCGATCATCTCGAGGTTGTAGTCGGCGGCCACCGCCGCCTCGCGCGGCCCGCGCGCGGGCATGGGCAGGTAGCCGACGAAGTCGGTCATCCAGGCGAGCGCCCCGCGCTTGAGGTTCGGGTTCTCGAACAGGTAGTGGTCGACCTCCCACGACTCGTCGGCGATGACGAGGTCGTACTCCCCTGCGGCGACGACCTCCTCGAACACCATGAAGTTGTGCAGGAGGATCTCGTCCATGTTCCGGAGCGACTGGAACACCGCCAGGTCGTGGTCGCCGCTCTCGTGCTCGATGTGCGAGGACTCGCTGGCGAGGGCGGCGGATGCCGGGTGCAGGCGCTCGTTCGCGACCGCGAGCACCCGCGTCACCGGGTCCTGGGCCAGCCAGTCGATCCGCACGTCCGGATGCAGCGCCCGCAGCTCCTGCGCGATCGCGAGGTCGCGGCGGGCGTGGCCGAGTCCGATCGGCGAGGAGAGGTAGAGCACCGACTGCGCGCGGCCGGGACCCACCCACCAGGTGCCGTCGAGCCGGGTCGTGCCGAAGATGCGGTCGGCGAATGCGCGGATCGCGTGGTTCACGCGGACCGGGTAGCGCACCTGCGGCGCGTGCCCGGAGCCCTCGATGGCGAGGAGCTCGGCGCCGCGGATGATCTCCTGCATGATCCGGGAGGACGCGAAGGACGTGATGTGGTCCTCGGTGCCGTGGATGAGCAGGGCGGGGATCTCGAGCGCCTCGAGGCGGCGCCGGAGCTCCTCGACCGTGAGCTCGTCGTAGTCGTCGGTGATCGACCAGGCGAGCACGTCGGGCCGCTGGTCGAGCCCCCATTCGACGAGGTCGTCCCAGGCCTTCGTCGAGTGCGGGTCGGAGGCGACCTCCGACATGAAGAACTCGACGAAGTCGGGCCAGTCGCGCTGCCAGTAGTCGAAGTCGAACTTGCCCCAGCCCTCGGGCTCGGGGTTCGCCACGGGGTCGTACGGCACATCGGGGGTCCGCTCCGACAGCGGCACGACCCACGGGTGGTGGCCCGAGATCGAGACGATCCCGAGGACCCGCTGCGGGTGCATCGCCACGAGGTTGATCGCGATCTCGCCGCCCATCGAGTAGCCGACGACCACCGCGGCATCCGTCCCGGTGGCATCGAGGACGGCGATCGCGTCGGCCACCCGGTGGCCGAACGTGTAGCGAGCGGGGTCGAGCGGGCGGGACGAGTTGCCGGCGCCGACCGCGTCGTAGACGACCACGCGGAAGTGCCGTGCGAGGTAGGGGACCTGCATCTTCCAGACGCGCTCGTGCACGAGCTCCCACGTGGGCAGCAGCAGGATCGTCGGCCCGTCGTCGCCGTAGACCTCGTAGTGGATCGACGCACCGGCGCGCTCGATGTCGCCCTCGAGCGTGGGCGTGGCGACCTCCATCACGCCACCTGGCGAGCCATGGCGCGCTCGCCGGCCTCGATGAGGGTGCCGATCGCGCGCAGGGCGGGGCGCAGCGGGAGGTCCTCCTCGTGGCCGGAGAGGATCAGGAGCTCGGCCCCGACGAACGCCGCCGAGGTCAGCGCGACGACCTCCTCGATGCTGAGGGGCCCGAACGAGAAGCCCTGATCGGCGTGCCGGCGGGCGGCGGTGGTGAGCACCTCGGACCAGCCGTGGATGATGTCGTGCACGCGCTCGCCGATGAGGTCGTTGGACAGGCCGGCGGCCATCATCTCGAGCAGCACGCGCACGTACCCGGAGGCGAGGTCGTCGTCGAGGTAGTCGCACGCGGTCGCCCACTGCTGCGACAGCGGCTCGTCCTCGGCGTACATGGCCCCCTGACGCTCGAGCAGCTGCGCGTTCTCGGCGTCGAGCATGCTCAGCACGAGCAGTTCCTTGGAACCGAAGTGGTAGTGGATCTGCGACAGCGGCACGCCCGCGAGGTCGGCGACCTTGCGCGTCGAGAGCGCCGCGTATCCCTGGTCGACGACCAGTCGGCGGGTCGCGTCCAGGATGCTGGCGACGGTCGTGTTGGTCGGCATCTCGCCTTCCCCCTCGTTTCGTTCGGTCGATCGACCGATTTCATGATCGACGCTACTCCGAAAGTCGGGGGCGCGTCAAGAGCCCGATCGGTCGCCAGCACTTCCTGCTCGGCTGATCCGCCGCGTCCGCCTCCCCGATCCGGGACCCCCGCACCCGATCTCCGGGCATGCACTGATGACGAACCCATCGGATCGGACGAGGTTGGGCACGACCGCGATCGCTCCCGACGTCCGAAACGGCGACCCGAAGGCGACCGCCCCACCGAACTGCCGACGAAACCGTGGAACACCGGCGATGACCCAGTCACACGATCGCACGTCGAGCTCATCCGAGGGTGAACTCCCGGGCGGCGGCGTGTACCCGGGCGTCCGCGTCCCATCCATGTCGGTGGTGCCCGGGCCGGCACACGAATCGCAGCCACGTTCGGACCATCGTCCGATCGGGCCGGTTCCGCGCTGACCCCAGACGATGAAGGACCCTCGCACGAGAGGACAGGGAAGATGGCCGATTCAGTCGTTCGCAACGAGTATGGCGAGGTGGTGTTCGTCCAGCGACCGGCGACGCCCGAGACACAGGCCCTCGCACCACACGCCACGGCGCAGCAGGTTGCCGACCACTACCTGCGCGCGATGCCAGAGGAGATCGGCCTCGCCGACGCCCGCGTCGCGGGCATCCGAGACGCCGGCCTCGCAGCCGACACCTCCGCCCCGATGCTCGAGTTCGCCGCAGAACGCGAGATCGCGGGCAATCCGGTCGTCGTGTACCGGCAGACCGCCATGGGGCTGGAGGTGTTCGGCGCCACCGTCGGCTTCCAGATCGACGGGCGCACGATGGAGCTCGAGTCCACACAGTCCTCGGCTCACGGCTCCGTCGAGATCGAGAACCCCGAGGCCCTCGAGCCGACCCACGATGCCCGCAGGGTGACCAAGCCCGCGCTCAAGAAGCACCTCGGGTTCGAGCTGCCGGGGATGGCCGACGCGCGCATCGAACGCCAGGTCGTCTACCGGTACGAGCCCGACGATCGAGAGGAGCACCAGGAGGGTGCCTGCATCGGCGGACCGGGCGTCGAGATCCCGGAACTGAGGCCCACCACGATCGACGGACTCGCCAAGGGACAGCACTACATCGTCGATGAGATCCTGTTCCGCGCCTCCCTCGAGTCGGACCAGGCGCCGGTGAACTGGCGCGCACTCGTCGAGCCCGAGAGCGGCGACGTCCTCTACCTGCGACCCCTCGTCGCCGCAGCGACCGGGCTCGTGTTCGACCAGGATCCGCAGACGCAGAACGGCGTTGCGATCACCGCGGCGGCCACGAATGCGCAGCTGAACCCCTTCCGCACCTCGCAGACGATGGCCGGGATCGCCTCGAGCACGCCGCAGCCATTGACCGGGAACTACGTCCGCGTGGCCGACACCCAGGCTCCGGTCGCGGCACCCCCCACGATCACGACGCCGACGGGCCAGTTCGGCTACGACGTCCGAACCGACGAGTTCGCCGCGACGTGCGCGTACCACAACTGCGATCGCCTGTTCCGGACGATGCAGGACTTCGGGTTCAATGTCGCCGCGTACTTCGGCGGCACGAGCTTCCCCGTTCCCGTCGACCATCGTGCCCTCGGCGATGCGATCAACGCTCAGGCACCCGGCAACGCCACCGGAACCGGGCTCCTCGAGCTCCGGTTCGGTCGGATGATGCCGGGCCAACCGGTCGGCATCGCGACCTCCAACCGGGTCGCGTGGCACGAGTTCGGCCACGGTCTGCTGTGGGACCACGTGTCGAGCCCCAACTTCGGCTTCGCGCACTCAGCCGGAGACGGCCTGGCCTCGATCCTGAACGACCCCGACTCGCAGGCCGCTGATCGCTTCGACACCTTCCCCTGGGTCCACGCCGGGCTACCCGGACTCGACCGCCGCCACGACCGCAGCATCGCCGCCGGGTGGGCCTGGTTCGGACCGAACTGGAACGCGCAGTACGGCGGCGAGCAGGTGCTCTCGACCACGCTGTTCCGCCTCTACCGCTCCATCGGCGGCGACGCGGCGAGCTTCGGCACGCGGCAGCGTGCGGCCGAGACGGCGGCGTTCCTGATCTTCAAGGCCATCGGTCAGATGACCGCGATGACGCAGTTCCCGGAGGTGTTCGTCGGCCAGCTGCAGACAGCGGACCGAACCACCCCGACCTTCAAGGGGATCGCCGGCGGCGCGCTGCACAAGGTCGTCCGCTGGGCGTTCGAGAAGCAGGGGCTCTTCCAGCCGGGAGCGGCACCCGGACAGCCGAACACGGTCAGCACCGAGGGGCTGCCGCCCGATGTCGACGTCTACATCGACGACGGGCGCGCGGGCGAGTACCAGTACCAGGCCAACCACTGGTCCTGCCAGGACATGTGGGTTCGGCGGTCGCCGGACGGCGGCACCACCCACGAGCAGCCCATCGTGGGCGTCACGAACTACATGTACGTACGCGTCAAGAACCGCGGCACGCAGACGGCGGACGGGGTCCGGGTGGATGCGTACCATGCGCTCCCCGGATCGGGCCTCACGTTCCCGGGGGACTGGACGCCGATGACGACCCCCACACTGACCGGGCCATCGATCGCAACCGGCGGCAGCGCCATCGTCGGCCCGTTCACGTTCGTGCCGACCCAGGTCGGCCACGAGTGCCTGCTCGCGATCGCCCACGCGACGGGCGATCCGGGCAACGACACGACGATCACCGGACCGATCCCGGAGCACCGGCTCGTGCCGTTCGACAACAACATCGGACAGCGGAACGTCAGCCCGGTGTACCCGAGCCTGCGCGGCATCCTGAAGCAGCTGCGCGAGCACGTGATCTGGATCCGCAATCCGTTCCGCCGTGTCGTGACGGTCCGGCTCGAGATCGAGCTGCCTCGGTTCCTGCGAGAGCTCGGCTGGGACCTCGACGTCCGGTCGGACGGCGGCGCGAAGTTCGAACTCGGACCGCGCGAGCGGCGCGAGGTCGTGCTGGCCGTCGAGCCCGGCGAGCGACTCGTGCCCGGACACGTCAAGCGGGCGATCGCGAAGGGCGACGACGAGATCGTGGTGCGAACCTACGTCGACGACGACCTCGTCGGGGGCATGACGTACCGGCTCTCGTTCGAGGCCGACCGCGATGGGCGCCCCCACCGCAAGCCGTACGACTCCGACGACGAGTCGGCCGGCGACGGAGCCGACGTGGCTTCCGCGGTCCGCGCCGTCGATGCGGCGACCGCGGCACGGCCCACCATCGAGGAGATCCTGGACCTCCTGCGCGAGGACGGGCGGACCGTCGGGAACCGTCGGATCCGGACCGTGCGGATGGAGTTCGACCTCGAGCAGGACGAGGACTGAGCACCCGCGGGCGGCGGGGCCGGGCCCGCCGCCCGCTCTCCATGCGACCACGCGACCGACCCCAGGAGGAGCACCATGCATCCCATCACCAGTGCCGTCATCGTGCTGGACCAGGCCAGCGGCACGGTACGCGAACACGACGGCCGCGCGGTCGGGCTCGACCTGACCACGACCGCCCGCGACGCCGTCGCCGCGGGTCGCGCCATCGGCGTCGACGTCATCCTCGCGGTGCCCGGAAGGCACGGAGCGGACCTCATCGACGAGCTGCCCCGTTCGCTGATCGGGGCGCGGGTCGTACCCGTCGGAGCGCTGCGACTCGGCGGCGAATGGCATTCGCCCGCGCCGGCGCCCGCCGAGCACGTCGCGACGACCGCGCTGGTCAGCGCCGACCGCAGCCTGCGCGCCGAGGCCCGTGCGGCGGGGCTCGTGCCCGCGGCCCATCCCGCGCTCCTGCCGATGCTCGCCCGCGGCGCCGATCCTCGGCCCGCACGCGTCGCCGGCCCGCGCGGCACACTCGAGCGGCTCGCTGCCGGCGGTGACGTCGTGCCCATGCAGTTCCAGCCTGCGCCCGAGGGAGCCGACTGGGCGATCTTCGGCCTGTTCTCCGAGGAGCGACTCGTCGAGGCCGCGACGCTCGGATTGGCGGTTCATCCGCTCTCGTACGATCCGGCGACGCAGGACCTCGTCTGGATCCGCCCCGACGGGAGCGATGAGGGCGCCCGCGCGGCGCTCTCCGGGTTCGACACGACACGGGTGCTGTACGTCGAGCCCGGCCAGCTGCTCGTGGCGCTCGACGCCGGCGAGGACGTGGACTCCCTCGGGGTGCACGGCAGGCACGGGCACACGGAGTTCCTCCCACCCGACCCCGGGCTGCTGACGCCGCCTGCCGACGTCGAGCCCGTCGTCGACTTCGACCTCGACCGGATCCCCTCGGCGATCTTCGAGCCGGTGCCCGTCGACCCGGTCCGGCAGCGACTGACCCAATGGATGCGTCCGAAGTGCTCGACCGTGACGGCGCACTACTCGTCGGACCTCGACCGCTACACGGGGGTGGCGTCGCTCGATGCGGCGGGACCGATCGCGTCGCGCCACGTCGCACATCCCGACAACGCGCGCGCCGAGGCCGCCCTGCTCGCCGACCTGCGGGCGATGGGCTACTGCCCGTTCCGCCACGACTACGTCCACGGCGGCGCGACGCGGTCGAACATCATCGCCGACCTCCCAGGAACCGGTCACCTCCGCATCCGGCCCGAGGTCGAGCGGCGCATCCGCGGTCTGCTGTGCGAACCCATGGGCCGCGCCGACCTGCGATCCGGCGATGCGGCGTCGCTGCTGCGCGACGGTCTTCCCGGCGACGACCCGGTGCGTCTGTCGGATGAGCAACTGCGCTCCGAGCTCGAGCGGATCCTGGGGCTGCGCCCCTGGTATCCATGGTGGGAACTGCGTTGTCCGAATCCGGGGTGGGGCGCCCGACTCGTGATCGTCGGCGCACACCTCGATTCCACCGCAGGGTTCCAACCCGGGTTCGACCCGACGACCGATCCCGCGCCCGGCCGCGACGACAACGGCTCGGGCCTTGCGGCCGTGCTCTCACTGGCGCGGTACTTCGCCGGCTTCGCCGGGCTCCTGACGCACACCGTGCGCTTCTGCTTCTTCAACTCGGAGGAGTCGGGCCTCGTCGGCTCGAAGGCCTACGCGGGGCTGCTGAAGTCCATGGGCGCGCCGGTCGAGGCGGTGATCTGCACGGACATGATGGGCTACAACTCCGACGCGAACCGGATATTCGAGATCCACGCCGGATACACCGATCCCGCGGTGCGGGACCTCGGGCTGCCCACCGCGCAGGTCGTGGCGGATGCTGCGGCGAGCTACGGGGCCCTGGCGCCGGCACAGGTCTATCGCGGCACCGGGCACGGCGGTTCCCCTGACCGGGACGTCTCGGACGGCGCGATCAATCGCTCCGACCACGCAGCGTTCCAGCAGCAGGGTTGGGGCGCAGTACTGGTGAGCGAGGACTTCTTCGCCAACCTGCCGACCGAACCGGGCGCCGACCCGAATCCGAACTACCATCGCGGCACCGACCAGGTCACGGACACGTCGTACTCGCGCGACATCGTGTGCGCGATCGCTCGGGCGGTGATCCGGCTGGCTGCGTGAGCGGGTCGCGACGGACCAGCAGGGAACTTGGTCGACGCGACCGTGCTGCCGAGCAGGCCATGCGCTCCCACATCGCCGGCGCCTGGGAGCGCCGGCGTCCGCCGAGCCCGCGGCGCTGACCCGGGGCGCGGCAGCTACCCGACGAACTCCAGCCGCGGCGCGAGCCCGAGGTACCCGCCGTACCGCTCGGCCGCGTCCCGGATCGCCCGGAGCTCCCCCGCCCGCAGCTCCCGGTACGGCGTGAGCTCGAACCTGACCGCATCGGCCGCCATCCGGCGCCGCATGCCGGCGAGCATCTGCCCGTCGACGAGCGCCATGCCGATCGCCGCGCCGAGCGCGCGGGAGACGAGCCCGCCGGCGTCGATCACCCACCGCGAGTCCTGGTAGCCGCGGTACATCTCGTCGAGCACCTGCAGCAGGTGGGCCCGAGCGCCGCGGTTCGAGCGGTCGACGGATGGCGTCGACTCGCCGGCCGCGTGCCAGAACGTCCGCCCGTCGTGCTCGAACGAGTCGAGCCGATCGTCCGCGCCCGCGATACCGCGCCTCGCGTCGGTCAGGGTGAGCGTCGCCCAGTAGGCCAGGTCGCGCTCGGTCGCGGGACCGTGCGACGAGAGGTATCGAGCGGCGAGCTCGGCGAGCGCCTCGTCGCGATCGCGGGGTGGGCCGGCGGGCACCCGGTCGTCGAGGAGCGCGTACATGTGCTCCCCCGAGCGCGGCGCGCCCCCGCAGACGATGCCGTGCAGCTCGAGGTGCGCGAGGAGGAGCATGAGCTCGAAGCCGCTCAGCGGCTGGTCGCGCTCCGCGAGCCCCGCGGCGACCTCGTTCCGGGTGCGGTCGGGCGTCGCCGCGAGCATCGACGCGACCGCATCGGTGAGCCGGGTCATCCGCTCGGCAAGGGGTTGCAGCTGCCGGTCGGCGACAGGGAGCACGCGAGGCGCGGTGACCTCGAGCAGCCAGCGGAGGTCGTCGGCGTGCACGTAGTGCCAGGTGGGGCGGAGCACGTGCGTGCGGATCACGCGCCCGTCGGCGAGCGCGCCGGCGAGGTCCTCGCGATCGGGCGAGTGCGTGCGCGTCGCGACGGCCCATGCCGACTGCGACGGGTTCTCCGCCTGCACGCCGAGCAGCGTCCGAACGACCGTCTCCGCGTCCGCGACCGAGGACGCGAGCAGCTGCGACCGCAGTCGCCAACGGGCGAGGAGGCGGTCCGACGTCATGGGCGGTCGACTCGCGCGGTCACCCGCGCGCGTCCTCCAGGTGCGGCGCGCCCCTGCCCAGCACCTTCACCACGAGGTTGTGGCGGCGCAGGGTGCGGATGGTGCGGGCGACCTCCTCGGGCGACCGGCCGAGTGCGAGCTCGTTGACGACGACCAGCACGTCGCCGGCCTGCAGCGTGGCGAACAGGCGACCGAGGCGCTGCTCCCACGTCTCGGGCATGTCGGGCGTCGGGTAGCGGAAGTCGAGGATCTGGACGCCGAACCGCGTGAGCGCGACGCGCTGCTCGAGGATCGGCGGCATGTCGTCGCGCGGCACCACGAGGCCGACGAGCCGGGAGCCCTCGGGACGCGCCTTCCACCAGTCGTGGTTCTGCTGCAGCTCGACGAAGCACTCGGGGCATCCGATCGCGTGGTGCCCGGGCGTGTGCATGCCGCCGGAGGCATCCGTCGTCGCATCCACCTGCTGCTCGCCCATCTCGATCACCCTCGTCGTCATCGTCAACGTTCGGTTCCATTCTCGCCGACGCACGCTCCATCGGCGTACGCCGACCCCGGATCGCCGCGCCGAACGCCGGACCGAGCCGCTTCGGACCCCGCACGTCCACCACGACTACGTGCCGTGCGTGGTTCGGCGTGCCTCCGCCTCGCAGGAGTGTGGGTCCCGACGGCCGCGCCCATCCGGGCTGAGAACGCCGTCCCGGAGTGTGAGGAAGGTCCATCATGCACGCCACGAACCAGAAGTCCCGTCGTGGCCCGATCCGCGTCGCGATCGCCGTCGCGGCCGTCGCCGCCGCGACGGTGATCTCGGTCGCGATCCCGGCCGCGGCCGATGTCGCGCGCGCACCGTCCGAACCGAAGCCGACCATCGTGCTCGTCCACGGGGCGTTCGCCGACTCGTCGGGTTGGAACGACGTGACCGAGCGGCTGCAGAAGCGCGGATACACGGTGCTCGCCGCGTCCAACCCGCTGCGCGGGCTGATGGCGGATGCCGCGTACGTCCGCTCGATCCTCGAGAGCATCGAGGGCCCGATCGTGCTCGTCGGCCACTCGTACGGCGGCGCGGTCATCACGAACGCGGCGACCGGCCTCGAGCACGTCGAGGCGCTCGTCTACGTCGCGGCCTACGCGCTCGACGAGGGCGAGCGGCTGGTCGACGCCAACGCGCTGGGCGGCGGGCACACCGACCTCGCCGACCACATCGTGATCCGGCCGTACCCCGGCGCGCCCGAGGGCGACGCGGACGGCTACATCGACCCGGCGTACTTCCACGAGCTGTTCGCCGCCGACCTGCCCAGGAAGCAGACCGCGGTGATGGCCGCCTCGCAGCGCCCTGCGGCGCTGCAGGCGCTGTTCACCCCGTCGGGCGAGCCCGCGTGGGAGAGCATTCCGAGCTGGTACGTCGTCGCCTCGCAGGACCACACCATCCCTCCGGAGGCGGAGCGGGTCATGGCCGAGCGCGCCGGCGCGACGACGATCGAGCTCGACAGCTCGCACGTCGCGATGATGAGCCATCCGGGCGCGGTCGCCGACGTCATCCTCGACGCAGCGGGATGACCCGGCCGGCCGGCTGATGCCGAGCCTCGGCATCGGTCGGGCCGCCGGCGAGCGCCTGGTCCAGCGGGTCCTACAGTCCCTCGGCGATCTCCTTGATCGCGGCCAGGCGGCGGTCCCACTCGGCGCCGATGGCCTCGAGCCGGCGAGCGGTCTCGCCGAGCTGCGACCCGAGCACGCGGTAGCGCACCTCGCGGCCGACGCGGATCGGTTCGACGAGGCCGACCTCCTGGAGCACCGCGAGGTGCTTCGCGATCGCCTGCCGGGTGACGGGCAGGCGCCCGGCGAGGGCGGACGCGGATGCGTCGCCCTCGCCGAGTGCCGCCAGGATGCTCCACCGGGTCTCGTCTCCGAGCGCGGCGAACACCGGGACCAGCGTCCCCGTGGTCATGCGGCGCCCTCGAGCAGCGCGACGAGCTTGTCGAGCTCGCCGACCCAGCCCTTGGCGTGCTCGGCCATGTTCTTCGCGGGGTCGGAGGTGCGGTCGAACCCGGTCTCGACGACCGTGAGCTCGGTGCCGCCGCTCGCCGTACCCTCCGCGCCTCCTCCATCCGGCACGGGCTGGAGCGTGAAGGTGAACACCGTCGAGGTGGCCTCCTCGACCCGGTCGGGCAGGTGCCCGAGCGCGTCGTCGTTGCCCCAGCGGTACGTGACCGAGCGCGGGGCGTCGATCGCCTCGACCCGGATCGGCACGGCACCGTAGCCCTCGAAGGTCATCGTGCCCTCGGCGCCGACGCCGGCGCCATCGAGCACCGTCCGCCCGAACCAGCGCGAGATGTGCTCGGGCTCGGTGACGGCGGCCCAGACCTTCTCGACGGGAGCGGCGATGCGGATGGTGCGTCGCACGGAGTACGTGCCCTCGTCGACGATGGAGGGCGGGTTGTCGGTCATGCTCACCATGATGGTTCCTCTCGATTCGAACTGCAACTCTAGAGTTGCACAGCGTGGGCCCAGACGCAACCGCTCGGTTGCATTTCATCGCTGGATGCCGCGAGCGCCCGATCGGCGTATGGTCGCGCCATGAGCGCAGAACCGCAGCCCGCAGGGTGGTTCGCCCGGATCCCGTTGTGGCTCCGCATCGCAGCACCCGTGATCGTCGTCGCGGTGGTCGCGATCATCGTCGCGGTCGCCATCGCCGCACCCCCGACGCCTGCCACCGCGGAATCCGCGTGCCGCGCTGCGGCGACCGATCGCCTCGAGGGCCGCGGACACACTGCGGTCGAGCTCGCCGACTCGCTCGAGGTCGCGGAGGCGGATGGCGCGCAGCGCGTCTCCGGCACCGTCACGTTCGTCGATGACTCCGGGGCCACCCACCACGCCCTCGTGCGGTGCGTGGTCCGCACCGAGGGCGACGCGATGAGGGTGACGAGCGTGCGGTTCTTCGACTGATCCGAACCCCGGCGCGCCTCCATCCCATCCGGATGCGGCCCCGCTCCGAATCCCCTGCACGGGCGCGGACCCGACGCCCGACGCTACGAGGGAGTACGACATGAAGAACGCACCACGCATCATCGTCGCCACGGCGGCGACCATCGCCCTGGCACTCGGCGGCGCGACCGCCGCGTACGCCGGCCACGACGCCAACCCGTCGGAGAAGGTCGCGAGCTACAGCTACAGCCTGGACGCCGTGCAGCCCGCCGACGTGCCCGAGAGCCGTGCGAGCGGCACGACCCGGGTCAAGGCGCTGCCCAACGGCAAGCTGCAGGTCACGGTGGAGGCGTGGGGGCTCTCCCCGAACCTCCCCCACGCCATGCACCTCCACGGGGTTCCCGGCGACGCGACCGACATGGCCTGCCCCGGACCCGCGGCCGCCGGTCCCGACGGCGTCGTCACCGTCCTCGACGGCGCGCCGTTCTACGGCGGCATCCTGACCTCGCTCACCTCGACGGGCGACGTCTCGCCCGCGAGCGCCCTGGCGCTCGACCGGTTCGCGATGGCGGACGCGAACGGCTACCTGTACTACCAGCGCACGTTCACCGACGTTCCGGGCTACACCGACGCGGGCACCGTCCAGGTGGTCGTGCACGGCATCGACTTCGACCGCAACGGGTCGTACGCCTTCAACCCGGCCGACCCGTTCTCGAGCCGCTCGTCCTCGCTCGGCGCGGGCATCCCGCTCGAGGCGACGGTGCCGGTGCTCTGCGGCGGGGTCGCGAACTGATCGATCCGGCATGAGGGCCACGGATGCCGCGGGGAGGGGGATCCCCGCGGCATCCGTCTGCGCACGGCGCCCCGCCCGGCCGTGATCCCGTGCACGCCGCGGACCGCAAGGCCTACCCGCCTCGCCGCATCCTTGCCAGACTGCACCCGAGCCCACCGGGCCGAGCCCGTCGGGCGGAGCCCCACCAGGCAGGGAGGCCGCCGATGCCGCGTCGCGTCACCAACCGGAACTTCACGCGGGCGGAGTCCGCGCATCACTTCGCGGCGCAGGCGAGGCGGACGCCGGTGAACCGCTTCCACCACGAGCGCGAGCCGTTCGTGGCGTCGTCGGCGGTCCGGCCGGACCCCGACGTGCTGCATTCGTACGCCGTCGTCGACGTGACCCGGCGCGCGACGGTGTCGCTCGCGCCGTCGGACGAGTACCAGGCCGACGCGCTCATCGACGAGGCCCACTACGTGCTCGCCGTCGTCGGACCCGGCGAATCGGTGACGGTCGCGAATGCGGACCTCACCCGCGGCACGCACCTGTACGTGCTCGGGCGCACCGGCGTCGAGAGCGGGCTCCCGCGCGCCCGCGAACTCCAGGACGCCCGCCGGATCGACGCCGCGACGTCGTACCCGTACCGCGCGCGGTCCTACGACGACGCCTCGCGACGATCGGTCGCCGCGGGCCTCGTGCGACGCGCCGGCGACGTCGACCTGACGACGGCGTTCGGCACCAGGCGCGACACGGATCGCGACGCCCACCTCGTCGGCACGGCCCTCGGCTGGGGCAGCCTCCCCGCCGAGCACGGCCTGTACTTCGAGGCGACGGCGACGAGCAGCGGATGCGACATCTGGACGTTCGAGCCGCCACCCGTCGATCCCGACAGCGGCTCCTACTCGATCCTGAAGTTCGACGACGGGGGCCACCTCGATCCCGTCCGCTCGGGCTTCGCCGGCCGGGACCTCATCAGGAACGGCGACGGCAGCATCAGCATCCGGTTCGGCGACGCCTCGTGCGCCGCCAGCCCGAACGTGATCCCGGCCGCCCCGGGCGAGCGCTTCCGGTACGCGATGCGGATCCGGCGACCCCGGAGGCTCGACCAGGCGCTCGCGTACGTCGCCGCGCTGCGCGCGCAGCGGCTGGAGACCGTGATCACCTGACGGTCGACCGGAGCGCCCGGGATCCGTCGGCGACTATCCGACCGTCTGCCGTTCGTCCTCCGCCGATTCCGCGGACCCGTCAGCAGCGGCGTCCGCCCCGGCACGCGCGGCCGCCGACGACCCGTGCACCGGGTGGCTGCGCTCGAGCGCGGCCCCCTCGACGTCGACGTTCGGCAGGATCCGGTCGAGCCACTTCGGCAGCCACCATGCGGAGTTCCCGAGCAGGTGCATGACCGCGGGGATCAGGAGCATCCGCACGATGAACGCGTCGAAGAGCACGCCGATCGCGAGGCCGAAGCCGAGCGGCCGGACCATCGTGAGGTGCGAGAAGACGAACCCGCCGAACACCGCGGTCATGATGATCGCCGCCGCCGCGACGACGACTCGGCCGTTGCGGAGGCCGGCGACGACCGCGGTGCGGGCGGGAACGCCGTGCACGTACGCCTCGCGCATGCCCGAGACGAGGAACAGCTGGTAGTCCATCGCGAGGCCGAACAGCACCCCCATGATGATGATCGGCGCGAAGTTCAGCACGGGGCCCGGGTCGTGCACGCCGAACACGGAGCCGAGCCATCCCCACTGGAAGATCGCGACGATGGCCCCGAACGCGGCGAAGAGCGAGAGCACGAACCCGGCGGTCGCGACGAGCGGCACGAGGATCGAGCGGAACACCAGGATCAGGATGAGGAGCGAGAGGCCGACCACGAGGGCGAGGTAGACCGGCAGCACGCCGGCGAGCTTCTCGGAGATGTCGATGTTGCCGCTCGCCTGGCCAGCGACGCCGAGGTCGATGTCGCCGTCGACGCCCGCGATGCCGCCAGCGGCGGCGGCCGACAGCGGCGACAGGTCGCGGAGGTCGTGAACGAGCTGCTCGGTCGACTCACTCGACGGGCCGTCGACCGGCACGACCTGGAATGCGAGGAAGTCGCGGTCGTCGGAGACGCCGACCGGCACGACCGCGACGACGTCCTCCTGCTCGAGGAGCAGTTCGGCGAGGTCCGCCTGCGTCGTCGGCACGTCGTCCTCGGCGATCCCCTCCGGCAGCGCCGCGGTCACGAGGAGCGGACCGTTCTGGCCGGCGCCGAACGCGTCGGCGACGGCCGTGTACGCCCGGTACTGCGTCGAGTCCGTGGCCTCGGATGAGCCGTCGGGCAGGCCGAGGCGCATCGACAGCGCGGGGATCGCGACGACGAGCAGCACGATGATCGCGAGGGCCGCGCGGAGCAGCGCGCGCCCCGTCTTCATGGGCTTCAGGTCCGGCCGCGCGTGCGCCTCGTGGCCGATCTGCGCGCGGGCGCGGCGGTTGACGATCCGGATGCCGATGAGCCCGAGCACGGCGGGCGTGAAGCTGACCGCGAGCAGCACGGCGATGAGCACGCACGCCGCGCCGACGGTGCCCATGACGCCGAGGAAGGGGATGCCGGTGATGTTCAGTGCCAGCAGCGCCACGAGCACGGTCGAGCCGGCGAACACGACCGCGTTGCCCGACGTGCCGTTGGCGAGCGCGATCGACTCGCGGATCTCCATGCCGGCGAGCACCTGGCTGCGATGGCGGTTCATGATGAACAGCGCGTAGTCGATGCCGACCGCGAGCCCGAGCATGACGCCGAGCACCGGGGTGACCGAGGTCATGTCGACGAGACCGGAGAAGGCGAGCGAGCCGGCGACGCCGACCCCCACTCCGATGATCGACGAGACGATCGGCAGCACCGCGGGCAGCAGCGCACGGAACATGACGATCAGCACGAGGAGCGCGAGCGCGACGCCCGCGATCTCACCGGGGCCGAGCAGCCCGTCGATGCTCGAGGCGATCTCGGACGAGTAGTCGACCTGCACCCCGTCGATGCCTGCGGCGTCGAGGGCCTCGGCGACGGCCGCCTTGGTCTCGGCGGGGAGGGTGAAGAGGTCGTCCTCGAACATCACGACGCCGGTCGCGGTCGCGCCGTCGGTCGAGACGGTGCGGACCTCGGATGCCGCGTCGACGAGCCGCTGCCCGTCCTCGAGCTGCATGCGCTGGTCGGGCAGCTCGGCGGCCCCGGCCTCGAGTTCGGCGCGCTGCGCGTCGAGCTCGGCGCGGTTCCGGTCGAGCTCGGCCTGCTGTGCGCTGAACTGCGCCTCCGCGAACGCGTAGGTGCCGTCCGCCTGCGCCTGCGCGATCGCCGCGTCGAGCTGGGCCTGTCCGGCGTCGAGCTGCGCCTCGGCGGCGTCGAGCTGCGCCGTGCCGTCGGCGATCTGCCGCTCGGCGGCGTCGAGCTGGGCGACGCCGTCGGCGAGCTGCTGCTCCTGGTCGGCGCGGTCGGCTGCCGCCTCGAACGGGTCGACGACGTCGTCGACGCGGTCGATGGCGGCGAGGTCGTCGAGCAGCTCGCCGACCTGCTGCTCCTGCGCGTCCGTGAAGGCGGAGCCGTCGTCCGTCTGGAACACCACGGTGCCGGCCGCACCGCCCAGGCCGTCGAGCTCGTCCGTGAGCTGGGCGTTCACCCGGTCGGTCTCGGTGCCGGGAATGCTCATGCTCGTGGTCAACGTGCCACCGAACGCGAGGAATGCGCCGGCGGCGAGCACGAGCGCCACGATCCACCCGGTGATCACGGTCCACGATCGCCGTGAGGAGAACCTGCCGAGGCGGTACAGGAGTTCAGCCATGCCGGGCTGCCTTTCGGGTCGCGTGAATGGATCGGCGCGCCGTCGAGCCGCATCGAGAATAACCGACGGATGTCGGAAATCCGACATTCGTCGGTGAACTCGCATGCTCCGTGGATGACGGCTGGCAGAATCCCCCTATGGACGTCCGGGTCGAACGCACGCGCCGCGCACTCCAGGACGCGCTGTTCGCGCTCGCGCGCGAGCATCCGCTCGAGGAGGTCACCGTCGCCGACATCGTGGCGCGGGCGGGCGTGAACCGAAGCAGCTTCTACCAGCACTACTCCGACAAGGAGACGCTGCTCGCGGACGCGCTCGACGCGGCCGCCGAGCTCGTGGGAGCCGACCTGCCCGAGATCGCCGAGCCGCTCACCGGCCCGCCGCAGGCGCTCTTCGACTACCTCGCACACCTCGACCAGAATGCCGAGGTGTACCGCCGCGTGCTCGGGCCGCACGGCTCCGCGATCGTCATGGCGCGCCTTCGCGGCCGACTCGAGTCGATCGTGCGGGAGGGCATCGCGAAGACCAGCACCCCGGCATTCGAGGGCCTCCCCCGCGACGTCGTCGGCGCCGGCATCGCGGGCTCGGCGCTCGGCGTCATCGAGGCCTGGCTCGCGCGCGAGCCGCGTCCGTCCGTGGAGACCGCGGCGGACTGGCTCTGGCGCATGCTGCTCGGCCCCGGCGACTCGTGGCAGGCGCCCACCTCCGGCTGAATCGCGCCGGATGCAGCGTGCACGGGACTCCCGGGCTGAGGACGTAGTCTCATCTCACCGTCCCTTCCTCGAGAGGAGTCGCCCTGCCATGAGCAGCGCCACCGCCCTGGATGTCTTCGACCGTCGCGAGTCCGAGGTGCGCGGCTACGTCCGCGCCTTCCCGACCGTGTTCGACCGGGCGTCGGGCTCGACGCTCGTCGACGCCGACGGCCGCGAGTACCTCGACTTCTTCGCCGGTGCCGGCGTGCTGAACTACGGGCACAACAACCCCGCCTTCACGAGCGCGCTCATCGAGTACCTCGAGCACGGCGGCATCATCCACGGCCTCGACATGGCCACCTCGGCCAAGAAGGCGTTCATCGAGGCGTTCGAGCGACTCGTGCTCGCGCCGCGCGGACTCGACCACAAGCTCCAGTTCACCGGCCCGACCGGGGCCAACGCCGTCGAGGCGGCGCTGAAGGTCGCCCGCCAGGCGACCGGCCGGTCGAACGTCGTGGCGTTCACGAACGCCTTCCACGGCCTGAGCCTCGGCGGCCTCGCCACGACGGGCAACAGCCACTACCGCGCCGCGGCGGGCGTCGGCCTCGACGACGTGTCGCGGCTGCCGTTCGACGGCTACCTCGGCCCCGACGTCGACACGCTCGACCTCTTCGGGCGCATGCTCGACGACCCGGGCTCGGGCCTCGACCTGCCCGCCGCGGTCATCGTGGAGGCCGTGCAGGGCGAGGGCGGCATCAACGTCGCGAGCCCCGAGTGGCTCCGACGCCTTCGCGCGATCACCGAGGCCCGCGGCATCCTGCTCATCCTCGACGAGATCCAGGCCGGCGTCGGCCGCACCGGCGCGTTCTTCGCGTTCGAGGAGTCGGGCATCGTGCCCGACATCGTGACGGTGTCGAAGTCGATCTCCGGCTCGGGGCTGCCGATGTCGCTGGTGCTGCTGCGCCCCGAGGTCGACGTCTGGAAGCCCGGCGCGCACACGGGCACCTTCCGCGGCAACAACCTCGCGTTCGTGTCGGCGCGCGTCGCACTCGAGACGTACTGGGCCGACTCTGCGTTCATGGACGGCGTCGCCGCCAAGTCCGCGCTGCTGCGGGAGGAGCTCGAGGCCATCGCCGCCGAGCACGTCGACCTCGGCTTCGTCGTGCGCGGCCGCGGCCTCTTCCAGGGCATCGCGTGCGATGCCGACCGCACGCTCGCGGGGCGCGTGTCGAAGGCCGCCTTCGAGCGCGGCCTCGTCATCGAGACCTCCGGCGCCCACGACGAGGTGCTGAAGTTCCTGCCCGCGCTCACGATCACCGAGGACGAACTGCGTCGCGGCCTCGCGATCGTGCGCGAGAGCCTCGCGGCGGTGCGCGCGGGCTGACCGCGAGGGCGCTCCTCGCCGCCCGCCGCGTCGGCCGGCCGACCGCGCGAGCGGGCCCCGGCGTCAGACCTCTACCGCGACGCCGTCGACCAGCCATCGAGCGCGATCGCGGATCTCCGGGCGGGCGCCGTCCACGGCGCGGCGCAGGCCCGCTTCGCCGTCGCGGAAGTGCGACCAGCCGTCGTAGTGCGCGAGTGCCGCGACGCGCGGTGCGGCGAGGGCGATGAGCTCCACCGCCTCCCGGCCGTCCATCGTGTACCTGAGCGGCCCCGTCAGCCCGAACCTGACTCCGCCGACGTTGACGATCGCCACGTCGATGTCCAGCGACCCGACCGCGCGCCGCAGTCCGGCGTACAGCACGGTGTCGCCGCTCGCCCACAGCGCCACCCGGGACTCCCCGGCGCGGCGCACGGCGAAGCCGACGACCTCGCCGACGATCGGGCGGCTGAGCGGCGGACCATGGCGGCACGGCGTCGCCGTGATCTCGAGGTCGGGCAGCCCGGCCCGGGGCGCAGCGAGGGTGACGTGCTCCCCCGCGCGCAGGCCGTCCACCGGCCCGACGATCGATTCCGCCCCGAGTCGCCGGCCTCCGCTCCGGGTCGTGACGACCCGGCCCGCCGACCGGAGGAACGTGCGTCCGCGGTCGTCGAGGTTGTCGGCATGGTGGTCGTGGCTCACGAGCACGAGGTCGACCGGGCCCACCTCGTCCGGGCCGAGTGCCGGACCGATCGTCTTCCGCGACGACGTCCCCCAGCCGAAGTCGTACCTCCGACCGGGGGCGTCGAACGTCGGATCGACGAGGACGCGCCAGCCGTCGAGTTCGACGAGCACGGTCGGCCCGCCGATCCTGGTCAGCCGCATGCCGGCTCCGATCAGGCCCGGCCCACGGCCACCGGCCGCGCGTGGGCGAGCGCCCAGTCGAGCGCGTGGTCGGCGACCTCCTCCCAGCCGGGTTCGGCGCAGATCCAGTGCGAGCGCCCGGGGAACTCGACGTACTCCGTGATCGCGGGCGACTTGGCGTAGTGCTTCGCGTTCGACCTGTTGACCGAGGGCGGCATGATGTGGTCCTTCTCGCCGCCGATGAACAGCAGCGGCGCACGGTCCTTCGCGTAGTCGACCCAGGTCTCCTGCATGCCGGGCTTGAAGTTCGCGATGAGGCCGTAGGCCCAGATCCACTCGCCGGGCGCCGCGATCGCGTACTTCTCCCACACGGCGTCGGAGTCCTCGCGCGAGAGCGTGTTCGCGAACGCGTAATGGAACTCCTCCGGGGTGAACGCGACCGCCTTGCGTCGGTTCGCGGGGTTCTTCAGCGCAGGGAACAGCGACTTCACCTGGGACAGCGGCGTCACGCGCACGCCCTCCGTGGGGGCGGAGTCCATCACGACGGCCGCCGCGCCGAGGCCCCGCGCGAGCAGGAGCTGGGTGAGCGTGCCGCCGAACGAGTGGCCCATGATGATCGGCGGCCGCGGCAGTGCCTCGATGACGCCGGCGAGGTGGTCGACGGTCTCGGGCACCGTGAGCTTCGCGATCACGTCGGGGTTCTCGCGCAACGCCTCGACCTCGATCTCGAAGCCGGGATATGCGGGCGTGAGCACGGTGAACCCCTTCTGCTCGAAGCGCTCCTTCCATCCTTCCCAGCTGCGCGGGGTCATCCAGAGGCCGTGCACGAGCACGATGGTGTCGGGTGCGGCGGCGTCGGGGGTGGTCTCATCGGTCATGATCGGTGTCCTTCCGGGAGTGGGGTGCGTCGGGTCGGGGCGGGGTCGGATGCCGCGGCATCCGTCTCAGGAATCGATGAACGCGAGCAGGTCGGCGTGCAGCCGGTCGCGTTCGGTGTCGGGCAGGCCGTGCGCGCCGTCCTCGTAGACGAGCAGCGTCGCACCGTCGACCATCTCGGCCGAGCGCTTGCCACCGACCTCGAACGGCACGATCTGGTCGTCGTCGCCGTGGATCACGAGGGTCGGCACGTCGACCTTCGCGAGGTCGTCGCGGAAGTCGGTCGCCGAGAACGCGGCGATGCACTCGTAGGCCGCGCGGTGGCCGCAGGCCATCGACTGCAGCCAGAACGCGTCGCGCGTGCCCTGCGAGACGTCGTTGTTGCGGTTGTTGCCGAAGAACGGCCCGTCGGCCAGGTCGCGGTAGAGCTGGGCCCGGTCGGATGCCTCGCCCGCGCGGATGCCGTCGAACACGTCGATCGGCAGGCCCTCCGGGTTGTCCTCCGTGCGCAGCATGAGCGGCGGCACCGCCGAGACGAGCACGAGCTTCGCGACGCGCGCGCTGCCGTGCCGGCCGAGGTAGTGCACGATCTCGCCGCCGCCCGTGGAGTGGCCGACCAGCGTGAGGTCGGTGAGGTCGAGGTGGTCGACGAGGCACGCGAGGTCGTCGGCGTAGGTGTCCATCTCGTTGCCGTTCCAGGTGCGGCTCGAGCGACCGTGCCCCCGCCGGTCGTGGGCGATGGCGCGGTGCCCGTGCTCGGCGAGGAAGCGGGCGGCGGCGGCCCAGGCGTCCGAGTTCAGCGGCCAGCCGTGACTCAGCAGCACCGGGGTGCCCTCGGCGCCCCAGTCGGTGTAGAAGATCTCGGCTCCGTCATCGGCGGTGACGTACGGCATGGTGGCCTCCCGGTGGCTTCGCGCCCATGGCAGTGAGGTGAGCGGATGCCTCGATGCTCGCGCCCCGGCACTCCCGCCCGAACCACGTGGCGCGCGTAGTCGTGACCGCTCAGACCGTGGGCAGGCGCTCGCCGAGCTGCCGACGCGACGTGACGCCGAGCTTCCGGAACACCTTGCGCAGGTGGTAGTCGACCGTGTTCGCGCTGATGAAGAGGGTCGCGCCGATCTCGGCGTTGGTGTGCCCGGCAGCCGCCATGCGGGCGACGTTCTCCTCCTGCGGGGTGAGCATCTCGGCGGCGGCGCCGGGCTCGCGATGCGGCACGTGCTCGCCGGTCGCCTCCAGTTCGCGGCGCGCCCTCGCCGCGAAGGCGGGCGCCGCGATGCGCGTGAAGAGGTCGAGCGCGACGCGCAGGTGCTCGCGCGCCTCCCGGCGGCGCTTCATCCGGCGGAGCCACTCGCCGTAGACGAGGTGGGCGCGGGCGAGATCGGGCTGCGCCGCGGACTGCTGCAGGTGCCCGATCGCCGCGAGGTAGTGAGACTCGGCGTCGGCGTCGTCGGCGAGCAGCGCGGTGGAGCGTTCGGCGACGCCGAGGATCCACGGCGTCCCGCTCGCCGCGGCGAAGGCGCGCAGCCGGTCGGCAGCGGCCGCGACCTCCGCGGGGCGACCTGCGCGCACCCCGGCCTCGACGAACTCGGGCAGCTGCTGGTACGTGACCTGGAGGAACTTCCGCGCGACCATCGGCTCGAAGCGGTGGAATGCGTCGCGGTATCGGCCGTCCGCGATCTCGCGAATGCCCAACCCGGTCATCGCGAGGGTCCAGACACCGCCGAACCCCGCCGCGAGCGCTCCCTCCGCCACCTGCTCGACCACCTCGGCGGGCGCGCCCGACCAGGCGAGGTACGCGGCGTTCACCACCTGCTCGGCGTCGTAGCCGATCGCCCGCCGGAGGTCGCGCACCTGCTCGACGTACCCGGCGGACGCCGCCGGGCCGGCGTGGTAGAGCTCGAGCAGGCTGAGCAGCCAGAGCGTCGTGTCGAGCACCTGGAGTGCCCCGGCCTCGCGAGCGGCCGCCGCCGTCCGTTCGAGCAGGCGGACGCAGGTCCTCTCCTCCCACAGCCCCATCGTGAGCGCGACTCCGAAGTTGCCGAAGCCGAGCAGCTCGGCGTCGTCGGCCTCGACGAGCATGCCGACCGCCGCGCGCACGAGCGGAACGGCCTCCTCGTACGGCAGGAGGATGTGGGCGCCGATCGCGCGCAGCGCCGTGGCGAGTGGGCCGTCCGCGACATCGGCTCCTTCGGTCACGCGACGTCCGAGTTCGGGGAGCGTGACGTCGCGCGCCGCCCACTCCGCGGTCAGCAGCACCTCGAAGGCGCCGAGGAGCGCACGTTGCTCGAGGTCGGGCACGAGTCCGTGGAAGCGCTCCGCGGCGCGGAGCATGGTCGCCGAGGCGGTGAGCACTCCGTCGGCGTCGGCCAGGAACAGTGCCATCCCCACGCGGAGCATGAGCAGTCGACCCTCGCCGACCGGATCGAGCCGTGCGACGTCGATGCGCCCGATCAGCTCCCCTGCGAGCTGCGCGGCCCCGGCCGCCGTTGCGGCTTCGGCCGCGGCGAGCAGCCGCTGGTCGCGGGCGTCTCCGTCGGGAGTGAGGTCCGCCGCGCGGGCGAGCAGGCGGGCGCGCGAGACGATGCCGCCACGACCTCCCGCAGCATCTGCCGCACGCTCCATCCGTTCCGCGACATCGGCGTCCGGCCCCGACGTCGCCGACGACGCATGCCAGGCCGCCATGTCGTCGCGCCCGCGATCGACCATCAGGTCGGCGAGCACCTCGTGCACGCGTCGCCGGTCGTCGGCCGGCATGCCGCTGTACGCCGCGAGGCGCACGAGCGGATGCCGGAACGCGATCGCGTCGTGCACGGAGACGAGTCCCGAACGCTCGGCGGGCGTCGCGGCCTCGGCGGGCAGCCCGAGCCGGACCGCCGCCGACTCGACGACCGAGCGGTCACCGGTCGACTCGGCCGCAGCCGTGAGCAACCACCGTCGAGTCTCCTCCGGGAGCGCCTCGAGTCGGACGCGGTAGTGGGACTCGAGCCGCTGGCCGATCGGCATCGGCGCCTGCGACAGCGACGTCGCCGTCAGCTCCCGCGCCGTGAGCTCGTGCGCGAGGTCGACGAGCGCGAGCGGATTCCCGCCGGTCTCCTCCGCGATCCGCGTCGCGAGGTACGGGTCGATGGGCTCGTCCGCCGAACGCGCGAGCAGCTGGACCGCGTCGAGTGCGCCCAGGCCGGTGAGCTCGAGCGTGGGCACCCCGGCGGTCCGTGCCTGCGGCAGCTCGTCAGCCCGCCCGGCGAGGAGGATCGCCGCCCGCTCGGCCTGCAGGCGTCGCGCGACGAACGCGAGCACGTCGAACGATTCGGGGTCGAGGAGATGCGCGTCGTCGACCACGCACGCCACCGGGCCCGCCTCGCCCGCGACAGCCAGCAGGGAGAGCGTGCCGAGTCCGACCAGGTATCGATCCGGCGGATCGCCGCGGTCCAGGCCTGCCGCGATGCGCAGTGCGCCGGCCTGCCGCGGCGGGATCGCCGGCAGGTGCTCGGCGAGGGGCGCGCCGAGGCGCTGCAGGGCGGCGAAGGGCATCGACGCCTCGGCCTCGTACCCGTCGGCGCGCACGACCCGGATGCCACGCGTGGACTCCACGGCCGCGTCGAGGAGCGTGCTCTTGCCGATGCCCGGTTCGCCGCGGATGAGCAGGGCGCCGCCGTGGCCGTTGCGCGCACCGCCGAGCAGCGCACCGAGTCGTTCGAGTTCGTCGGAGCGCCCGAGGATCGGGGGCGATGGGGCATCGATGCGGCATAACCTACCTCTCCGCCGACGCGCCGGATAGAGGTTGCCCGACCGGGCCCGTCCCGCGTCGCGCAGGTCGAGGGAGGATGCCCGAGGACGCTGCCCGACCCGCGGCAGTCGAGCACCCCGGATGCAGCCGCGCCGGCCCCGCACTTCGCCGACGGCTCAGATCGGGTGACCCTGGTCGTCGGTGCGACCCGCCTGGGTGCTGAACCGCGACACGAACGCGTCGAAATCGCCGTCGGGCCGTTCCACCATCACCGCGCCGTCCTGCCAGATGCCGTTCTCCGGCCACCACTGCGAACCGGCGGGATCGCCCTGGTTCTGGTGCACGTTGTGCACGCCGAGGCCGCCGTCGTCGAACGGCTCGCCCCAGACGAGCGTGCGACGGCCGATCACGAGGATGGACTCCAGCGCGGTCGACGCCTCGGCGAAGTCGCCCACCGTCCATGGACGTCGGCGTGCGCCGAGGAGGAGGGCGATGCAGCCGGGATGCTCTGCGATCGACGGATGCCGGATCAGGTCGATCGCGCCAGCCTCGCGCGTCCGCGCGGTCTCGTGGTACCCCGACGACGCCTCGCTCGCAGGAGCGAGCGTGGATCGGCGGATCCGCAGCAGCTTCCAGTGCACGCCGATGTCCGACTTCTTGCTGTCGACGTCGACGGCGACCGCGTAGGTGCCGGCCGGTGCGACGACGCGCAGGTTGACGTGGAACCAGCGCCCGACGTCATCGGGCTGGTCCCGGAAATGCTCTGACAGCGCGCCCACGAGCACGCCGTAGGCCGAGAGCGGCACGGCCCTCACGCTACTCCTCCTGCGCGACGACCTCATCCCCCGTCCGGGGCTCCGGCTACGCTGGCGACGCACCCCGCTCGGACGGTCCGGGCGGGCGCCCACTGGAGTCGACCCGATGCAGACCGACCCGAACACCACCACCGACCCGACCACCCCCGACCCGACCGAGACCGACGGGCCGACCGCTCCGGACGGCCCGCATCCCCTCGGCACGCCCACGGAACTGGCGACGCCGCTCGGCACGTTCCCCGCAGTCGCCGGCGACGGGGTCGTGCGGGTGCGCAACGTCCGGTACGCCATGGCGGGTCGATTCGAGGCACCCGTTCCCGCGGAGATCCGGCCCGACGAGGCATCCGATCGACGCTTCCAGCGTCTCGCGTGCCCGCAGCCGGCGAGTCCCAGCGACGAACTGCTCGGGCGACCGCTCCGCGGCGTCGAGTTCGACGAGGACTGCCTTCGCCTCACGATCACGATCCCGGAGGACACGCCCGACGAGCCGATGCCCGTGCTCGTCTGGGTGCACGGCGGATCGTACGTCTCCGGTGCCGGCGACCTCGCCGGCTACGACCCCGCCGCCATCGTGCGCGAGCAGCGCGTCATCGTCGTCGCCGTCACGTCTCGTCTCGGGCTGCTCGGGTACCCGACGGATGACGCGCACCCCGCGAACCTCGGACTGCTCGACCTGATCGCCGCATTCCGGTGGGTCGGGGAGCACATCGGCGCCTTCGGCGGCGACCCCGAGCGGATCACCGCCGTCGGCCAGTCGTCGGGCGGTGACGCGCTCGCGCACCTGATCGCCGCCGACGGCGCGCGCGGGCTGTTCCGTCGCGTGATCCTGGAGAGCGCGCCGCTCGGCATCCGCACGGGGCGGGCGGAGATGCAGCGTCGGATGGCGGAGGCGGCGGGCCCGCTCGAGCCGGACGCAGCGCTCGACGACCTCTTCGCCGCCCAGGCGCGCGCGAAGCAGGCCGCCGCCGGATCCGGCCTCCGCTCGGCCATGCCGTTCGGCCCGCGCGCCGGGGCTGCGCCGCTCCCGGCGGAGGGCGACATCGAGGCCGCCTGGCGCGAGCACGCCGCCGACCTCGACGTGCTCGTCACGTGGAACCGCGACGAGACCGCGTTCTTCTTCGAGGTCGACCCGAAGCTCGCGGCGCTCGCCGCCTGGCCGGTGATCGGCCCGCTGCTGCGCCGCGTGATCACCCTGCGCACCACGCGGGCCGTCTACGTGAGCGGCGCGCGACGCTTCGCCCGCGTGGTCGACGGCGGCGGAGCCGACGTGCGCGTCGCAGAGTTCGACGGGCATCCCGACGGGAGCCGGATCGGGTCGGCGCACGCGATCGAGGTCGCGCTGCTCTTCCCCGCGACGGAGGCCTGGGAGGGCACGCCCCTGCTCGCACCGGACGGCGCCCGCAGCCTCGTCGCCGCCGGGGCCGCACTCCGCGCCGCCTGGGCGGCGTTCGCCCGCAACGGCGCGTTCCCCGCCGGCTACGTGCCGACCGGCCACGGATGGGCGGGCAGCCTGCTGGCGAGGCGGGTATGAGCGGGGCCAACGCCCCCGTCGACGGGGCGGCAGCCACGGCGTTATGGGAGGAGTACCGCGCGGCTCGCCCGGATCGCGCCCTCGACGCCGAACCGCCGAGCGTCGAGGTGTTCGGTGACCACCCCGCGCTCACGGACGAACTGCTCGGGCTCGTGCTCGACGGCACCAAGCGGGCGACCGCCTCGCTCGTCGCGGAGTTCCGCCACAAGGGGCAGCCGCTCCCCCGGGTCGGCAGCCACTGGATCGCCTGCGACTCGGCGGGCCGACCACGCGCGATCCTCCGCAGCACCGAACTGCGGGTCGGGCCGTTCTCGAGCGTCGACGCCGCGTTCGCGTTCGACGAGGGCGAGGACGACCGCACGCTCGAGTCGTGGCGCGACAACCACCGACGCTACTGGCAGCGGGTCTGCCCGGGGATCGGCGTCGAGTGGCACGACGATCTCGACGTGCTGTTCGAGCGGTTCGAGGTGGCGTGGCCCCCGGAGGTCGCGGACGGCTGACGTCGCCCGAGCGCTGGGCCGCGGCATCCGTCACCCCTCGTCGGTGTCGGCGGCATGCGCGAGCATGGCCGTATGCACGACGATGTCATCACCTGGCTCCTCGGCAGCGATCCGAGCGTGCGCTGGCAGGTCATGCGCGACCTGCACGACGCGCCCGCCGATGCGGTCGCCACCGAACGCGCGCGCGTCGCCACCGAGGGCTGGGGTGCGCGCCTCCTCGCCGAACAGGGCGACGACGGCTACTGGGGCGGTCAGGTCTACGGGTCGAGTCGCGAGCGCAACTCGGTCATGTGGACCCTGCAGGTCCTCCGCAACCTCGGTGCGCCACCCGACGCCGCACCCGTGCGGGCGGCGATCGACCGGGTCGTCGACGGCGTGGTCTGGGCCGAGTTCGACGACCTGCCGTACTTCAGCGGCGAGGTCGAGGAGTGCGTGAACGGCGGGGTCCTCGCGAACGCCGCCTACTTCGGCGAGCTCGGCGCGGGCAGCGACCGGATCATCGCGCGCCTCCTCGACGAGACGCTCCCCGACGGCGGGTGGAACTGCGAGCCGGCCGACGAGTCGCAGCGCTCGTCGTTCGACTCGACGCTGTGCGTCGTCGAGGGGCTCCTCGCGTACGAGCGGGCAACCGGGTCGACGGATGCCTCGGTGACCGATGCGCGACACGGCGGCGAGGAGTACCTGCTCGAGCGCAGCCTGTTCCGGCGCAAGTCGACGGGCGAGCTCGTGAAGCCGCGCTACACGAACTTCTCGTTCCCGACGTACTGGTTCTACGACGTCCTGCGTGCACTCGATCACTTCCGCGACGCGGGCGGCCGTCCCGACACGCGGCTGCGGCCCGCGCTCGACCTGGTACTGGGGCAGCGCGACGACGACGGCCGGTGGCGCGCCGGCGAACGCTGGCCCGGCCGCGAGCGGTACGAGATCGATGCGCCCGCGGGCGAGCCGAGCCCGTGGAACACGCTCCGCGCCCTGCGCGTGCTGCGCTGGGCCGACCCCGCGTCGATCGACTGACCGTGGCCATCGAGGTTCGGGCGGCATCCGTCTTCGACGACGTCGCCGCGGTCGTCGGGCCCAAGCGACCCGACGCGAACGTGTGCTTCTGCCTGAGCTACCGGTTGACCTCGTCCAAGGAGAACCTGTCGCTCCGAGGTCCCGCTCGTGGCGAGCGGGTCCGCGAGCTCTGCGCAGAGGATCCGGCGCCCGGCGTCATCGCCTACGACGGCGACGAGCCGGTCGGCTGGGCGGCCGTGCACCCTCGGGCCGACACGAGCTTCGCGACGAACCGGCGCATCCCGCACCTCGACGACCTCGACGTGTGGTCCCTGTGGTGCGTGCGCGTCCGGCCCGGCCACCGGAAGCAGGGCATCTCGCACCACCTCATCGCGGGCGCCGTCGCGTTCGCGCGCGACCACGGCGCGCCCATGGTCGAGGCCTACCCGGTCGACAACGGGGGCGAGAAGGTCGATCTCACGATGGCCTACGTCGGCACCCGCGCCACCTTCGAACGTGCGGGCTTCACGAAGGCGGCCGACACGACGAGCGTGCTGAACGGCTTCCCGCGCATCCTCATGCGGCTCGACCTGCGGTGATCCCGCGGTCGGCAGTGGTCACGGTTTCGGGACGAGCTCGATCCTGATCGCCTCGACGCGCTTCGCCTGGCCTGTGGTGCCCGCGGTCTGCCCGTCGGCGACCCACGACTGCCAGCCGATGCCCTGGACGTGGGCGCTGTACCGGATCGAGTAGTGCGCGGCGATGTCTCCCGTGAGCTGGATCTGCAGCGCCTCCATCCGGAGGTTCCGGCCGACGGTGCCGATGTAGTCCGGCGAGTCCGTCCACGGCATCCACCCGAGGCTCTGCACGTGGGCCCGATAGCGGATCCCGCCCGAGTGGTCGCTGCTCACGACCGATGCCTCGAGTGCCTGCATCGCGAGCGACTGGCCCGTGGTGCCGGCGATCGCTCCGTCGGAGGTCTCGGCCATCCACCCGATCTTCGCCACGTGCGCGCGGTAGAAGACCGAGCTGCCGACGACCGGCTCCCGCTCGACGAGGCGGATCTGCACCGCCTCGATTGCGAGGCCCCGACCGGTGGTGCCGGCGACGGCGCCGTCCTCGACCCACGGCATCCATCCGACCTTCGCGACATGCGCGCGGTACTCGATGTCGAAGTTCGCCGCGAGCTGCTCGGTGAGCCGGAGCTGGAGCGCCTCGAGACGGAGGCTGCGACCGGTCGTGCCGAGGACCGTATCCCCGCTCTGCCAACCCGACCAGCCGATGCTCTGGACGTGTGCGCGGCTCTGCAGCGCTCCGGACAACCCGTTCGCATCGAGGGCGAGGTCGAGCGCCTCGACCCGGAGCGCCTTGCCCGCCGTGCCGGCGATCTGCCCGCCCGTGCGACTCTGCTGCCATCCGATGCTCTGCACGTGGACCGAGTGGATGAGCATCGGGTTGCCGACGCCGTAGGCGGTGTCGAGGTAGTCGACGCGTCGCTCCACCCAGTCCCTGAGGTAGTCGACCTCGCCCTGCCACGTGTCGGCGATCACGTGACCGCCGTTGAACACGCCCGGTCCGCCGAGCACGTCCCACGTGTCGAAGTTCGCGTCCGCCGATCCGGGCATGGCGGCCGCGTATTCGTCGATCTTCGTCGGCAGCTCGTCGATGATCGCCTTCAGCTCGTTGTCGTAGAGGTCCCGGGCCGCCTCGACGAACTCGGGGATGCGGAAGAGCTGCGTGTACCAGCCGTTCCCCTTGTTGCGCAGGAACTGGCCGTTCATCACGTAGTCCTGCCGCGGATCGCCGCCGAGGCGCTCCGAGACGTACTCCGCGAAGGCGCTGTCGAAGTCCCACACCGGTCCGGCGTGCAGGACGTCCTCCGTGCCGTCGCGCCAGAAGTACACGCTCGACTGCGTGATCTCCGGGTTCTCCGCGACCTCGAAGACGAAGTAGTACTTGATGAACGACTCGACGTCGATCAGGGCGCTGAGCGCGTCCCAGTCCGGGTCGTCGGCGTACAGGTGCGACTCGATCTCGTCGAGGTACTCCTGGATGTCCGCGTACGCCTCCGCCAACGGCTGCGGGAGCGGCTCGTCCACGTCCTCCACTGCGTCCTTCAGCACGAACAGCGTGTTGCTCGGCTGGGTGTAGAAGTAGAAGTCCTCCGCCGTGCCGTAGTTGTTGTCGAGCTCGAGCAGGATGCCACCGGGATCGGAGAGCTCGAGCCGGTTCTTCTTGACCTCGACCTTCTCGGTCAGCAGGTAGCTTCCGAGGTACTCGCCGTTGACCGTGAGGTCGACGAAGCGCGAATCCGTCGTGCCGGGCAGGCCGAACGCCGCCGCGAGGTCGTACGCGACCTTGTTGCGGAGCAGCGAGGGGTCGGCGTGGTTGGCGAGGAGGATCCAGGTCTTCGCCGACTGCATGCCGAGGATCGGCCTCGAGCTCTCGAACTTGAACTGGTACGGCTTCTTGTCGAGGGTCCAGGTGAAGTTGCCGCGGCCCCTGATCTCCTCGACGGGAACGTCGATGAGGGTGTTGTTCGAGTCGTTCGGGTCGACGAGCGTGAGCATCGAGAGCGGCTCGGTGTCGGGGTCGGCGGGGATGTCGTCCTTCGACGCGTTCAGGTCGCCATCGACCGTGTATCCAAGGGGCAGCTCGATCGAGATCGACGGGACGTCGTTGACGATCTCCGGCGGCGCGGCGAGGGCCTGGGCGGCGAGCTGCTGGGCCTCGGGCTGGGGCGGCGCGGTCGTGGCCGGCGGCGCCGCGGGCTCCGTCGTCTCGATCGGAGCCGCGGGCTCGGTCGGGGCCGTCGACTCCGGCGGCGGCGCCTGGGTCGTCTCGACCGGTGCGGAGGGCGGCAGCTCCTCCGCCAGCGCGGGCGAGAGCCCGAGCGGGAAGGCCAGTACGGCGGCGACCGCCAGTGACAGGATTCCGGGTCGTGTGCCGCGCATCGGGTCCTCCTCGACCTTGGTCGACCGCGTCCGTCGCGAGTTCTCGGCGCGTGCGGGGTTGCGGGTCTGGCGTGGAGGGTACTCCCGAGTCGACCCCGCGGAGAGGGTCCATTGGCCCGGTCACACCCGTATTGGGGGTGTGGTGCGAGGATGTCTCACGTCACGAGCCGCCTTCGGTGGACAGCGAACCGGAGGTGCTCCTCGCCGCGATCCACGGCATGATCGACGCATGCCCTCCCACGCATCCGGGATCCCCGTCGCGCTCGCCGTCGACATCGGCGGTACGAAGGTCGATGCCGCGCTCGTCGACGCCGAGGGGCGGATCGTGCCGGGCAGTCGCCACCGTGCACCGACCGGCGCCGGCCAGACGCCCGAGACCTTCGCCCTCGCGATCGCCACCGTGTGCGAGCGGGCGACGGATGCCGCGGGGCCGGCGCACCGGCTCGTCGGCGCCGGCGTCGGCACGGCCGGCCCGCTCCGCGGCGACGGCACGCATGTCTCTCCGCTGAACATGCCCGGGATCCGCGACCTGCCGCTCGTGCCGGCCCTCGAGCGCTTCGCGCGGGGCATGCCCGTGCGGGTGGCGCTCGACGGAACGTGCATCGCGCTCGCCGAGGTGCGATTCGGCGCGCTCCGCGGCGTCCGCAACGGCATCGCGATGGTCGTGTCGACGGGGATCGGGGGCGGGATCGTCGTCGACGGCCGAGTGGTGCGCGGCGACACCGGCAACGCGGGGCACGTCGGCCAGTCCTGGGTGCGGGAGCCGTCGCCGGATGATCCGGTCGCCGCGACCGTGGAGGCCGTCGCGTCCGGTCCGGCGACGGTCAGGTGGGCGAACGCGCACGGGTGGGCCGGCGCCGACGGTCTCGCCCTCGCGGCCGACTACCGAGCGGGCGACCCTGTCGCGGTGCGGGCCGTGCAGCGGTCCGCGGAGGCCGTGGGTCAGGCGATCGCGTCGTTCGGCGCGCTGCTCGATGTCACGACCGTCGCGATCGGCGGCGGCTTCTCGCGGGTCGCCGACGACTACCTCGCGCTCGTCGAGGCGGCGGCGCACCGCACCGCCGTGCTCCCCGCTTCGCGGGAGGTGCGCGTCGTGGCCGCCGAGCTCGGCGACGACGCGCCGCTCGTCGGGGCCGCCCTGCTCGCGTTCGAGGACTGATCCGGCGGACCGCGGTGCGCGCTCGTCACGCGGGCGCCGATGGCGTCGAGGGCGTTCAGTCGACCTCGAACCGCGCCGGCCCGTCGCCCGCGGCGAGCGCGGCCTCGATGCGGCGGCGATGCTCGGCGTTGACGGCGCCGAGGTCGGCCGGGTCGTGCCATCCGAGGTCGGTCATCTCGCCGTCGGCGGGGTGCGGCTCACCGTCGAGCCAGCTGCAGCGGAAGGTGAGGTCGAGGTAGTCGGCCTGGTCGCCGTTGCCGTAGACGACGCGCGGCACCTGGTGCACCCACGCGAGCCGGTCGACCGCGATCCGCACGCCGGCCTCCTCGTGCGCCTCGCGGGCCGCGGCCACGGCCGGCTCCTCGCCGGGATCGACGATGCCGGTGATCGGGGTGAGGGCGCCGGTGTCGGAGCGCCGACCGAGCAGCACCCGCCCGTCGCGGAGGATGACGGCGGTCACGCCGACGAGCGGAAGCGGCGCGGTCCCGACGTGGCGTCGGAGCTCGAGCACGAAGTCGGGCGTGGGCATGGCGAAACCCTACGCGAGCGCCGTGGCCCGCAGCGCGAGCGCCTCGGTTCGAAGGATGAGGCGCGCGATGGGCCTCGAGACGGGGTCGTGCCACGGCTCATCCTTCGAATTCGAGCGAGCGACACGTCGACGTGCTCGAACCGCCATCCGTTCGTCGCGCAGGAACCGCCGTTCGTCGCAGGGGGCTACCGTTCGCCGCGGGTGGTGCGCTATGGTCGGATTTCCAACCGAACGATCGGTCGGGAAACCCGCAACGGCGCACCACCCCCGCGTCGGTCCCCGATTCACCCTGCACAGAACAACGGAGTTCGCATGACCGCAACCGTCCAGGAATCCTCGCGCACCGGGAGGATGTCCACCGAGGAGCGCAAGGTCCTCGCCGGCACCCTCGTGGGCACGTCCATCGAGTGGTACGACTTCTTCATCTACGCCCAGGCGGCCGGACTCGTCCTCGCCCCGCTCTTCCTCGCCCCGCTCGCCGAGGCGAACGCCACGCTCGCGCAGGTCCTCGCCTTCGCGACGATCGGCATCTCGTTCCTCTTCCGCCCGCTCGGCGCAGTCGTCGCCGGCTGGCTCGGCGACAAGCTCGGCCGGAAGAAGATGCTGGTCTTCACCCTCATCCTCATGGGCCTGTCCACCTCGCTCATCGGCTTCCTGCCGACGTACGCCGCGATCGGCATCGCGGCGCCGATCCTGCTGATCCTGCTCCGCATCCTGCAGGGCTTCTCGGCGGGCGGCGAGTGGGGCGGCGCGGCGCTCATGTCGGTCGAGCACGCCCCCAAGGGCAAGCGCGGCTTCTTCGGCGCCTTCCCGCAGATCGGCGTGCCCGTCGGCATGATCCTCGCGACCTTCACGCTCTGGATCATCACCTCGTCCATGTCGCCGGAGGCGTTCATGGAGTGGGGCTGGCGCATCCCGTTCATGTTCTCGATCGTGCTGATCGTGGTCGGCTACATGATCCGTCGTGCGGTCGAGGAGAGCCCGGTCTTCAAGGAGCTCCAGGAGCGCAAGCAGGAGTCCTCGGCCCCGCTCAAGGAGCTGTTCCGCAGCAACACGAAGAACGTCGTCCTCACCGCCGTCATCTTCATCGCGAACAACGCCGCGGGCTACCTGCTGATCGCGTACTTCGCGACCTACGCGGTGACCGCGCTCGGCATGGACCGGCCGACGGTGCTGCTCGCCACGACCTTCGCGTCGTTCGGCTGGCTCGTCTTCACGCTCTGGGGCGGACGCCTGTCCGACCGCCTCGGTCGCATCCGCACCTTCCAGATCGGCTACGTGTTCCTCGCGCTCTGGGCGATCCCGATGTGGTTCCTCATCGACACCGGGAACATCGTCTGGTACTTCGTCGCGCTGTTCCTGATGACGTTCGGCCTCGGCCTCTCGTACGGCCCGCAGGCCGCGCTCTACGCCGAGATGTTCCCGGCGAAGGTGCGCTACTCGGGCGTCTCGATCGGCTACGCGCTCGGCGCCATCCTCGGCGGCGCGTTCGCCCCGATGATCGCCGCGGCCCTGCTCGGCGAGACCGGCCAGTCGTGGACGATCGGCCTCTACATCGCGATCGCCGCGGTCATCTCCCTGATCGGCGTCTCGCTGGTCAAGGAGACGAAGGACGTCGACCTGAGCGTCTGACCCCCTGAACGGGCGAGAGGCGGATGCCGCGTGGCATCCGCCTCTCGTCGTCTCCGCGGCGCGCGCCCGCGCCCGACGTCAGTGGCCGGCGCCCAGCTGCCCGGCGAGGCGCGCGTGCATCGCCGAGCTCGCCTCGTTCAGCCCCTCGATGACGACGCGCTTGCCGTGGTGCTCGTACTTGGTCGTGATCGCGTCGAGCGCGGCCACGGTCGAGGCGTCCCAGATGTGCGAGCCCGACATGTCGATCACGACCCGCTCCGGGTCGTCGGCGTACTCGAACTGCGTGGTCAGGTCGTTCGACGAGGCGAAGAAGAGCTCGCCGTCGACGCGGTAGTGCGCGGTCGGCACCGGCTCGTCGAGCGATACCCGACGGGTCACGGTCGCGAAGTGCGCGACGCGACGGGCGAACGCGACCATCGCCACGAGCACCCCGACGATGACGCCGATCGCGAGGTTGTGCGTGGCCACGACCACGACCACGGTCGCCACCATGACGGTCGTCTCCGACTTCGGCATCCGCTTGAGCGTCGACCAGCGGACCGAGTGCCAGTCGAAGGTCGCGACCGAGACCATGATCATGACGGCGACGAGCGCGGCCATCGGCATGATCGCGACGAGGTCGCCGAGTCCGACGACGAGCACGAGCAGGAAGACGCCCGCGAGGAACGTCGAGATGCGCGTCCGCGCGCCCGACACCTTCACGTTGATCATCGTCTGGCCGATCATGGCGCAGCCGCCCATGCCGCCGAAGAGGCCGGAGAGCATGTTGGCGACGCCCTGGCCGAGCGCCTCGCGCGTCTTGCGCGAGCGGGTGTCGGTGATGTCGTCGACGAGCTTCGCCGTCATGAGCGACTCGAGGAGCCCGACGAGGGCCATCGCGAGCGCGAACGGCGCGATGGTCGCGAAGGTCTCCCACGTGAGCGGCACGTCCGGGATGAACAGCTCGGGCAGGCTCTCGGGCAGCTCGCCCTCGTCGCCGACGGTGGGCACCTGCCAGCCGGCCGCGACGACGACGACCGTGAGGACGACGATCGCGATGAGCGGCGCGGGCACGGCCTTCGTGAGCCGCGGGACGCCGACCATGATCACGAGTCCGGCCGCGACGAGCGGGTAGACGAGCCAGGGCACCCCGACGAGGTGCGGGAGCTGTGCGGCGAAGATCAGGATCGCGAGCGAGTTGACGAATCCGACCATGACGCTCCGCGGGATGAAGCGCATGAGCTTCGCCACGCCCAGGGCCCCGAGCACGAGCTGGAACACGCCCGCGAGGATCACGGTCGCGATGAAGTAGTCCATGCCGTAGTCGCGCGCGACGGGCGCGATGACGAGCGCGACGGCGCCCGTGGCGGCCGTGATCATCGCCGGACGCCCGCCGAGGAATGCGATCGACACCGCCATCACGAACGACGAGAAGAGGCCGACCCGCGGGTCGACGCCGGCGATGATCGAGAACGAGATCGCCTCGGGGATCAGGGCGAGCGCGACGACGAGGCCCGCAAGCACCTCGCGGGTGAGCAACCGGGGGGTGCGGAGTGCGGTGAGCACCGAGGGCTGGTCGCGGACCCGGGCGCGTGCGGCGGCGCGCGCGTCGGCGGTCTCGGGGGCGGGGTCGGCGGGGGGTCGCGCAGGCGCCGGCATGTGGGTCTCCGATCGGCGGGGCTCGTTCGAGCCGGATGGGTGTCGTACGAGCGCCCCGTCGCGCGCGGCCGCGATGGCCGTGGGTGGGCTCGGATGTCGCGAGCCGACGTGCCACCCTACCTGCTCGACGCGGGTCCGACCGACCCGGCGCCGCGCGGCATCGTTGCGGTCCCCCGGCGCCGCGCCCTAGGTTGAGGGTCATTCAACTCCACTTCGGGGGGAATGAGAGACGTGTCCTCGGCTCTGCACGCGCTCGGACGATGGGCCTACCGCGCCCGCATCCTCGTCGTGCTCGTCTGGGTCGGCATCCTCGCCGTGCTCTTCACGATCGCCGGGCTCGTCGGCACCGGGACGAACAACACCTACGCGTTCCCCGGAACCGAATCCCAGGACGCGCTCGACGCCCTCGCGCGCACCTTCCCCCAGTTCTCCGGCACCTCGGCGCAGCTCATCGCCGTCGCCCCCGACGGCGGCGACGTCACCGACGACGACTTCGAGTCGGCGGTCGAGGACGCGATCACCGCCATCGAGGCGATCCCCCAGGTCTCCGGCGTGAGCTCGCCGTACGACGGCGGGTCGTCTGCCGACATCGCGTCGGACGCCTCGGCCGTCCTCGTCACGATCCAGCTCTCGGTCGGCGCCGTCGACGTGCTGCCCTCGACGTCGGACGCACTGCAGTCCGAGGGCGCGACGCTCCAGGGGGACCTCCCCGACGGGTCGCAGGTCGCCGTCGGCGGCTCCCTGTACTCGCAGGTGAACCCCGGGATCGGCCTCAGCGAGCTCACGAGCATCCTCATCGCGCTCGTCGTCCTGATCGTGACGTTCGGCTCCCTCGTCGCCGCGGGCATGCCGATCACGACCGCGCTCGTCGGCGTGGGCGCCTCGGTCGCCGTCGTCCTCACCGCGACGCGCTGGCTCACGATCACCTCGACCGCACCGCTCCTCGCGGTGATGCTCGGACTCGCGGTCGGGGTCGACTACTCCCTCTTCATCGTCTCCCGCCACCAGGACCAGGTGAAGCGCGGGATGCCGCCCGCCGAGTCCGCACCGCGCGCGGTCGCGACCGCCGGCTCCGCGGTCATGTTCGCGGCGACGACCGTGATCATCGCGCTGCTCGGGCTCTCCGTCGCGCGCATCCCGTTCCTCACCGTCACCGGGCTCTCGGCGGCGCTCGCCGTCGCGACGGCCGCGCTCGTCGCGTTGACCCTCACGCCGGCGCTGCTGTCGTTCGCGGGGTGGCACGTCGTGCCGAAGCGGTACCGGCCGGGGCACGAGGCACCCGCGCAGGAGACGAAGGAATCGGAGGCACCGGAGGACCACGACGCCGAGCAGACCGGGACGGGCGAGGCGGATGCCGAGGCCCAGCCCACCGCGACGGGCGAGGCGGATGCCGCGGCGGACGCCAGGCCCGGCGGGTTCTTCGGGTACTGGGTGCGCGGCGCCATCCGCTGGCCCCCGGTGACGGTCGTGCTCATCACCGCAGTCCTCGCCCTCGCCGCGATGCCCGCGGTCAACCTGCGCCTGGCCCTCCCCGACTCGGGTTCGCTTCCCGAGGGCGCCCCCGGGCGGGTCACCTACGACCTCATCGCCGAGCACTTCGGCGCCGGCGCCAACGGTCCGCTCATCCTCACGGGCTCCGTCATCCAGAGCACCGATCCCGTCGACCTCGTCGACGACATCGCCGCCGAGGTCGCCGACGTGCAGGGCGTCGCGGCCGTGCCGCTCGCGACGCCGAACGAGACGGGCGACACCGCCGTGATCCAGGTGATCCCCGACGGCGCCCCGGACTCCGAGCAGACCGAGCAGCTCGTGCACCGGTTGCGTGCCATGCACGACGCGTTCCTCGAGGATTACGCGGTCGACCTCTCGGTGACGGGCTACACGGCGCTCGGCGTCGACATCTCGGAGCGCCTCGGCGGCGCGCTGCTGCCGTTCGGGCTGCTCGTCGTCGGGCTCTCGCTCGTCCTGCTCGCCATGGTGTTCCGCTCGATCGTCGTGCCGATCACCGCGGCGCTCGGGTACGTGCTCTCCATCGGCGCCGCCTTCGGCCTCACGAGCCTGGTGTTCGTCGACGGGGTCCTCGCCGGACCGCTGAACGTCGAGTCGGTCGGGTCGGTGACGAGCTTCATGCCGATCATCGTGATGGGCGTGCTCTTCGGGCTCGCGATGGACTACGAGGTGTTCCTCGTCAGCCGGATGCGCGAGGACTACCTGAAGCACGGCGAGCCGCGGCCCGCCATCGAGCGCGGGTTCCACGCCTCGGCACGCGTGGTCACGGCCGCCGGGATCATCATGTTCACGGTGTTCAGCGGCTTCATCCTGAACGGCGAGGCGTCGATGCAGCCGATCGCCTTCGGGCTCGCGACCGGCGTCGCGATCGACGCGTTCATCGTGCGGATGACGCTGACGCCCGCGGTCCTCGCCTGGTTCGGCCGGCATGCGTGGTGGTTCCCCGCCGGGCTCGATCGGGTGCTCCCCCGCTTCGACGTCGAGGGCGAAGGGCTCGCGCGCGAGGACGAGTTGGCCGACTGGCCGGAGCCGGGCGACGCGTTCGCGATCGTCGGCGAGGGCGTCGCGGTGCGGCACGAGCCCCGCCTCGTCGACCTCGACGTGCGCGTTCCGGCCGGCGAGGCGCTCGTGGTCGCCGGGGCGACGCCCGAGGAGCGGCGCGCGGTGCTGCTCGCGTTCACGGGCCGCCGCCCGATCGTCGACGGCCGGCTGAAGTGCGTCGGGCTCGTGCTTCCCGTACGGGCGCGGAGCGTGCGCGCGCGGAGCGCCGTCGTCGAGGTCGGCCCGAGCCCCGACCCGATCGCCGCGGTCGTGGACGCCGCCGCCGCCGGCCCCGAGCTCCTCGCCGTCGACGGCGTCGACCTCCTCGCCGATGCGGCGGCGCGCGACGAGCTCCTCGAGGTCCTCACCGGCGCCGCGCGCGGCGCGGAACGTCGGACGGGGCATCCGCTGACCGTGCTCGTCTCGTGCGAGCGCGCGTCGACGGCCGACGCGGTCCTGCCGCACGGGATCGGCCGGACGGTGCTCGAGCCGGCGGCATCCGCTCGACCCGCGAGGCAGGCGGCGACGACGGGGACGACGACATGACCGACACCTCGTTCTCGTCGTCGCAGGGCGCCGAACGCCTCGGCGCCCTCGGGATCGTCGGCGTGCTGCTCCTGCCCCTCGCGATCGCCGGGCTGCTCGCCTGGGGGCTCGCGGCGCCCGTGAGCGACTTCGACCGGGTCACCGCGGCGGTGGTCAACGACGACGAGCCGGTGGAGCTGAACGGGCAGACCGTGCCGCTCGGCCGCGAGTTCGCCGCAGGCCTCATCGGGGGCATCGCGGGCGAGGGGGCTCCCGACGACCCCGGGCCCGACGCGACGGCGACTCCCGCACCGACCGGTCCGAACTTCACGTGGATCCTGACGAACGACGACGACGCCGCGACGGGCCTCCGCGACGGTCGCTACGCCGCCGTGCTCACGATCCCGCCGTCGTTCTCCGCGGACGCGACCTCGATCTCCGGCCCCGCGGCGGATGCCGTGCACGCGACGCTGCACGTCCAGACGACGCCCGCGTCGGCCTACCTCGACCCCGCGCTCACCGAGGTCATCACGCAGGCGGCCGTCGCGACGTTCAACGCCCAGCTCACCGAGCGCTACCTCGGCAACGTCTACCAGGGGTTCAACACCATCAACGAGCAGATCGGCCAGGCCGCCGACGGCGCCGCCGAACTGGCGTCGGGCGCGTCGTCGCTCGCGAGCGGCGCAGCCTCGCTCGCCGACGGCACGTCGCAGCTCGCGTCCGGACTCGACTCGCTCGACTCGGGCGCCGCCTCGCTCGCCGCGGGCCTCGCGCAGCTCGACGCCTCCGTGCAGTCCCTGCCGTCCGACACCGCGCAGCTCGCGACGGGCTCGGCGCAGGTCGCCGCGGCGCTCGACGCCATCGCCGCGGCACTCGACGGGGCGACCGCGGACGTCGCCCGCGTCGTCGACGACCTGTGCGCCGTGCGCCCGGGTGCCGTCTGCGAACGCGGGCGGAGCGTGCTCGCGCGCGTCCAGGCGGTCGACGGCGACGTCGATGCGCTCGCCTCCGGAGCGGATCAGGTCGCGGCGGGCAACGCCCAGCTCGCGGCCGGCATGCCCGGCCTGGTCGCGGGTGCCGACGCGTCGGCGGCGGGCGCGAACGAGGTCGCGGCCGGGGCCGCGGAGAGCGCGGCGGGCGGCGAGCAGGTGAACTCGGGCGCGCAGGAGGTGGCGTCCGGGGCCGACGAGACCTCGTCGGGCGCGGCGCAGCTCTCCGACGGGCTCGCGGAGGCCGTCGAGCAGATCCCGACCTACTCGGACTCCGACATCGCGACGCTCTCGTCGGTCGTCGCGCAGCCCGCCCGCTCCGACGTCGCGGTCCCCGCGAGCGGGACGCAGTCGGTGCCGCTGTTCGCGACGTTCGCGCTCTGGGTCGGCGCCATCGTCCTCGCCCTCGGTCGCCGCGCGGTGCCGCAGCGTCGCCTGCTCACGTCCGCGTCGACGGTCTCGATCGCCGGGCGCTCGATCTGGCCGGGAGCGGCGCTCGGCGCCGGACAGGGCCTGCTCGTCGGGCTCGCGCTGCAGCCCGCGCTCGACGCCGACGCCGCCGCGCGCGTGGGCTTCGCCGCGGCCGCGGTGTTCATCGGCACCGTGTTCGCCCTCGTCAACCACGGGCTCGCCGCCGGCTTCGGCGGGCCCGGACGCACGGCGGCCGCGATCGCCGCCGTCATCGGCCTCGCGGCCGGGGTCTCCTCGACCGTGCCCGCCGCGATCGCCGGGCCCGCGAACCTCATCCCGACGGGCCCCGGCCACAGCCTGCTCCTCGCCGGCCTCGGCGTCGGCTCCGGCTGGGGCGACCTCGTCGCCCTCGTCATCTACGCCGCGATCGGCGCGGCGCTCGTGGTCGTCGGGGTGTCCCGGCACCGCACCGCCGCCGGCTGAGCCGGCGCAGCGGGAGCGGTCAGCGCTCGGCCGCGGGCTCCGGAGGCACCGATGCCGACGCCTCGAGCGAGCGGATCAGGCTGCGCGAGTCCCACGGCCCGATGTGCCGGCGACCGTTGACGAAGAACGTCGGCGTCGAGTGCAGGTCCATGAACTCGGCGTCGATCT
Source organism: Agromyces binzhouensis (assembly GCF_042672355.1). Classification (NCBI taxonomy): domain Bacteria; kingdom Bacillati; phylum Actinomycetota; class Actinomycetes; order Micrococcales; family Microbacteriaceae; genus Agromyces; species Agromyces binzhouensis. Next base: position 340,392 of record NZ_JBHXVJ010000004.1, on the reverse strand, counting down.
GGTCGTCCTCCACGCGGCGCACCACGGCGGGCGACTGCAGGTCCTCGAGGAACCGGGGGACGTCGAGGCCGATCTCCTCGGCGTAGCGGCACAGGTCGTCGGTCTCCAGCGCGTCCTGGTGCTGGAAGAGCGTGCGCGCCATCTCGAGGAACCGGCCCTGCAGCGCCGCCGCCTCGTACGCCTGGGACGCGAGCTTGGCATGCGGGTGCACGCCCTCGAGCGGCAGGTGCCGCCAGACCCAGCACACCTCGTCGCCGAAGCGCCGGATCACCTGGTCGATCGAACCGGTCGCGCGGCTGCAGAACGGGCACTCGAAGTCGCCGTACTCGACGATCTGGTAGGGCGCGTCGGGGCGCCCCCGGTAGTGGTCGCGCTCGGGGTCGAACGGCCGGGCGAGCACCTTGCCGACCGCCTTCGGCGGATCCAGGCGATCGGCGATGGCGAAGATCGCCCACCCGAGCGCGAAGGCGACGAGGGATGCCGTCAGCACGCCGACCCGTCCGTGGTCCTGCAACTCCCCGTCGGGGAGCGCGATCCCGACGATGAACAGCGAGATGGTGAACCCGATGCCCGACAGGGCCGCGCCGCCTGCGACGCGCGGCATGCCGAGTCCCGGCGCGAGCCGGCCGATGCCGGTCGCACGCACGATCGCCGTCACCGCCGTGATGCCGACGAACTTGCCCACGACGAGGCCGGCGATGATCGCCCACGTGAGCGGCGAGGCGAAGGCCGAGGCGAGCGTCTCGGCGTCGAGGTGCACGCCCGCGTTCGCGAGCGCGAAGATCGGCAGCACGAGGAACGCGATGTACGGGCCCCATTCGGCCTGCAGCCGGTCGTTGATCGACAGCGACTCGCGGAGGCTCCGGTTCACCGCGGCCGCGTACTGGGCGCTCGGCGACTCGCGGAACGCGCGCGTGAGCTCCTCGGTCCGCTCGACCTCGGTCCGGCGCGGCGGGAACACGGGAATCAGCAGCGCGACCGCGACGCCCGCGAGGGTCGGGTGGATGCCGGCCATGGCGATCGCGACCCAGAGCGCGATGCCGAGCACCCCGTAGGCGAGGCCGCGCCCGGCCCGCAGGTACCGCACGAGGGCGATCGCGACCATGAGCACGGCGGCGATCGCGAGCGGAACGAGGTCGAGCCCGGTGTTGTAGAAGATGCCGATCGCGAGCAGCGCCCCGACGTCGTCGACCACGGCGAGCGTGAGGAGGAACGTGCGGAGCCGGGCCGGGAACGGCGGACCGATGATCGCGAGGGCGCCGAGCAGGAACGCGGTGTCGGTCGAGATCACGACGCCCCACGCGCTGAGCTCACCGGTCGGCAGCGCGATGACCACGAAGAGCAGGGCGGGGATCACCAGTCCGGCGATCGCCGCGACGATCGGCACGATCGCGCGCGAGCGGTCGGTGAGCTCGCCGATCGTGAACTCCCGCTTGACCTCGAGGCCCACCACGAAGAAGAACAGCGTCATGAGCCCGTCGTTCACGACGTCGTGCAGCGTGGCGTGCATCTGCCATCCGCCGAGGCCGATCTCGAGTTCGGTCTCCCAGAACGCCTCGTAGGTCCAGCCCCACGGCGAGTTCGCCCAGAGGATGGCGAGCACGGTGCCGGTCAGCAGCAGCGCGGCCGCCGATCGGTCGGTCGAACCGCGGCGCAGCCGCACCTTGCGACGGGCGGGGCTCGTCGTGGTGTCGGGTGCGGAGACAGGCGCACTCATGCGCCAATGCTAGGGGCGGATGCCCCGCGCACGGGAGAACCTCGGACTCCGGCGTCCGACCCCGTTCGGGGGCCGAACGCGGGAGGACTCAGATGAAGAGCGTCGTCCCGGACTTCTCCGCCTCGCCGAGGAAGGTCGCGACGCCGCCGAACTCGATGTCCTCCAGCAGGTCGGTCTCGGCGATGCCGAGGAGGTCCATCGTCATGGTGCACGCGATGAGCCGCGCCCCGCCCTCGCGTGCGGCGGTCATGAGCTCGGGGACCGACTGCACGTCGTGCTCCTTCATGACGTGCTTGATCATCGCCGGACCGGCGCCGGCCATGTTCATCTGCGAGAGCGGCAGCCGGTCGGGGCCGGAGGGCATCATCATGCCCATCATGCGCTCGAGCGCGCCGTGCTCGCGCTTCGGCGCGTGGTCCCGCCGGAGCGCGTTCAGCCCCCAGAACGTGAAGAACATCGACACCTGCTGCCCCATGGCGAGGGCGCCGTTGGCGATGATGAACGCGGCGAGCATCTTGTCGAGGTCGCCGGAGAACACGACGAACGACGTCTGGTTCTTCCGCTCGACGGCTGCCGTGGCCCCGGATGCCGCTGCGCCGCCCTTGCGGAAGGCCGCGACGTAGCCCGGCCCGTCGGGCGTCATGGAGAGCAGTTCGTGCCCGTGGCTCGCCGCCCAGGCGGGGCCGTCGCTGACGAACCCCGGGTCGGAGACGCGCACGACGACCTCGTCGCCCGCGGCGAGGTCGCCCATCGTCGCCGAGAGCCGCATGATCGGGCCGGGGCAGGCGAGCCCGGTGCAGTCGAGGTCGACCGACCTCCCCGTCCCCTTGGTCGCGGCGATGAGGTCGACCGCCTCGGCGTAGGCGATCTCCGGCGGCGGCGCGACGGTCGAGGCCGGCTCGACCTCGTGCCGGAATCGGAAGGTGTTGGATCCGCCCGAGAGCGTCGCGACGTCGGCGAAGCCGCGCTGCACGAGCAGCCGGTAGGCGAGGTAGCTGCGGAACCCCACGGCGCAGTAGAGGCGGACGGGCACCGTCCGGTCCCAGTCCTCGCTGGCCCCGCGCAGCGTCGCCAGCGGCACGTTCTCGGCACCGGGGATGTGCCAGATGCCGAACTCCTCGGGTGTACGCACGTCGACGAGCCGCGTGCCCTCCACCCGCTCGGGCCAGTCGCTCGCGTACCAGAGCACGAGGTCGCCCTGCAGCACGTTGCTCGCCACGAAGCCGGCCATGTTGACGGGGTCCTTGGCCGACCCGAACGGCGGCGCGTACGCGAGCTCGAGCTCCTCGAGGTCGTGCACCGTGCCGCCGAGGCGGATGGCCGTGGCGAGCACGTCGAGCCGCTTGTCGACGCCGTCGAACCCCGCGACCTGGGCGCCGAGGATGCGCCCGTCGCCCGGTGCGAACAGGAGCTTCAGGTGCATCTGCGCCGTGCCCGGGTAGTAGCCCGCGTGGCCGGACGGGTGGATGTGGATCGCGCGGTACTCGATGCCCTCCGCCAGGAGCTGGCGTTCGGTGGCGCCCGTGCCGCCCGCGACCATGTCGAACACCTTCACGATCGACGTGCCCTGCGTGGAGCGGTACTCGGTGTCGCGCCCGCAGATGTTCTCGGCCGCGACGCGCGCCTCGCGGTTCGCGGGGCCGGCGAGCGGCGTGATCCACGAGCCCGGGAGCACCGTGTGCGGGGTCTCGACGGCGTCGCCCGCCGCCCAGATCGACGGGTCCGACGTGCGCATGTGCGTGTCGACGCGGATGCCGCCGCGCGGCCCGAGCTCGAGGCCGGCATCCGCCGCCAGGCCGGCGTTCGGCCGCACGCCGGCCGACAGGATCACGAGGTCGGCGTCGACGAACCGGGTGTTCGTGAGCTCGACCGTGAGGCCGCCGCCGGGGCGCTCGGAGAACGCCGCCGCACCGGTCGAGAGGAACAGCTCGACGCCGCGGCTGCGCAGGTGCTGCTCGACCGGGACCGAGACCTCCTTGTCGAGCGGCGGCAGGATCTGGTCGGCGAGTTCGACGATCGTCACCGAGGCTCCCCGGTGCTGGAGGTTCTCGGCCATCTCGACGCCGATGTAGCCGGCGCCGATGACGACCGCCTTCACCGGCGTGCGTGATCGGCCCGGTGCGGATGCCGCCGCCGCGAGCGCCTCGTCGAGCTGCGCCTTGATCTCGTCCATGTCGGTGACGTTGCGCAGCACGTGCACGCCGGGCAGGTCGATCCCGGGCAGCGGCGGCCGGAGCGGATCGGCGCCCGGGCAGAGCGCGAGCCGGTCGTACGACTCGACGTACTCGCGACCGTTCGCGGTCTCGCGGACGGTGACGGTCTTGGCCCCGCGGTCGAGCGCGACGACCTCGGCGCCGACGCGCACGTCGATCGCGAGCGACTCGTGCAGGCTCTCGGGCGTCTGGAGCAGCAGGCGACTGCGATCGGTGATGACCTCGCCGATGTGGTACGGCAGGCCGCAGTTCGCGAACGAGACGTAGTCGCCCCGCTCGAGCACCACGATCTCGGCGAACTCGTCGAGGCGGCGTGCGCGCGCTGCGACCGACGCCCCGCCGGCCACCCCTCCGACCACGACGATCTTCATGCTGCCTCCTCCATCCGTGCGGGGCCGGCGAAGCGGGCCGGCCGTCGCGCCCGATGGTAGGCGGCCGGCTCGGCCGTCGGCCGGGTCATCGGTCCCGTGACGCGGGATGCGGTCGACGGCGTTCCCTTCCGCAGGAGCACGCCCGGGGAGTACCGTGACGTTCGGGCGGAGCCGCGGGTGCCGACCGTCCGGGGGGACGCGATCATGGCGCGGAATCTGGTGCTCTGCCTGGACGGTACGGCCGGCCAGGTGCGGGGCGATGCCGACTCGAACTGCGTGCGGGTCTACGACCTGCTCGACCTCTCCGACGAGACCGCGCAGGTCGCGTACTACGACCCCGGCGTCGGCACGTTCGCGTCGCCGGGCGCGTGGACCCCGCTGGCGCGCGGACTCTCCCGACTCGGCGGGCTGATCTACGGGGCGGGGATGCGGCAGAACCTCGGCGAGGCGTACGCGTGGCTCATGCGGACCTGGCAGCCGGGCGACCGGATCTTCGTGTTCGGGTTCAGTCGAGGCGCGTTCACGGCCCGTGCGCTGACGGGGATGCTCCGCCTCGTCGGGCTGATGCGCCCGGGCTCGGAGAACCAGCTCCAGTACGCGGTCGCGAAGTACGCCCGCCGCGGCGGAGAGGGGCGGATCCCGTGGGACGAGATCCACCGCTTCTCGCGCCTGTTCGCACAGCAGGTCGACGGCCGGAGCACGATCCCGATCGAGTACCTCGGGCTGTGGGACACGGTGAAGGCCCTCGGCGTGGTGCGCATCGCCCCCGACTGGCCGTACACGAGGCAGCTGCCGAACGCCCGCCACATCCGGCACGCCATCTCGATCGACGAGCGGCGTCGCCCGTTCCGCGAGTACGAGGTGCGCACCAAGGCGCCCGAGACGCTCGAGGAGGCGTGGTTCGCGGGCATCCACTCCGACGTCGGCGGCACGTACGCCGACGACCCGAAGCTCTCGACCATCGCGTTGAAGTGGGTCCTCGAGGGTGCGGTCGACCGTGGCCTGAAGCTCGACGCGAAGCGCACCGCGAAGGAGTTCGAGGGGTTCTCCGACGCGCACTCGGCCGGAGCGGCGCACCGGAACGGAGCGGTGTGGAGCCTGCTGGTGCCGCGTCGGCGACCGATCCCCCCGGGTGTCCGGGTGCACGCGAGCGTGCGCGAGCGGATGTCGGCGACGGACTACCGGCCGCGGCTGCCCGCCGACGCGACGTGGGTCGACGACGACTGGACGACGCTGCGGATCCCCTGACCCGTCGCCCGCGCCGGATCAGGGGATCCGGAAGCGCACCTCGCTCCAGAGCCCGTCCGGGGCGGCGTCGAAGTCGAGGTCGTCGTCCCCCTGGGCGCCCGCCTCCGGATCGTCCGCGCGGATCACGTGCGCGCCGCTCTCGTGCAGCGCCTCGAGGATCTCCGACTTCGGGATGTTGTCCTGCCATGCCTTCACCGTGCCGACGGGAACCATGGCGACGCCGCCGGCGCGGACGAGTTCGTGCGCGACCGGCTTCGGCGTCGCGTTGTGCGAGCCGTGGTGTCCGACCTTGTAGAACGCGGCGCCGGTCACGAGCGCCCGCGACTCCGGGGCGTCGAGCACGTGCTCCCACGCGCCCTGCTGCGAGTCTCCCACGAAGACGAACCGGGTTCCGCGGACGTCGAGCACGAAGAAGAGGCTGGTGTTGTTCACCGAGCGCTCGAGGACGGATGCCGCGCGCAGCAGCGCCTCCTCGTCGAGCGCGAGCTGCCCGAGGCGCATGGCGTTCCGCGCTCGGACGAGCTGGATCGGGACCCGGGCGGAGACCTCGTCGCGCGGCACCGCGTACATGCGGTCGAAGATGTCGTCGTCCTCGTCGCGACCGAGTTCGGCGGCCGCCTCCTCCAGCCAGTGCACGGCGGCGGGCGGGTCCATCCGCTTGAGGTACTGGGGGTCGCGACTCGGCCCGAGCACGTGCACCACGGCACCATCGACAGGCAGCTCGACGCGGTTGGCCGCCGCGTCGCGCTTCGGCAGGAACCGGACGTCGTGGTGCTCGACGCCGCCCTTGAACCCGCCGTCGACCAGCCTGGTCGCTGCCGCGAGGTTCGGTCCGGAGTTCACCGCGAAGTCCAGCGCGAGCGCCATCGAACGTCCGAGCGATTCGACCGGCCGCCCGCCGGCGGCCTGCTCGACGAGTCCCTGCAGGGCGGTCGCAGCGACGGAGAGCCCCTGGCGGAGGCCGATCGCGTCGGAGTCGTGCTCGTCCTCGACGAACGGCACCCACACCTCGCCGACGTCGACCGCTTCCCAGGCGTCGTCGGCGAACCCCGACACGTGGTCGGAGTGGCGGTGGGTCGCGACGACGACGTCGAGCCGCGGCGTCCCGTCGTCGCTCTCGGCCGTGAGCTGGGCGATGACGGCGTCGACCACGTCGCCGATCTTCCGCGGCACGTCGCCGACGCGGGCTCGGCCGTGGCTGTGCACGCCGCAGTCGATGAGCATCCGCCAGGTCGCGTCGTCGTCGGCGACGGTCACCAGGAAGCAGTCGCCGAAGCCGGGGTTGTACATCCGGATCGTGACGGTCGCCTCGGACATGGCTCAGGCCTCCTCGGGTGCGTGCAGGCTCGCGAACGTCAACCGTCCGATCGCGGGCTGGTCGAGCCAGATCGCGAGCGGGTCGCCGTCCTCGACCTCGTCGAACCAGTCGTGGATCTCCTCGAGCCGCGCGACGCCGGCCGCGTGCTGATGGCGACCGTGCGTCCGGAGCGGTTCCGGCAGCTTCGCGAGCTCGGCGGGGCGGGTGTACGGCAGCGGCTTCGGGACGAGCCAGGCGACGCGCCCGTCGACGTTCGCGATCACCGTGCAGGCCGCGTGGAGGCGCGTCCGGGTGTCCCGGTCGGGTCCCGACTCGAGGTCCTCGCGCCGCTGCACGATCTGGATGAAGATCCTCGGGTGCGGCTGGCCGTCGCCGCCGCTCTGGAACCCGACGTGCATGCCGAGGACCCGGATCCGTCCCGCGTGGGGGTCGAGGCCGAGTTCGACGGCGTGCGCCTTCGCCCAGTTCACGGTCTGCGCGTACACCGCCCTCGAACGCTCCTTGGCGGCGTTGCCGGCCGCGGTGACCGAGGACGCCGCGGGGTCGAGCTTGATCGTCGAGTCGAGGATCAGCTGCCCGAGGTCGACCGTCGCATCACCCGTCGTGAGGTTCAGCGGGATGGTCGGGCGGCGCCAGAGCAGCGCCTGGTCGGCGAGCGAGACGACGCCGGGCGGGAAGATGCCGCGGCGTCGCAGCGCCTCGACGAGGTGGCCGCGGAGATGGATCCGGTCGTCGGGGAACAGGTCGCGGTCGGCCGTGATGACGGCGCGCACGACGTCGCCGAACGTGACGTCGACCGCCGGCAGGTAGTCGAATCCGCGGACCACCATGCCGAGGATGCGGTCGGCGTTCTTCACGGCCTCGCCGGCGATGCGGCGGACGAGGTCGGGCGACAGCTCGCCGTCGGAGAGCACGCCCGAGCCCCCCGTGGCGAGCCGTCGGAGGTCCGCGATCCGCGATCGGTAGGTCGCGAGGTACGCGTCGAACACGGCGGCCACGAAGATCGCGCCGCGGCGATGCGGCTCGCGCGCCGCCTGGAAGTCCGCCGGATCGGGCTCCGACCCGACCGCCGAGCGCAGCGGCCCGCCGCGGCCGGTCGACCGGCCGAACTCGTCCGCCAGCGAGAGCAGCGCCGTGGCATCGGAGAGCTCGCTGCGCGAGCCGGCGACGAAGTCCTCGACGATGTCGGTGAACAGGAAGTGGTGGAACAGTGCGACGAGGTCGGCGAACGCCTCGTGGAAGGCGAAGACGTCGGAGTTCGTCGCGATCGTGAACATCGGCCGCATCCGGTGCACGATCGCGTGCGTGACCTCGTGGGCGATGATGTCGACCGAGAGGCACGTGAACATCAGCTGGTGCGGCAGGTTCGCCTGCGAGTCGGAGTCGTCGGCCCGGTAGTAGCCGAAGAGGACCGCGCGCCGGTCCGGGTCGAAGTAGGCGTTGCGGCCGTAGAACGCGTGCGGCACGAGCCGGAGCCGGTCCTCGCCGCGCCAGCGGAAGCGACGACCGGTGAACCGCTCGAACCGCTCGATGACGCTCATCGTGATCGCGTAGACGATCTGCTGGTGCGACCGCGGATCGCTCTCGGACGGACGCAGGCCCTCCTGCGCGAGGACGGGCGGGTCGTCGAGGTCGACGGGGTGGTACCACCGGCGCCGGGTGGCGTCGTAGTCGACGACCTGGACGAGCTCGCCGTCCGGGCCCGGCCGGAGCCCCGTCTCGAACGGGATGTCGACCGTGAGGAACTGGCCGCTGAGGCGCGAGCTCATCGGGTCGAACGCGAAGGCGCGCAGGAGGCGGCGGTCGGGTGCCTGGACGGCGGGCACGTTGTGGTTGGAGAGCATCGCAGGGCCTCCTCGACAAGGCTGGAACGCGTGATGCTGCCGTGCAGGGCCGAACCTATCGACCCCCGACCGGTGCGGCAACAGGGAACGCCCTGAGGGCCCGCACCGACCCGTCGTGGCGAAGCGGCGACCGAGGGCCGGAGCGCCACGCGAGGAACGCGGATCAGCCGCGCGACGCCGACTCCGACGCGCCCGCGAGGCGTGCGATCCGCCGGCGCGCGTTGCGCTCGCTCGGCGACATCCGCCCGAACCGCTGCGTGCCGATCGCGAGCACCGCGCGCGTGAGCGTGACCGCGGGCCACCACGGCCGCCGGAGGCCGAGCAGGCTGCGCTCCCGGGCGCCGAGCGACGCGACCGCGCCGCCGAACAGGATCGGGTAGATGAGGGCCACGACCCCCGGAAGCCCGGGACGTCGGATGAACCGCACGGCCTCGGCGACGCGCTCGTCGGGCCGCGCGTCCGCGAGGAACCCGTCGAGCTCGGCACGCAGCGCGCCGAGCGATGTCGGCGGCTCGCGCACGCCCATGAGCCGGCCGACCTCCGCCCACTCCCGCACGTAGGCGTCGCCGCCCCCGGGGATCGGCCCGCCCCAGCGCTCGTGCGCGCCGATGAACGCCTCGGTGAACGCGTCGTGCACCCACCGCAGCAGGTCCTCGTCGTTGGCGGCGTAGGCGCGCGTCTCGCCGCGGGCGTCGACGTACGTCCCGGTGACCCGCTCGTGCAGTCGGGACACCGCGGCGCACGCGGCCGCGGCGGCGCGCCGGTCGCCGAACGTGGTGGTCGCCACCCATCGCACGGTGCCGTCGAGGCGCCCGAGCGGATCCTCCCGGTACCGCGAGTGGTCGTGGACGCCCGCCATCGCGCCCGGGTGCAGGGTCTGCAGCAGCAGCGCGCGGATCCCCGCGACGAGCGTGGGAAGTGCGCCGTTGACGGCCCACACGGCGCTTCCCGGGCCGAACAGCCCGGCGTCGTCTCCCTCGGCGAGCGCCCGCGTCCAGGCCGGCGGCTCGTCGTGACGACGACGCAGCGGACTCCACCGCGCGTGCCCCGCGCGGGCCCCGGCGCCGTCGCGCCCGCGCTCCGCCATGCCTCCGACGCTAGGCGTTCGCGCCGCCCGTGCACCTGCGGATTCGCTGCGAAAGGCCCTACTGTCGAACGGACGGACCTGCGAACCGGTGAGCCTCGGAGGGAGCGGCATGTCCGAATCCCTGCTGCTCGTGGGGGGCCTGCTCGCGCTCGTCGGCGGCGCCGAGCTGCTCGTGCGCGGCGGCACCCGGCTCGCCGCGCGGCTGGGCGTCTCGCCGATGGTGATCGGCGTGACCGTCGTCTCGCTCGGCACGAGCGCACCCGAGCTCGCGATCGGCATCGACGCGGCCGCGCAGGGCACCGGCTCGCTCGCCCTCGGCAACATCGTCGGCACGAACACGCTGAACGTGCTGCTCATCCTCGGCATCGCCGCGCTCATCAGGCCCCTCACGCTGCGGTCGCACGCGATCCGGCTCGACCTCCCGGCGATGGTGGTCGCCGCGGCGACCCTGCTGCTGCTCTGCGCCGACGGCGTCGTCACCCGCTTCGACGGCGCGCTGCTCGTGCTGCTGGGCATCGTGTACACCGTGATCATCGTCCGCGCGGCGCATCGGGAGGGGCTCGCCGCGCGCGCCGAGTTCGCGCGCGAGTTCGGCGCGCCGCGGGCACGCGCTGCCGGGGAACCCACCCGCACCGTGCGCGATGCCGTCCAGCTCGTCGCGGGCATCGGCATCGTGGTCCTCGGCGCCGACTGGCTCGTGAGCGGCGCGGTCGAGCTCGCCGCGGGGTTCGGGGTCCCGGTCTCGGTCATCGGACTCACGATCGTCGCGATCGGCACCTCGTCGCCCGAACTCGTGACCGCGATCGTCGCGACCATCCGCCGCGAGCGCGACATCGCCGTGGGCAACCTCCTCGGCAGCAGCGTGTTCAACATCCTGTTCATCTTCGGCATCACGAGCCTCATCCCGGCCGACGGGATCGGCGTCGACCGGGGCATCCTCACGATCGACCTGCCGGTCATGGTCGGGGCGACGATCGCGTGCATCCCGGTGTTCCTCACCGGGCGGCGCATGCAGCGGGTCGAGGGAGCCGTGTTCGTCGTCGCCTACCTGGCGTACCTGACGAGCCTGCTGCTGTTCCGGACCTGACCCGCTCGCGCGCGCGCGGCGCGGTCACGGTGCGGTCACGACCTCCTGCGAGTCAGCCGAGCGGATGACGCGGGGCCGGAGCTTCGCGTCTAGCGTGCGGTGCATGGCAGGTCGCAGCGGTCGGAATCCCGCGCCGGGTGCGGGCGCACCCCGTGCCGGTGCCGTTCCCGCGGACTCGCCCGCGTACGGCGCCGCGTCCACCCCGGCGCGCGCGCCGCGGCATCCGTGGTCCTCCGCCGCGCGGCGGATCCTGCTGGTCGCCGCCGTCGCGTTCGTGCTCGGCGGACTCACGCCGTGGGGTCAGCTCCTGCTCCCCGCCGAGACGTCGTCGCTCGCGAACTCCGCGGGCGGATGGACGATCCCGACCGCGCTGCTCGTCGTCCTCCTCGCGCGCGGGTACCGCGAGGCGGCCGTTGCGGGCGCGGCGGCGTTCATCGCGCTGACGTTCGGGTACGCCGTGGCATCCGGATGGCGCGGCTTCGCCTTCGACCCGACGACCTGGGCGATCATCGGGGTGTTCGCGGGCCCGGTCGTCGGGTGCGCGGCGCACGCGCTCCGGCGCCGGGCTCTGCAGCTCGCGCTCGGCGCCTCGGTGCTCGCCGGGATCCTCGTCGGCGAGGGCGTCTACGGGCTCACGGTCGTCGCCGAGACGACGAGCCCCGTGTGGTGGTGGATCGAGATCGCGGTCGGCGCGGCCGTGCTGGTCGCCGGCGTGCTCCGGGTGCGGCCGTGGGGGCTCGCGCTCGTGGCGCTCACCGGCACCGTGCTCGTCGCCGGCCTCGTCTGGTCGGCATTCGTGCTGCTGCCGATCCTCGTGTTCCGGGGATGATGGAGGGCATGACGCACGACGCCCCGCCCGCACGACCGCGCGTGCTGGGTGCGGTCGTCGACGACGAGACCCGCTGCGTGCACTACCGCACCGACGTCGACATCGTCGCGATCCGCTTCGCCTGCTGCGGCGAGTACTACCCGTGCCACCTCTGCCACGAGGAGGCCGCCGGGCACCCCGCACGGCAGTGGCCGATCGCCGAGCGCGAGGCGCGCGCCATCCTCTGCGGGTCGTGCGGGGCCGAACTGCCGATCGCGACCTACCTCGAAGTCGAGGCCTGCCCCGAATGCGGCGCGGCGTTCAACCCGCGCTGCCGGCTGCACGCGCACCTGTACTTCGAGTCCGAGGGGTGAGGTCGCCCCACCCGCCGCTCAACGCCCGTCGGACAGGAACTCGATCGCCGCGCGTCGGAACTCCCGCGACCCGGGCGCGTTGAAGTGGTGGCGGTCGGGGATCTCGGCGAACGACCCGCCGGGCGTCGCCGCGGCGAGCGCGCGCGACTGCTCGATGATCGCGTCCTCGGTGCCGGTCGCGAACAGGATCGGCTGGGGAGGCGGGTTCGACGGGTCCGGGTCGGCGTCGCCGGCGCGCATGCCCTCGGCGAGCGCGACGAGCGCGAGCAGGTCGTTGCCCGGGACGCGCTCCGCGAGCGTGACGTAGTTGCGCGTGACCGGGTCGTCGACGGGCGTGCCCTGCTGGGCGTACGCGCGCGCCTGCTCGATCTGCATGCGCGCGAGCGGCCGGCCGTCGGGGATGCCGCCGAGCACCGCCCGCTCGATGCGCTGGGGCACCTGCACGGCGGCCTGCCAGCCGACCCGGGCGCCGAGCGAGTATCCGGCGTAGCGCACGGTGTCGACGAGGTAGGTGTCGAGGACGGTGACGAGGTCGCCGACGAAGGCGTCCATGCCGTAGGCGGATGCCTCGTGCGGTGTGTCGCTCGCACCGTGCCCGCGCTGGTCGACGCCGAGCACCCGGAACCCCGCGCGGAGCAGGTCGCGCACCCACCCGGTGCTCACCCAGTTGTCACGGCAGCTCGACGCGAAGCCGTGCACGCACAGGACCGTCGGGGCGTCGTCCTCGCCCCACGAGTACGTCGCGATGCGACGCCCCTCCCCCGACATGACGAACTGCGGCGCGGGCATCTCGGTCAGTGACGGGAACGCGGCATCCATGTCGGCCATTCTGCCGCGCGGCCCGCGGGCGCGCGCGGCGGCTCAGGCGGGTGTCGACCCCGCGGACCCCTCGGGCACGGTCGCACGCTGCCGGTGCTGTCGCGCGTACTCGCGCAGGATCTCATCCGTGTCGGCGCCGACCCGCATGAACCGGTCGCGGAGCACAGTCGCGTAGTCGTCGATCGCCTCCTCGAGCATCTGGCCGCTGTTGCGGACGGTCCGGTCCGAGGAACGCCGGGCGAGCTTGGCCAGGTGGAGCGCGTAGGGCAGTTGCGCGGCGAGCGAGGCCGTCTCCTCCGCCTCCGTGAAGTAGTACGACTCCGAGTTCTGCCACACGTCCACACGCGACTGGGCGAGCGCGGCGGTGAGCGAGTCGAGCAGTCCGCTCGACGTGGCCGACTCCATGCTGAGGAGGTGCCCCGCCGTGTCGGCACGCTGGATCAGCGCGATGCGCAGCGCGAGCGTGCGCCGACGTCCGAGGTCGGGGTAGAGCTGGAGGAACCAGGCCACCGCGGCCGTGAGCAGCGCGAATCCGATCAGTCCCTGCAGGGGCGCGAAGATCCGCAACCAGGGATCGGTCGGGTAGACGTCGCCGAGCCCGAGCGTCGACATGCTCACGGTCGAGTAGTAGAACGCCTCGACGATCGCCGGGTACGCCTGCGGGTCGACGCCCGGGTTGTACTCGAACCCGTCGGGGACGAACGGCAGGTAGACCAGCGTCCAGCCGACGATCTGGAGCGCCGCCCAGACGGCGACGACGACGACCGCCGCGACGGGACCCGCGACGGTGCGCCCGCGACGTCCGAAGCGGGAGGTCAGCGCCCAGGTCGACCGGGCGGCGAGGTGGGAGAGGCGGCCTCGGCCCGTCGGGTGCAGCACCGTGTGGAAGACCTCATCGAGTCCGATCACGATGAGGACCACTCCGGCGACGACCCACAGCACGCTCACCCGCCCATGCTCCGAGCGCTCGCCTCCGGGTCCGGGTCCGGGTTCGCTCCCTCCGCGGCCGGGGCATCCGTCCTTCGACCGCGGATGAGGAAGCCGAAGCCGAGCGCGACGAAGAACATGAGCACGCCGTAGACCGCTGCGGGGAGGCTCATCTCGACGCTGCCGATGACGGTCTGCGCGATGACGATCGCGAGGGTCGCGTTGTGGATGCCGATCTCGAACGAGCTCGCGATCGACTGCCGGCGCTCGACGCGGAGCAGGCGCGGCACGAGGTACCCGATCCCGAGGCTCAGCAGGCAGAAGAGCACCGTGATCCCGGCGAGTCGGCCGAAGTTGTCGACCAGCAGTCCGAGGTTCGACGCGATCGCGCCGGCGATCACGACGACGAGGATGACGACCGATGCGATCCGGACCGGACGGTCCATCCGGTCGGCGAAGGCGGCCTTCCAACGGCGCACGAGCATGCCGGCGATCACGGGGAGCAGCACGATGGCGAACACCTCGACGGTCTTCGCGAGCTGGAGTCCGAGGCCGTCGTCTCCGGGCAGGAAGTACGCGATCGAGAGGTTCGCGATGAGCGGCAGGGTGAACACCGCGATGACGGAGTTGAGCGCCGTGAGCGAGATGTTCAGGGCGACGTCGCCGCGGAACAGGTGCGAGTAGAGGTTCGCGGTCGTCCCGCCGGGCGAGGCGGCGAGCAGCATCATTCCGACCGCGAGCACCGGTGGCAGGTCGAACAGCAGCACGAGCCCGAAGCAGACGGCCGGCAGCAGCACCAACTGGCAGGCGAGGGCGACGATCACCGCCTTCGGCTGCGTCGCGACCCGCGCGAAGTCGCGCGGAGTCAGGGCGAGCCCCAGGCCGAACATGATGATGCCCAGGGCGACCGGCAGCCCGATCGTCGTCAGTGGACCCATTGATCACTCCTTCGTGAAGACGGTGCCTCACAGTCTGGAGTGCGCGGGGACGCCGTGTCACGCACGCTCGCCGGATCGGACCGGGTGGGTTCGCCCGATCAGCCCTGGAAGTCCTCCGGGTCGACGTCCTCGAGGAACTTCTTGAACTCCTCGAGCTTCTCCTCGTCCTCGCTGTCGTGGTGCTCGACCATCTCGGCGGGGATCCCCGCGTCGTCCATCACCGCGTCGGCCACGAAGAGCGGCGCGTCGATGCGGACGGCCATGCCGATGGCATCCGACGGCCGCGAGTCGATCACGAGCGGCCCGGCCGGCGTGACGAGCGTGAGCTCGGCGTAGAACGTGCCCTCCTCGATGCGGGTCACGTCGATGCGCTCGAGGTTGCCGCCGACGGCCTCGATGAGGGTGACCAGCAGGTCGTGCGTGAGCGGACGGGGGGCGTGGTCGCCGCCCAGGGCGATGAGGATCGACGTCGCCTCCTGCTCGCCGATCCAGATCGGCAGCACGCGCCCCTCGGCCGATTCCTCGCCGAGCGGCTTCAGCAGGACGATGTGCTGCCGGGCCGCGTCGAGCGCGATCCCGAGGACGCGGACCTGGACCATGGCGACTCCCGTCTGGTGGTCGGGACGTGGTCCTGCCATGGTACGTCGGGCGGCCGTCGGCCCCACCGGCGGAAGGTCCCGCGCGCAGCCGCCCCCGCGGGAACGATCAGGACGCCCGGCCGCCGAGGTCGCCGAAGAGGAAGTCGCTCCCGTCGACCTCGCGGCGCCGCGCGCGCTCCATCGGGTCGACCTCGGCGCCGTCGGGGCGCCGGACCTCGTCCGCGGCGGCGAGCGCCGCGGCGTCCGGCTCGACGTCGACGCCCTTCGCCTCCGCCTTCAGCCGCTTGCGGGCCTCGCGCTCGACGAGCACGGGCACGAAGTCGCGGACCGGTCGACCGTCGAACCGGTGGTGCTCCTCGTCGACGATCGCGTGGACGTGATCCTCGGAGAGGGAGGGGAAGCGCTCCAGCAGGCGCGAGACGACGTGCTCGACGGCCTGCTGTTCATCGGCCTCAGTGGTCATGGATGCAGTGTGCGCCGTCGCGTCGCCCTGTGCAAGCGCATCGTCGGATCGCAGGCCTACGCGATGAGGAACCGCGCGATCAGCCCGTCGCGCAGGTCGAACGTGAAGACGCCCGGCCCGTTGTACCCGCCGCCCGAGACGGTCACCGTGAGCAGGTACTGCCCCGGCATCCGTCCCGCCCTGATGGAGTGCGCCTCGAAGCGCGCGTTCCTGCCGATGTTGTCGGACTCGTTCCAGCTCGCGACGCCCTCGCGGCCGTGGAACTCGCGACCCCAGTCGTTCAGGTACGCGTCCTCGGTGAAGGCGGCGACGAACCCCTCGGAGTCGCCGGCGTTGGTGGTGTCGACGAACGCCCGGATGGCCTCGGGCATGGCGGTGTCGGACATGGGCACACCCTACGCCGACGACCGCGGCCGCGGCATCCGTTCGGACGCCGCGGCCGCAGCCGGTTCGGGCCTGGCGGGGAGGCTCAGCTCGGCGCGTTCGCCGTGGTCGTGCTGAAGTTGGTACCGCCGCCTCCGGGCTTGTAGTTCTTCTCGATGTTGCCCGCCGCGTCGACGGAGAACCACTTGATCCTGGTGCCGGCCGGCACCGTGATCGTCTCACCGCCCTCGCGGATGCCCGCGGAGGCATACATCGTCGAGGCGAACGTCGGCTTGGCCCCGTCGACCGTGTAGAAGACCGACGCCGGCTCCGACGTCTCGAACACCACGTCGACCATGCCCGCCTCGGCGCTCGCCGAGACGACCACCGAACTCGAGGGGCGCTGCGAGTCGGTGTGGTAGTCGTACGCCACGCGCATGAGCTCGACGAGACCGTTCGCGAACTCCTGCGACTCGGCGTGCGCCGACGGGCCCATCGGGTTCTCGTTCTCGAACGGGGGCTGGAACTGCGTCCCGACCTCGAAGTTCCAGGCGTAGATGCCGTACTTGTACCAGAGCATGTCACCGGAGTTGCCGGCCGCCGAGTACAGCACGTCGGAGACGGGGCCCGTGCGCGCCGGGGTCACCGACAGGCCGCGGTACCGCTTGATCTCGGAGAGGATCCGCGACGACGCACCCCAGAAGTACGCCTCGTCCTCGACCGTCGGTCGCGGCGCCGAGATGCGACCCGGGGTGATGTACGCGCCGGGCGACCACATGAAGTAGTTGCCCGAGCTGTGCAGGTTCATCGAGAACTCGATGTTCGGGTTCTCCGCCGCGATCCAGTCGATGTTGGCGCTCTCCGGCTCGCTCAGCTCGCTCGGGCCGGCGTACGTGCTGCTCGTGCACGACGTCGACGCGCCGTTGTAGCCGTCGAAGAGGCTGTACGTGTCGTAGTTGCGGTTGTTGTCGACGCCCCAGTTGTCCCTCGCGAGGAAGTCGGCGCTGCCCGTCCGCTCGCAGTGGTTGAACATGTTCTTCCGCTGCGAGTTGAAGTCGTAGAACGAGTAGTGACCGCCGTCCGGGTTGACCGAGGGCACGATCCAGATGTCGAGGTTGTTCACGAGGCGCTTGGTCTCCGCGTCCTGCGCGTAGTTGCGCAGCATCCGCTCGGCGGTCTCGACCGCGACGAGCGGCGGCACCCATTCGCGTGCGTGCTCCTGGGCGTACGCGAGGACGCCCGGCTTCGAGCCGTCGCGCACCTTGCCGATCCGGATCGCGTACACCGGGTGCGGGTCGCGCGAGACGGTCTCGGGCGCCGACAGGTCGTCGGTGAGGTCCGCCGCCGCGGGGGCGACGACCCCCGACCCGGAGTTGCCGCGGTACGTGTACGCGACGACGAGCGCGGATGCCGCGGGCGAGGCGTTGATCGCCGCGACGACCTGCGCCGCGGTGCTCGTGACATCGCCGGCGGCGCTCGTCGCGAGCGACACCGTGATGTCATCGCCGGCGACGGTGACCGAGAGCGGCGAGTTCGGCGCGCCGGGGTCGACCGTCGCGATGCTGAGATCGTTGCCGCCCTCGTGGCCCCAGGCGATCGAGTCGACCGCGACGCGGGTGCTGCTGCTGGAGCCGAGCACCGCCTGGGCGAGGCGCCGGTAGCCGTTCGTCTCGTAGGGCAGTTCGACGATCTCCGAGATCTGCGGGAACTCTGCAGCGAGGTCGGCGATGCGGTCGTAGAGCTCGGTCGGCGTCAGGTACGACGTGATGAAGTCGCTCTGGTAGTTCGGGCCGAACGCGTCCTCGCCGTCGAGCGGCAGCCAGTCGTTCACCTTCGCGGTGGCGACGTCGCCGGTCGGGCTGACGATGCGGATCGTGTCGGGTCGCGTCTCGACGACGGCGGCGCCGCGGTGGTACAGGTAGACGCTCGCGTCGACGAAGCGGCTGATGTTCTGGCTGCCGCCGGAGCCGAGGTCGGTGCCCGGACCGCTGTCGCGCTCGACCGTGAGCTGGGCCGAGTTCGTCTGGCCCTCTGCCCACTTGGCCTCGACGGAGAGGTAGCCGACGCCGTACGAGGTGTAGTAGTCGGCGCGGATGATCTTCACGTCGGAGACGTCGGCGGCCGCCGCGGCCTCCGCGAACTCCTCGTTCGCCGCGACCGCCTCGGCGATGGTCGCGTCGCGCTCCGCGAGCACGGCGGCGGTGTCGTCCTCGTCGTGCAGGGACTTCCCGACCGCGAAGCCGTGCGCCCGGAGCGCGTCCGCCTCGCCGTCGCTGACGACCGCGTGGGCGGTGATCGTGCCGTCCGGGTTGGCGTGCGCGGCGTGGTCGAGGTCGACGCCGATGTCGACCAGGCGGTCGAGCTCTGCGGCGTCGGCGACGATCACCTCGACGACGGCGACCTCGTCACCGGATTCGCGGACGAGGTCCGGCAGCGGCTCGGTGCCGCTGGCCGGACTGATGGGCGTCATGCTGGTCAGGACGAGTCCCGCGAGCGCGGCGAACGCCGCCGACCCCCCGAGCATCCTGCGTCTCATCGTGGACATCGATGTCTTCCCCTCGTTGCGGTGGACCCTGGGATGGAGCCGTTCGCGGCGCAGGGAAGACCGGAAGCACTCGTCCCCACTCCGACCGCCCGACCCGGCCTGCGGGCGCGGGCCGGGTCGAGCGTGCGCTCTGTCTATCGGTTGGGCAACTTTCGCGTCAACGATGTCAAAAGTAGACGGGACGAATTGCCCGTTCCGCGGCACCTGCGGTGGACGATCGGCGCGGCGCCCTGCGGCGGGGTGACCCCGGGCCGCCGGTGCCGGCGTCGGTGGCCCCTGCCAGACTCGACCCATGAGCGGCACCATCGGCACGCCGGGCGGCACGCCCGAGCGGCCCGCCCTGTTCTTCTCGGGTCCCGAGGAGTTCCGCGCCTGGCTCGAGGCCAACCACGAGACCGAGACCGAACTGTGGATGGGCCTCTACAAGAAGGGCGCGCCCGAGCGCGGACTCACGTGGGAGGAGGCCGTGCCCGAGGCGCTCTGCTTCGGCTGGATCGACTCGGTGTCGCAGCGCATCGACGACGTCGCCCGTCGGCAGCGCTGGACTCCCCGCAAGCCGACGAGCAACTGGTCGGCCGTGAACGTCGCGCACGTCGAGCGGCTCACGGCCGAAGGCCGCATGCGTCCGGCGGGCATCGCGGCGTACGAGCGGCGGCGCGACGACCCGACGGCGATCTACTCGTTCGAGAACCTCGATGAGGCGCTGCCGCCGTCGTTCGCGGCGATGCTCGAGGCGGATGCCGCGGCGTCCGCCTTCTGGGAGACCGCGACGCCGAGCTACCGGAAGCTGGTGGCGCACTGGGTGCGGTCAGCGAAGCAGGAGTCCACGCGGGAACGACGGATGTCGCAGCTCATCGAGTGCAGCGCAGCGGGCGAGCTCGTGCCGTTCCAGCGCTACGGCGAGACCCCGAAGTGGGTCGAGCGGGCCGCGGCAGCGGCGCGGGCGGCGGTCGAACCGAGCGGCGGCGCGCCCGAGTCGTCCTGAGACCACGGCACGTGCCGGCTCAGCGCGTCGGCCCCTGCCCGATGCTCAGCCAGCCGTCGGGACCCTCATCGCCGCGCTCGGCGGCGGGCGCGTCCGACCCGGTGGCATCCCGCATCGACTGCAGGCGCCGCTCGACCTCGGCCTGCGCCGTGATCGCGGCCAGCTGCCGCTCGATGTCTGCATCCGGCGCCGCCGTGAGGTCCTTGAGCACCCCGCTCGTCAGCAGCTCGTCGGTGGCGGCCGCACGCGCCTGCATCTGCGCGACCCGGTCGCGCGCCCGGTCGAGGCTCGTGCCGATGTCGTCGATGTTCGCACTGAGGCCCGCGACCGCCTCGTTCGCGCGCACCTGCGCCGCCGACGCGGTGTAGGTCGCCTTGATCGTCTCCTTCTCGACGCGGAATGCCGCGATCTGGTCGGTCAGCCGGCGCTCCCGCTCCTGCAGCTGCGACGCCTGCCTGTCGAGCGACGTGTACTGCGCCTGCAGCTTCGCGACCTCGCCCTCGAGCAGGGCCCGACGCTCGAGCGCGGCGCGCGCGAGGTCCTCGTGCCCCTGCGTCAGTGCATCGCGCGCCTGCGCGCCCAGGCGCTGGTAGCGCCCGCCCATCTCCTGGCCCTGCAGTTCGATGCGCTTCTTCGCGGTGGCCACCTCGGCGACGGCGCGCCGCACCTCGTGCAGCAGCTTGACCTGCTGGTCGTAGCTGTCGTCGAGGGTGTCGCGCGGGTCCTCGATCCGGTCGAGGGCCTTCGTGGTCTTGCTGCGGAAGATGGTGCGCATCCGGGAGGTGTTGTCGCTCATGATCGGTTCCCCTTGTCTCGAACGGGTGAGCTGTGATGCACGGCCGCGGTGTCGCGAACCGTGGACGCGGCGGGCCGTCGGAGATGCCCGTCGGCGATGTCGCGGAGGCTGAGCGCGTGGAGCTCCTCGACGCCCGCGCGGAGCGCGGAGACCTCGCGGTCGACGTCGGCGCGCAGGCCGGTGAGTCCGTCGTCGCTCGCTCCGGCGAGGGCGGATGCCACGGCCGAGCGGATGCGTCGGACGAGCGCTTCGACCTGGCCGACGCGCTCCTCGGCGGAGGGGAGCTCGGCAGCGAGGACGGATCGGTCGATCTCGCTCTCCATCAGTCGCAGCTGCGCGTCGAGCGACGCGCCCTCCTCGCGGATGCGTCGGAAGATGCCCGGGAACTCCCCGCGCGGGCCCGGGCCCTGCGCGGCGAGGTCGACGGCGGCCTGCCCGCTCGCGAGCGCGTCGTCGAGCCGCACCCTGAGGTCGAGGATCGTGCGCTGCGGGCCGCGGCTCATCTTCGCCCGGCTCCGCAGCAGCGCACCGTCGACACGTCGGCTGCGACGGATGCGTCGGTAGGCGTGCCGCACCAGAAGCACGACCGCGACGAAGCTCGCGATGCCGATGAGCACGATGATGCCGAGTGCGGCGAGCACGACCTCCAGCCCGGTCATGGCCGCCGCCTCCGCGGGCTCGCGCCGATCCCTCCGCGGTCATCCAGGTCCATGCGCCCGCCCTCCCGTCGCTCCGTCGCTGCGGACATCGCGCCGGCGATGACGCGATATAGCGTGTCTCAACGCGATATATCGCAATCTACGCCAGGTCGGCCCGAAACGGCAGGGGGTGCATGCGAATTCGCAGGGTGCGCGCAGGGCGGCGGCCGGGCTCCCGGCACTGGTGCGTCCCATCGAACGGTGCGAGCATGACCGCATGGCAGTGCAGACCGTGGACGAGTACATCGCGTCGTTCCCCGACGAGGTCGCCGGTCGTCTCCGGCTGGTGCGAGCCGCGATCATCGCCGAGGTCCCGCCGCCGGCGGAGGAGAAGATGCGATACGGCATCGCCGCCGTCATGCTCGGCGGCCGCTACGCGCTGCACTTCGCCGGCTGGAAGCGCCACATCGGGCTCTACCCGGTGCCGACGCTGCCCGAGCCCATCGAGTCCGAGGTCGCTCCGATGCGGACCGGCAAGGACTCGGTGAACATCCGGCACGGCGACGACCTGCCCGTCGAGTTGATCGGGCGCATCACGGCGGCGATCGTCGCGCAGCGCGCCGCCGCCGACGGCTGACGCGCGATTCATCCGAAAGGCGGTTTCGGCCTCGCCGTCGGGCCTGCATGATGTGAGTGGATCGAACCAGGCGGCCATGAGCCGAAAGGACCGGCGATGATGACCTCGAACACCTCCGACCAGACCTCGCGTGGCGTGCGCCAGGAATCGAAGGCCACCCTGCTCGGCACCGCGCTCGTGCTCGTCATGGCCGCGCTCGTCATCGCCGCCGGGGCGATCCTGTCGGTCGCCGCAGTCGTGCTCGGCGACACCGCGTTGCAGTTGCCGTAGCCGGTCGTCGGCTCAGGCGCCGGCGTCGTCCGCCGCTCGCGCGGCCGGGACGATCACATCCCAGTGCTCGACGATCCGACCGTGCTCGACGCGCCAGAGGTCGTTGAAGACGACGGGTCCGCCGAAGTCGCCTTCGCACCGGGCGAAGACGAAGTCGCCCTCGGCGACGACCTGTCGCACCGCGTCGTACCGGAGCCGTCGCCCGGCCGCGGACCAGGCCGCGACGGCGTCGGCCAACCCGTCGAGGCCGTCGGCGACCTCCGGATTGTGCTGGACGTACCGGTCCGCCGAGACGTACTCGGTCCGGACCGAGCGGTCGCCTCCGATGAGCACCCGATCGATCCATCCGGCCACGAGCGCTCGGTTCGCCGCGGTCAGGTCGTGATCCGTCGGCGCGACCGGACCGTCGACCTGAGACCGACCTCCGACGGGCTCGTTCACGACCGGCGTTCGGGCCTCCCAGTGCTCCACGATCGTCCCGTCGCCGACGCGGAAGAGGTCGAACCCCACGAGCGGAACGGGACCGGCGCCGTGGACCACGCCGTGCAGGAGGACGAGGTCGCCGTCGGCGATCACGCGCACGCGCTCGTATCCGACACCCGGGGGCAGGGCGGTGACGTAGGCGGTGACGATGTCCTCGGCGCTCAACGGCGGTTCCTCCCCTCGGGGCCGGCGCGCTCCGTCCCGAGTCGTCTCATACGCTAGTGATACCGCGGCGCACCCGGAAGCACAGACTGCTCAGCGCCGCGGCGTCCACCCGTAGGGCACCGGCCCGTCGACCGCAGCGCGCTCGAGGTCGGCCTGCGCCGACCAGCCCTGCGCGGCATCCGCCGCATCGAACCCGCCCCGCGCGACGCGCAATCCGACGTCCTCGTGGTGCATGCGCGGCGCGCCGCCGCGCCTGGTGGAGGCCCGAACGCTCCACGCGTCGTCGGCGAAGCCGCCGCCCCGGAACACGCGGTAGTCGTCGTAGCGAGCCGGGTCGAGCAGGTCCCAGCACCACTCCCACACGTTGCCGAGCGTGTCGAACAGGCCGTTGAGGTTCGGCAGCCTGCCGCCGACGTCCTGCGGGGCGGTGACTCCGTCGGCGCTCGTCCACGCGACCTCGTCGAGCGGGCCGTAGTGCGGCGCGGTCGATCCGGCGCGGCACGCGAACTCCCACTCCGCCTCGGTCGGGAGGCGGAACCCGTCGGCATCCACATGCCAGGTGACGTCCTCACCGTCGAAGGCGTAGGCCGGGTCGAGCCCCTCCCACTCCGACGCGGCATTGCAGAAGCGGATGGCGCGGAGCCAGCTCACCTCGGTCGCCGGCCGCCGCGGGTGCGTCGCGGTCTCGCCCAGGAGCTCGGCCACCTGCTCCTGCGTCACCGGGTACACGCCGATCTCGAACGGCTCGAGGTCCACGCTCCGACGGAGGTCGCGCCGGGCGTCGTGGAGCACCACCGTGCCGGCGTCGATCCGCGCGAGCTCGATGTCGGCACTCATCGGGGCAGTCTCTCACGCGGAACTCCGCGGTCCGCGTGGTCGCGGCGGGCGGCCGCCGAGCGGCGGATCGACGGGGCACTACCCGATCGCGTCGGCGTACCCGTTCGCGAGCCTCGCGACCTTGTCGACGTACGAGTCGAGGTGGTTGTAGGAGAAGACGGCCTCGCGCCATCCGTCGGGCGTGGTCATCGGGCCGGAGGCGCACAGGTAGCGCGCGGCTGCGTGCGCGGCGTCGTCGATCTGGCTGGGGTCGGCGACGCCGTCGCCGTTCGCGTCGGCCCCCCACTGCTCCCAGGTCGACGGGATGAACTGCATCGGCCCGACCGCGCGGTCCCACGTGACGTCGCCGTCGAGGACGCCGCCGTCGGTGTCGTGGATCGCCGCCACGCCGTCGCCGTCGAGCGCCGGGCCGAGGATCGTGGGCCGGACCATGCCCGACGCCTCGAGGACCGAGCCGCCGTGGCTGCCGTGGCCGGACTCGATCGCGCCGATGGCCGCGATCGTCGTCCAGTCGAGCCCGCAGGTCGGCTCCTCCTCGGCAATCGCGACGTGCGCGAGCGCGTACGCCGAGAGCGCCCGCGGGGGGATGCCGGTCGCCTCCGCGACGACCGAGAGCCAGTCGACCTCGACCTCCGGCTCGGCCTCGGGCTCGGGCTCCACGAGCGGCGCCACCTCCGACCCGGTGAGGGCGTTCGGGTCATCCGTCGACTCGGACCGGGCGCCCGCCTCGGCGTCGCCCCCGGTCGATGACGAGGTCACCGGCGGAAGCGGAGCGCCGCGCCCCGACGCGGACGGTGCGGCGAACCCGCCGGGCTTCACTGCGACTCCCCAGGCGGTCACCGCGAAGACGGCGCCGACCACGAGGGCGACGACGGCGGTCACGAGGCCGACGTAGCCCGCGACCTGGAGCAGGATCTCGCGCCCGGACGGCCTCGGACCGCGCCGGTCCTCGCCGTTCGGATCGTCGTCCCACGTCATCGGTCTGCAGCTCCGTCTCGGGCGGTGGATCGAGGTTCGTGCCCGCCGGGACGGCGCTGCGCCGTGCCGTCGATGCACCGCGCTGCCGCCCCGCCCGCTCAGGCTACTCGCGCCGCCGCCCACGCGGGCTGAGAAGGTGCCGGACGTCCGGCCCGAGGCATCCGTCGCCCGATTCGGTATTCAGTGTTGCTATCTACCGGTACTCGTGCTTACTATGTACCGGTACTCAGCAACACTGAATAGTCGAGGAGGCCCGATGGGCAGGCAGGCGACCGAGATGCTGAAGGGCACGCTCGAGGGCATCGTGCTCGCGATCCTGTCCGGCCGGCCCGCCTACGGCTACGAGATCACCGCGTGGCTGCGCGAACAGGGGTTCACCGACATCGCCGAGGGCACCATCTACGCCCTGCTCGTGCGCATCGAGCAGCGCGGTCTCGTCGACGTCGAGAAGGTCCCGTCGGAGAAGGGGCCACCGCGCAAGGTGTACTCCCTCAACGCGCGCGGGCGCGACTCGCTCGACGAGTTCTGGAGGACCTGGAGCTTCCTCGCCGCACGAATCGAACAGCTCCACGACATCGGACCGCTCCAGGAGGAGGAGAAGTGAACATGGCCGCGAAGTGGATCGAAGCCCTGACGGGCTCCCTCGAGCAGAAGAAGCAGTACCGCCAGTACAAGGCGCGCATCGCCGCCCTTCCCGAGCCGTACGCCGGGGCCGCGAAGGCGTTCGAGCGGTACTTCATGTACTACGGCGGCATCACCGACGGCGACACGCTCGTCACCATGCTCGGCGACTTCGCCGACCTCTTCGAGCGCGCCGCCATCGACGGCACGCCGGTCGGCGAGCTCGTCGGCGACGACCCCGTGGGCTTCGCCGAGAGCTTCACCCAGGCCTATGGCGGAGCGCAGTGGATCGACAAGGAACGCGCTCGCCTGGCCAAGGCGATCGACGACGCCAGGCGCGACGAGGAGGAACCGCGATGACCGCCGCAGCGCCCGCCGCGGCCGCCGCGCCCGCCATCAGCGTGCGGGGCATCGAGAAGTCCTTCGCGGACGTCCACGTGCTGCGCGGCGTCGACCTCGACGTCTCGCAGGGCAGCATCTTCGCCCTGCTCGGCTCGAACGGTGCGGGCAAGACCACGCTCGTGAACATCCTGTCGACGCTGCTGAAGGCCGACGCCGGCGCCGCGACCGTGCACGGGTTCGACGTCGCGGCCGATGCCGGCGACGTCCGCCGCTCGATCAGCCTGACCGGGCAGTTCGCCGCGGTCGACGAGGTGCTCACGGGCCGCGAGAACCTCATGCTCGTCGCCCGGCTGCGTCACCTGAAGGATCCCGGGCGCATCGCCGACGACCTGCTCGCCCGGTTCTCGCTCAGCGAGGCCGGCGACCGTCGGGCGGCGACCTACTCCGGCGGCATGCGGCGACGGCTCGACATCGCGATGAGCCTCATCGGCGATCCGCCGGTCATCTTCCTCGACGAGCCGACCACCGGCCTCGACCCGCAGGCGCGCATCGAAGTCTGGCAGACGGTGAAGGCGCTCGCCGACAGCGGCACGACCGTGCTGCTCACCACGCAGTACCTCGACGAGGCCGAGCAGCTCGCCGACCGGATCGCGATCCTCCACGAGGGCGTGATCATCCGGAGCGGCACCCTCGCCGAGCTCAAGCGACTGCTCCCGGCCGCGAAGGTCGAGTACGTCGAGAAGCAGCCGAGCCTCGAGGAGGTCTTCCTCGCCCTGGTCGGGGAACCGGCCCGGGGCGAGGCGACCGCCGCCGAGCCCACCCGGAAGGAGTCGCGATGACCACCCACGTCCTCAGCGACACGCGCGTCCTCACGGCACGCTCGCTGACGCACATCGTCCGCAGCCCCGACACGATCATCACCACGGCGGTCACGCCGATCGTGCTGATGCTGCTGTTCGTGTACGTGTTCGGGGGCGCGATCGACACCGGGAGCACCGAGTCGTACATCGACTACATGCTCCCCGGCATCCTGCTCATCACGATCGCCTCCGGCGTCGCCTACACGGCGTACCGCCTGTTCCTCGACCTGCAGGGCGGCATCTTCCAGCGGTTCCAGTCGATGCCGATCGCGAGGTCGAGCGTGCTCTGGGGGCACGTGCTCACCTCGCTCGTCGCCAACCTCGTGTCGGTCGCGATCGTCGTCGGGGTCGCCTTCGTGATGGGGTTCCGCACCGGGGCGTCCGTCGGCGCGTGGCTCGCCGTGATCGGGATCCTGGTCCTCTTCACGCTCGCCCTGACCTGGATCGCCGTGATCGCCGGCCTCTCGGCCAAGACCGTCGACGGCGCGAGCGCCTTCAGCTACCCGC
Organism: Agromyces binzhouensis; assembly: GCF_042672355.1. Classification (NCBI taxonomy): domain Bacteria; kingdom Bacillati; phylum Actinomycetota; class Actinomycetes; order Micrococcales; family Microbacteriaceae; genus Agromyces; species Agromyces binzhouensis. The sequence goes on along the minus strand of NZ_JBHXVJ010000004.1, from coordinate 313,552 downwards.
TGATCTTCCTGCCGTTCGTCAGCTCGGCGTTCGTGCCGACCGACTCGATGCCCGGGCCGGTCGCCTGGTTCGCCGAGAACCAGCCCGTGACCTCGATCGTCGACACGACCCGGGCGCTGTTCGCCGGCGAGCCCGTCGGCGCCGACATCTGGGTCGCGCTCGCCTGGCTCGTCGGCATCATGGCGGTCGCGTTCGGATTCGCCATGCGCATCTACCGGCGCAGGGCGTCGTAGGCCCGCATGAAGCTGCGAGCGGATGCCCCGGGGCTCGAGCCCCCGGGGCATCCGTCGTCTGCGCAGCGCGCCCGACCCGTCGTATGCCGGGCGCCGGTGGCCGTCAGTCGAACGCGACGTCGGTGTCGCGCGGGTACGCGCCGCCTGCGAGCTTCACGAGCCTGGCGTGCGCGTACTCGCACACGAGCGCGTGCCGGTAGACCATGCGCGGCACGTCGACGTTGGAGTCCATCCAGAGGCTCATGCCCGCGAGCTTCCAGTGGCGGAACGTGTCGTCGTCGGTGATCAGCGCGAGGATCTCGAGGAACGAGTCGTCGAAGCGGATGGAGTGCACCGCACGCCGGTACTCCTCGACCGTGAGCGCCATCGAGAACGGGATGTTCATGAAGCAGAGCGCGGTCTGGATGTCGAGGCGGAGGACGCGTCGGCGGCGGCGCTCCGCGTCGAGCGGCGGCACGTCGAGTTGGGAGAAGTCGAGGGTCTCGGGGCGGGTGACCTTCACGTCGTCGAGGGCGATGAGCACGTCGTAGACGTTGACGTCGTGCTCGACGACCGCCTGGTCGCCGAGCCCGGACAGCTTCTCGGGCCGGAGCGTCACGGGCTCCATGTCGACGGGCGTGTTCCGGATGATGAAGTTCACGAGGTTGGTCTCGACCACGAAGTGGCGGATCAGCAGGTCGACGGCGTCGGGCGACACGAACCGCCGGAGGAACCACACGCAGAGCACGTCCATGGTGTGCAGCGGCATCCACCGGAACGGCAGCACGCGCTTGACGATCGAGATCAGGGCGACGAGCACGCGCGAGACGACGCGCGCGATCGGGTACAGCCAGCGCCGCGAGAGCCGCCGCTGGTCGTTGATGATCTGGCGCACGAGCGCGCGGTCGAGCGGCACCGACGGGTCGGCGTACACCGCCTGCCACATGCTCGGGTCGGAGCGGACGTACTCGGGGACCTTCGGCACGTCAGCCGTCCAGTTCCTCGAGCTGCAGCGCGTACAGCCGCGCGACGACCTGGGCGCACCGCACGATCTCGTCGGCGGCCGCCTCGTCGATGATCCCGGAGTCGAGGATCGCCTGCAGGTCGCCGGTGTGCGCCCCGTCTGCCTCCTGGTGGTACGTCATGAAGTGCACCTGGTTGTCGGCGAGCCCGAGCACCTCCTGGAACCGCGCGGCCCAGCCCGCGGCGCGCTTCGCTCCGAGCCCCTCGATGATGAACATCGCGCCGAGGAGTCCGACCGGGTTCGGCCGGTCGGCGTAGGTGAACATGTAGCCCGAGAGCGCCTCGGAGCCGAGGTTCTTGCGGCCGGCGCGCAGCTCGTCGAGCGACCCGCCGATCGCGACGTAGTCGCGCTCGAGCATGAGGTAGTCGCGATGCTCCTCCTCGGCGTGCTTGATCGCCGCCGCGCGCAGCGTGAAGTGGTCGATGTCGAAGTTGGAGGCCGCGCGGCTGATCCACGGCGACCCGTCGACGACCTGCTGCCGCAGGTTGAAGAGCAGCCGCCGGTAGTCGTCGATCGTCACCGTGCCCTCGGCGAGCGCGCGGAGGATCGGTACCCGGTCCAGGCGCTCCTCGAGTTCGGCCCACACCTCGGCGAGCCGTTCGGAGAGCGCGGCGGGTTCGGCGGGCGACGCCGCGCCCGCGGCATCCGTCATCGTGGCCGTCGCGGCGGTGTCGGTCGTCATGTCGGGGCTCCTTGCTGATCGGGTGGGGCGACCACGGTGAGATGGGCGAAGGCGAACGAGAACCGGCCCGACTCGGGGACGGCGAGGAGGATGGTCTCGCCGGGCGAGAAGCGGCCCGTGCGCCACGCCTCCTCGAGGGCGATGAAGATGCTCGCCGCGCCCGTGTTGCCGCACGTCTCGAGGTTCGAGAACCACCGGTCGGTGTCGAGCGTCGGGATCCGCTTGCGGAGCCCGTCGAACGCGAGGTCGCGGAACGCGTTGGTGCTGTAGTGGCAGACGACGTGGTCGAGGTGGCTGACATCGACGAGTCCGATGTCCACCAGCTGCTCGAACTCGCGGAGGCCGGCGCCCGCGAGGTCGTCGAGGACGCTCACGTCCTGTCGGAGCACGAACATGCCGGATGCCTCGGCGTCGCCGATGCCGACGTCCTGCCAGGTGCGCCCGACCTCGGGTTCGAGCCCGTCCATCCCGGCGCGCATGCACACGTCGTGCTCGTGGGCGAGGGAGACGTGCCGCACCCAGTCGACGCGGAGCGACGGCCGCGAGGGGTGCGGCTGGAACTCGACGACCACGGCGCCCGCGCCGTCGGAGAGCATCCAGCGGAGGAAGTGCGAGTCCATGCCCGCGCGGATGCCGTCGAAGCGGCGCTGACGGAGGCTGCGGCTCGCCAGCTCCGACCCGACGACCGCGACCCGCGGGTGCTCGCCGAGCTTGACCTTGCCCACCGCCGCATCGAGCGCCTGCAGGCTCGACGCGCAGACGCCCGACGCCGAGAGCAGCTGCATCGGCCCGCCGCCAAGCCGGCCGTGCACCATCGAGGCGAAGCCGGGGACGAGCACGTCGCCGATGGTCGTCGCGGTCGCCAGCATGCGCAGGTCGTCGGGGCGGATGCCGCGGTCGTCGAGTGCCGCGCGGAGCGCCTTGACCGCGAGCTCCTCGTTGAGCTCGGTCGGCTCGCCGCGCTCGTCGAGCGCGTAGTGGCGCTGCCGGATGCCGTTCTGGTCGAGGATCATGCCGCGGATGCGCGCGGTGACCGGATCGTCGCCGCCGAGCCGCGCCACGATGCCGTCGTTGTCGACCGGATCCCCCGGCAGGTACCGGCCGAAGCCGGTCAGGTACGCAGACGCCGTCGTGCCCATGGGATGACAGTAGGGCACGGGGGTGCCACGGCCGTGGCACCCGTCCGCGGCACATCCGCGACGGGATTCCACCGGCGCCGCGGATGAGAGACTGATGCGGCGAGGACCCCCGACCGCCGTGAAGCATGGAGTACCAGACCGGATGATCACCGACGCCGCACGCGAGCTCCTGGGCGAGCGCCACCTCGCGACGCTCTCGACGCTGGGCCGCGACGGCCGAATCCACTCGGTTCCGGTCGGGATCACCTACCTCGATGGGATCGTCCGCGTGATCGGCAGCAGCGGATCGCAGAAGTTCCTCAACGCCGAGCGGAGCGGCCGCGCGAGCGTGAACACGGTCGACGGTGCGAGGTGGATCAGCTTCGAGGGCCCGGTCCGCATCCTGTCGGACCCCGAGTCGGTCGCGTTGGCGGTCGAGCTCTACGCGGCGCGATACCGGCAGCCGCGGCCGAATCCGAAGCGCGTCGTCCTCGAGCTGACGGTCGAGCGCGTGCTCGGGTCGAGCGGCATGCGACCCGACGCCGGCTGACCGCCGGGCCGCGGTCCGGACGGCGACGCACGCGACATCCGCCGCATTCGAGTTGTACACAATTCGATTGTGTGCAATGCTTCTCCGATGGTCGTGACGGATGAGATGGTGTGCTTCTCGCTGTACGCCGCCTCCCGGGCGACGACGCAGCTGTACCGCACGCTCCTCGAGCCGTGGGGCCTGACCTACCCGCAGTACCTGGTGCTCGTCGCGCTCTGGCGTGAAGGCGAGCAGACCGTCTCGTCGCTCGGCGACCTGCTCCAGCTCGACTCCGGAACGCTCTCGCCGCTCCTGCGCCGCATGGAGCAGTCGGGTCTCGTCGTCCGGGCCCGCAGCGCGCAGGACGAGCGCGTGGTCACGGTCTCCCTCGGTGAGCGCGGCACCGCGCTGCGCGCCGAACTGGCCCACCTGCCGTCGCGGATCGCCGAGGCGGCGGGTGTGCGCGAGGGCGACGCGGAATCGCTGATCGGCACGCTCCAGCGGGTCACCGCATCGATGCACGCGGCCGCGACATCCGCTCACGTGCCCGCCACGACCGAATCGGATGGCGCGCCGGCCGCGACCACGCGCTGACCGTCGCCATCCGATCCCGGCCATCCTGGCCGTTCCCCTGTACGCAACGAAAGGAGCCGCGTCATGCGCGCCCTCATCCACTCCACCTTCGGCGCCCCCGAGACCGTGCTCGCGGTCGAGGAGCGTCCGCTGCCCGAGCCCGGCCCGGGCCAGGTCCGCGTCCGCACCCTGCGCGCGACGATCCACAACCACGACCTGTGGACCGTCCGCGGCACCTACGGATTCAAGCCCGAGCTTCCGGCCCGTGCGGGCACCGAAGCCGTCGGCGTCGTGGATGCGCTGGGCGACGGCGTGACCGGCCTCGATGTCGGCCAGCGCGTCGTCACCGGCGGCACGTTCGGCGTCTGGGCCGAGTACTTCGTCGCCGGCGCGGCGGGGCTCATCCCGGTCCCGGACGGGCTGCCCGACGAGGCGGCGGCCCAGCTCGTCTCGATGCCGTTCAGCGCGGTCAGCCTGCTGCACTCCCTCGACCTGAAGCCGGGCGACTGGATGGTGCAGAACGCGGCGAACGGCGCAGTGGGCCGCATGGTCGCCCAGATCGGGGCCGCACGCGGCATCAACGTCATCGGGCTCGTGCGGCGGGCCGAGGGCGTCGCCGAGCTCCGCGACCAGGGCATCTCGAACGTCGTGTCGACCGAGGCCGACGGATGGCGCGACGAGGTCGCCGCCCTCACGGGCGATGCGCCGATCGTGGCGGGCGTCGACTCCGTCGGCGGCGACGCGTCGGCCGACGTGGTGTCGCTGCTCGCCGATGGGGGCACCCTCGTGGTGTTCGGCGCGATGCATTCCCCCGACATGCGCGTCCCGTCCGGCGACGTCATCTTCAAGCAGCTGACCATCCGGGGCTTCTGGGGCAGCCGCGTGAGCCGCGACATGGACCCCGAGACCAGGTCGATGCTCTTCACGCAGCTCATGGGGCACGTGCTCGCCGGCGAGCTCACACTGCCGGTCGCCGGCACGTACGCGCTCGACGACATCGCCGAGGCCGTGGCGGCGAGCACGACCGCCGGCCGGGTCGGCAAGGTGCTGCTCCGGCCGTAGCCTCCCGCCGGAGCCGGGGCGCCGCTAGACGGCGACGCCGCGCGCCCGGAGGTCGCCGACGAACGCCGCGCGCAGCTCGTCGTCGACGGCGAGGTCGACGGCGGCCAGCGAATCGAGGACCGAGTCGATGCGGGTCGAGCCGATGACCGGCCAGGCGCCCGGCATCGCGTCGAGCATCGCCGCGAGTGCGGCCCGATGCGCCGAGACGCCCCGGTCGCGTGCGATCGCCGCGACATGCGGCACGTGCGTCGCGAGCGGGTCGGCCTTCGGCCCGCCGAACGGCGCATAGGCGAGGAACGGGATGCCGGCGTCACGGCAGTAGCGGTACTCGGTCGCCTCGTCGATGCCGAGCGCGAACCGGTTCTCGACGGCGTCGAGCGACGTGATCGAACGAGCTCGGTCGAGCTGCTCGACCGTCGCGTTCGACAGGCCGATCGTCTGCACGACGCCCTCGTCGCGGAGTGCCGCGAGCTCACGGACCGAGGCGTCGAGGTCGTCGACCCGGTCGGTGCGGTGCAGGAGCAGCAACGACGGCGGAGCCCCGAGCACCTCGCGGCTGCGGAACGCGTCGGCCCGGACGCGCTCCGCACTGGTGTCGGAGTCCCACGCGGCCCGGCCTAGCCGGAAGTGCCCGGCCTTGGTGATGATCGGGATGCCCGGCGCCTGCACGCGGGCGGCCTGCGCGATCCGCTCCCCCGCCGCATCGTCGTCGATCGTGGCATAGGCGCGAGCGGTGTCGATCGCGGCCACCCCGGCGTCGACGGCCGCACGCACGACCGCGAGCGCCCCGTCGATCGTGGCGCCCTCCTTCAGCACGAGGGAGGCGACGCCGAGCACGATGCCCGGAGTCGGCAACGCGAACCCGGTCACGCGATGCCTCGCTGCGATGCGGATGCCACGCCCGTAACCTACCCCGAACCGGCGACCCGTCGGGAAGGTCGGCGATGCGCTCGCCGACTTCGGCTCGCCGGTCGGCAACGGCCGCTCGGTGGCCGCGTCGGGCGCGTCCGCGTCATCGTCGGATGTCGCGGGCTACTCGGTCGTCGAAGCGGCGGATGCCGACGCGGCCGTCGCCCTCATGGACGGCCACCCGCACCTGAAGATCGGCACCATCGAGGTGCTGGAGGCGCTCGAGATCCCCGGCATGTGAACGCGGGCGCGGCGGGCGCCCGCACTGACCCATCGACTCGGGAGACACTGCCGCGCACCCCCAGTACGCGGCGCATTCGCCCGCGGCGCGGTCGATGCGCTTGACCGCCCTGATCAGCACTTCTAGCGTTGGCCTCGCGACCCGGCCGGGCCGTACCGAACGCCGTCGGTGCTGACGGCGAGGGGAAGAGGTCCGCAATGTCCATCCTCACACGCAGGGCCGCCGCCGCGGCATCCGCCCTGGCTCTCGCCGCGACCGCGGCACTCGTCGGAAGCGCGCCCGCATCGGCGCTCGACGGGCCGGAATGCGGCGACGTCATCATGGTCGACACCGTGCTGACCGCCGACCTCGTCTGCGACGACTCCTCCGACGGGCTCGTCATCGGGGCCGACGGCGTCACCCTCGACCTCGGCGGTCACGCCATCTCGGGTCCCGGAGCGTACGCGACACCGTGGGCCGCCGTCCGCGCGGCAGGCCGCACCGGCGTCACGGTGACCCACGGCACGGTGACCGGATTCCAGGCGGGCGTCGTCCTCGACCAGTCGTGGGGAGCCACCGTGAGCAAGCTCACCGTCTCTGCCAACGACCAGGGCGTCAACCTCGCCGGTGGCGGCCAGCACCTCGTCGCGAAGAACACCGTCTCGGCGAACGGTCGCGACGGCGTGCGCCTCGGCCTGAGCACAGGCAACACCGTCACGCAGAACACCGTCGACGGCAACACGTGGGGCATCTCGGTCGCCGACGGATCGCAGGACAACGCGGTGTCGCGCAACGTCGTGACCGGCTCGAGCCAGCACGGACTCGCGGCCTTCGGGTGGGCGACCGGCACGTCGTTCACGCAGAACCGCGTGAGCGCCAGCTGGAGCGACGGCATCGTCGTGAGGAACGAGACGTCCGGGACGACGCTCTCGCAGAACGCGAGCTGGGCGAACGGCGGCGCGGGGCTCCTCGTGGCGAACAGCCTCGTCGTGAAGAACACCGCGGTGGACAACGCGGGCCAGGGCATCGTGGCCGTCGCCTCGACCGACGGCGGAGGCAACAAGGCCGCGGGCAACCTCACGGAGCCGCAGTGCTCGGGCGTGACCTGCACCGCGCCGTGACCGCCGATCGCTGATCGCCGATCAGCAGCGGATGCCGCGGGGTTCGCCCCGCGGCATCCGCTCTGTCCACTGCAATGGTCAGGTCGCCACCCGCATGGTCTCCCCCGCTCGTGCCGCGAACGCCGTCGCCTCCGCCGCGATCGTCCGCCGCATGACCTCGACGGCCGCGGTCGCTGCGACGTCGGCCGGCCGCGCCAGGCTGATCGTGCGGTCGAGTGCGCGCTCACCGAGCCGCACCGAGCGCAGCTCGGGCCGGTCGATGAGCACGAGCGCCGGAACGATCGCGACGCCGAGCCCGCGCTCGACGAACCGCAGCACCGCGTCCATCTCGGCACCCTCGAGCACGACGTCCGGTTCGAGCGACGCCACCCGGAACGCGGCATCCGTCGCGGCCCGCAGGTCGTAGGTCGAACTGAAGACGACCTGCGGCAGCCGCGCGACCTCCGTGAGCGAGATCGTGTCGCGGTCGGTGACCGGCGGTGCGGCAGCGGATGACACGACGACGAGCTCCTCGACGAGCAACGGGGTCACCGTGAATCGGCCCGGGGCCGTGGCATCCGTCGTCGTCACGAGCGCGAGGTCGAGCTCGCCGCCGGCGAGCTCGTCGAGCAGCCGTCGCGAGCCCTGCTCCGAGAGGTGCAGCTCGATGGCCGGGTGCTCGGCGTGGAAGGTGCTGAGCACCTCTGCGACGAGGCTGATGCAGAGCGTGGGTGTCGCGCCGAGCCGCACGCGGCCGCGCTCGAGGCCCGCGAGTTCGGCGAGTTCGCGTCGCACCGACTCGGCGTCGGCGAGCATGCGCCGGGCGAGCGGGAGCAGGGACTCCCCCGCGACAGTCAGCGTCGAGCCGCCGCGGGCGCGGTGGAAGAGCTCGCTACCCAGGTCCTGCTCGAGCGCCGCGATCTGGCGGCTCAGCGAGGGCTGGGCGAGGTAGAGCTCCTCGGCGGCGCGCGTGAAGTTGCCGAACCGCGCGACCTCGACGAACGACCGGAGCTGCTCGAGGTTCATGGCGGTAGCGTACATGTTCGATAGCGCGAGTGCATCGTATTCAGTCGGAAGATGCATTGGACGCATCCGTGCCGCGAACCTACCGTGGAACGCATGACCACCGCAGCCAGCACCGCTTCCGAGCGCCAGATCTCCACGACCGTCCTCGTCATCGGCACGGGCGGGTCGGGCCTGCGCGCCGCCATCGAACTCGCCGAGGCCGGCGTCGACGTGCTCGCGCTGGGCAAGCGCGCGAAGTCCGACGCGCACACCTCGCTCGCGGCCGGCGGCATCAACGCGGCCCTCGGCACCATGGACGCCGACGACAGCTGGCAGCAGCACGCCGCCGACACCTTGAAGGAGAGCTACCTCCTCGCCGACCCGCGCACGGTCGAGACCGTGACCAAGGGCGCGGCCCGCGGCATCCTGGACCTCGAGCGGTACGGCATGCCGTTCGCCCGCGAGGAGGACGGGCGCATCTCGCAGCGCTTCTTCGGCGCGCACACCTTCCGCCGCACCGCGTTCGCGGGCGACTACACGGGCCTCGAGATCCAGCGCACGCTCGTGAACCGGGCCGCGCAGCTCGGCGTGCCGATCCTCGACACGGTCTACGTCACGCGCATCCTCGTGAACGACGACGGCGCGGTCTTCGGCGCCTACGGCTTCGACCTCGAGGACGGCACCCGCTACCTCATCCACGCCGACGCGGTCGTCCTCGCCGCCGGCGGCCACAACCGCATCTGGCGGCGCACGTCGTCGCGCCGCGACGAGAACACCGGCGACTCGTGGCGCCTCGCCGTCGAGGCCGGTGGACGGGTGCGCGACCCCGAGCTCGTGCAGTTCCACCCGTCGGGCATCCTCGAGCCCGAGAACGCCGCCGGCACCCTCATCAGCGAGGCGGCCCGCGGCGAGGGCGGCATCCTCACCAACGCCCTCGGCGAGCGCTTCATGGCGAAGTACGACCCGGAGCGGATGGAGCTCTCCACGCGCGACCGCGTCGCGCTCGCCGCCTACACCGAGATCAAGGAGGGCCGCGGCACCCCCAATGGCGGTGTCTGGCTGGATGTCTCGCACCTGCCCCGCGAGACGATCATGCAGCGCCTCCCCCGCGTGTACCAGACCATGCTCGAGCTGCAGATGCGCGACATCACGAAGGAGCCCATCGAGATCGCGCCCACCGCCCACTACTCGATGGGCGGCGTCTGGGTGCGGCCCGACGACCACGGCACCGACGTGCCGGGCCTCTACGCGATCGGCGAGGCCTCCTCCGGCCTGCACGGCGCGAACCGCCTCGGCGGCAACTCGCTCATCGAGCTGCTCGTGTTCGGCCGCATCGTCGGCCAGGCCGCGGCGGGGTACTCGCGCGGGCTCACCGCGCAGCAGCGCTCGGCGGCCGCGGTGCGGGCGGCGCGCGCCGAGATCGACGACCTGCTGGCAGCGGATGGCCCGGAGAACGTCCGCGCACTGCAGCGCGCCATCCGGAACACCATGACCGAGCACGCCGGCGTGGTCCGCGACGAACAGGGCCTGCTCACCGGCCTCGCCGAGCTCGACGCGATCGAGGCCCGCATGGCCGACATCGGCGTGCACCCCGACCTCGCCGGCTACCAGGACCTCGCGCACGCGTTCGACCTCAAGTCGGCGGCGCTCGCCGCCCGCGCGACCCTCGAGGCCGCCCTCGAACGACGCGAGACCCGCGGATGCCACAACCGCTCCGACTACCCCGAGACGGATGCCGACCTGCAGGTCAACCTCGTCTGGTCCCCGACCACGGGCGTGACCCGCGAGTCGATCCCCCCGATCCCGGAGGAGATCGCGGCGCTCATGCGCGAAGTGTCGACGGTCGGCAAGCTCGTCGAGTAGCCCGCTCCGCGCCCGTGGGCCGCCACTAGCATGGGGAACCGTGAACGCGCGCCCGGGTGTCGACGGCCCGTTCGACCGCGAGCGCGTCACCGGCGCGACCCCATCGGGCATCACGTTCGATCGCATCGCGACCCCGGGCACACCCATCGTGCTGATCCACGCCGGCATCGCCGATCGGCGCATGTGGGACCCCCAGTGGGCGCACCTCGAGTCCGTGCGCCCAGCGGTGCGCCTCGACCTGCGCGGGTTCGGCTCGACCACGACCGAGCCTGACGCCGAATGGTCGCACGTCGCAGACGTGCTCGAGACGCTCCGTCATCTCGGGATCGAACGCTGCCACCTGGTCGGGGCGTCGTTCGGAGCCGGGGTCGCGGTCGAAGTGGCCCTGACCGCTTCAGAGCTCGTCGAGTCGCTGCTCCTGTGCCCGCCCGGCGGGAGCCTGCTCGCCACCCTGACCCCCGACCTCAGGGCCTTCGTCGACGCGGAGGAGCACGCGCTCGCCCGTGGAGACCTCGACGCGGCGGTCGAGGCGAACATCGACGCCTGGGTCGTCGGCTCCGGGCGCGAGGTCACCGAGGTCGACCCGGACGTCATCGGAGCGGTGCGGACCATGCAGCGCCGGACGTTCGACATCGCCGCATCATGGCAGGGCAACGCGTCCGAGGTGGAACTCGAACCGCCGGCACTCGATCGCCTGTCGGAGCTGACCACTCGAACGCTGGTGCTGGTCGGCGGCCACGATCTCGAGACGACGCAGGACGCCGCGGGTCGCGTGATCGCGGGCATCGCCGGCGCCCGGCGCATCGACTGGCCCGATGTCGCGCATCTCCCGTCGCTCGAGCAGCCGCAGCGGTTCCTCGACGTCCTGATGGACTGGACCTCGCCCGCTGCGGCCGAGCGCTGATCGATCCGCTCGGTGCTCAGCCGGCCGCCCGTTCGATGAGCGCCCGCACGTCGGGAACGAGCTGCTCGACCGGACCTTCGACCTGCAGGCCCGGCGCGACGACTCCGATCGACAGGACGCTCACGGCGGCGGGCTCCGCGCCGAGGTCGCGCCGCCAGCCCGCGATCTGCTCCGCCGACGCGACGAACACGATCCGGCCGACGTCGACCCACGCATGCGCCGCCGAGCACATCGGGCAGTGCGCGCCCGATGTGGAGACCGTCGCCTCGGCCCGCCCTCGTCGGAGGTGGATCAGGTCGGACTCCGAGGCGGGTCATGGATCTCAGCTCGGCCTACTGCCCTGCCCCCCGTTCGGGTCCATGTTCAGGGATTTGAACGCGCGACCTGTTCCAGGGGCGTGCGGCGATCCATACCGTCGAATGGACGGCCGCTCCGGCATGGGGCTCGCCGGACGGACCAGAGAGCAGAACGAGCCCATGAATCGAAGCCTGAAGCGCGCTGGCATGACCACCGCGGGCGCCCTCCTCACCATCGCCGCTGTCTTCGGCAGCAGCCTCGTGGCCCACGCCGACACGATCGCCGATTCGATCGAGGCGACGGATGCCCCGCTGACGCTCGTCGCCGGAAGCTCTGCGACGCAGAGTGCCCAAATCCGTCTCATCGGGAACAGCGCGGGAGGCGGGGGCGGCATGGGAGGCGACCCAGATTCCGGCTGCAATATCGACAGCGGGGACGCTCCGCTCAAGCTCGACATCGTCACTCCCGCGGGCATCACCGCGAACCCGGATCCGCTCGAGATCACGGACTGCGGCGTCGACTTCACCGTCACGTTCTCCGCCGCGTCGAACGCAGTCAGCGGCAACGCCACGGCGACGATCATCTCCGGACCCGCCGGGGGCGGGCTGTACCACAACCTGGTGTCGATCCCGATCGTGGTGACCCAGTCGCAGCCGACCAACACGAAGCCGACCGTCGTGGTCCAAGGCGTCTCGGCGCAGGAGTACGAGATCGGCTCGGTGCCGGCGGCCACGTGTGCGGTGACGGACGCCGAGGACGGCCCGAGTTCGTTCCCCGCGACCCTCTCGAACACGCTGGTGCACGGCATCGGCACGCAGACCGCCACCTGCGACTACACCGACCTCGGCGGGCTCGCCGCTGACACGGCCTCGGTGACCTACACCGTCGTCGACACCGGCGCGCCGACCATCGGACACGTGCTCGACCCCGCCGCCGCCAACGCGAACGGCTGGTACAAGACGCCGGTGAGCGTGACGTTCTCCTGCGACGACGGCACCGGGTCCGGCATCCAGTCCTGCGGGCCGAACGCCGTCGTGCTCGAGGGTGCGAACCAGACGGTCACGGGCACGGCGGTCGACTGGGCCGGCAACACCGCCACCGACACGGTCTCGGGCCTCAACGTCGACCTGACGAAGCCGCAGGTCGGGTTCGCGGGCGGGTTCGGCTCGTCCTACTACTTCGGCCAGGTGCCGGCCGTCCCGGCCTGCGACGGATCCGACGCGCTCTCGGGTCTCGCCTCGTGCGTCGTCACCGGGTACAGCCCGGCCGTCGGATCGCACACCCTGACCGCGACCGCGACCGACAGGGCGGGCAACGTGGCGACGGCGGAACTCTCGTACACGGTCCTGAGCTGGACGCTCGCCGGCTTCACCGCCCCGGTCGACATGGGCCGCACCTGGAACACGGTCAAGGGCGGGAGCACGGTGCCGCTGAAGTTCGAGGTGTTCGCCGGCGCCACGGAGCTCACCGACACCGCAGTGGTCGACCGGTTCACCGCGACGCCGACGCTCTGCCCCGGCGCCGATGCCCTGACTGATGCGATCGAGTTCACGACCACCGGCGGCACCGCGCTGCGGTACGACGCCACCGGCGGCCAGTTCGTCCAGAACTGGGCGACCCCGAAGAAGCCCGGCGCCTGCTACCTGGTCACCATGACCACCAAGGACGGATCCTCCATCACCGCGGGCTTCATGCTGAAGTAGGTCGCGTCGCACCTGCCCCCACGATCGATGGCCCCGGAGACGCCTCCGGGGCCATCGGCGTCGCTACTCCTCGAGCAGGCGGAACGCGCTCGCGCGGTCGGTGACCGCCAGCTTCCGCAGGACGGACGACACGTGCACGCGCACCGTCGTCGGCGACAGGAACAGCCGGGCCGCGACGTCGTCGGTGCTCTCGCCCCGCCGGAGCAGGTCCATGACCTCCCACTCCCGAGTGCTCAGCTTCGACGCGGCCGCGGAGCCCCGTCCGAACCGGCGTCGCGCAGGGCCACGGAACTCGTCGAGGATCCGCGCCACCAGGGCCGGCGGCATCGCCGCCTCGCCCGCCAGGACGCCGCGGAGGGTGTCGGAGAGCGACTGCGGCGCGGCATCCTTCAGCAGGTACCCGGCCGCGCCGGCCCGCAGCGAGTCGAACAGGTCGTCGTCCTCGCGCGACTGGGTCAGCATGACGATCGCCGTGGTCGGGACTGCGCGGCTGATCGCCTCGGCGGCGCGGATGCCGTTGCCGGGCATGTGGATGTCGAGGAGCGCCACATCGGGACGGTGCTCGATCACGAGCTCGACGGCCTCGTCGGCGGTGGCGGCGTCGCCGACGACGCGGCATCCGCCCGATTCGAGCCCCCGGCGCACGACGGACCGCATCGCCGCATGGTCGTCGGCGAGCACGACGGTGATCGACTCGGCTACCACGTCACGATCACCGTGCTTCCCTCACCGGGGGCGGACTCGATCCGCATCGACCCGGGCAGGCCCTTCGCCCGGTCGCGCATGCTGACCAGCCCGTACCCGCCCGACGACGCGCCCGCGTCGACCGCGAAGCCCGCACCGTCGTCCTCGATGGTGAGCCGCCGCGCGCCGTCGGTTCCGACCAGGCGCACGCGCACGAGTCGCGCGTCGCCGTGGCGCACGGCGTTGACCACGGCCTCGCGCATGATCCGCACGAGCGCGTGCCGCTGGTCGCGGTCGGCTGCGATCGAGTCGTCCACGTCGACCTCCAGGCGCACGTCGTAACGGGCGGCGAGCTCGCGCGCCGCACGGTGGAGCACGTACCCGAGCGGCTCGTCGTCCACGCTGCCGAGTGCACTCACCGCGGCCCTCGCCTCGTCGAGCGCGCGCACCGCGGCATCCGTGATCTGCTTCTTCGACGCGGCCGCATCGGGCAGCATCGCCGACTCGACGCGGATGTACGCGAGCTCCTGCATCACGCCGTCGTGCAGCTCACGTGCGAGGCGGCGGCGGTCCTCGACGACCGCGACCTGGGTCTGCGCGATCCAGTACAGCTGCAGTTCCCGGAGCGCGCCCACGAGCAGCAGGACGTAGCAGGCGGTGCGCAGCACGTCGCCCGTGTAGAGCCAGTCGGTGTAGAGCGACGGGTAGAGCAGGTAGTTCAGCCGCGCGAACCCGGCCAGCGTCGCTGCCGGCGCGAGCCACCGCAGGAGCTCGTCGTTCCGGCGCGCCGTTTGCCGCGCCACGATGATCGAGGCGACGAGGAAGGAGATCGCCCCGATCGCCTGCCCGGTGAGCAGCAGCGGATGCCCCGCCAGGACGGGCGCCACCGCGGAGTTCGCGGAGAAGTCATCGCCCAGCGCGACCGGCAGTCCGCTGGACGCCGCCCACCCGGCCGCGGCGACGACGAGGATCAGGAGCACGGGCGCCGCGAGCGACCAGGAGCGGAGCCGTCGCGGGCCGAGGCGGTCCCCGGCGAGCGCGGCGGCGAGCACCAGCACCGCCCCGATGACCCGCACGGTCAGCGGCACCCAGACGTTCAGGCGTCCGTCGCGGATGCCGGCGACGTCCTCGATCAGGTAGGTGACGATGAGCCCCGCCAGGCCGAGCAGCACGAGCCCCTCGCACAGCAGCCAGTCCTGCAGCCGGCGCCGGCGCACGAAGCGGTTGTGCAGCAGGTAGGCCACGAGCAGCGCCACGAAGCCGTCGATCGAGTCGAGCACGAGATGCAGCGACCGGTTCGGGAACCCGAACGCGACGTACGGGCTCCACAGCAGCGTCGCCGTGATCAGGATGCAGAACACCCACGTCGCGATCATCAGCCACGACCAGGCGCGCGGATGCGACCGACCAGGTGCCGTCGGCGATCCGGCGCTCGACGCGCCGCCGTCGGCCCCTGCTGGGCGCGACGCGAACGGACGCGAAGCCGTCGTCCCGACGTCGTCACTCACGAACACAACCCCCGGTGCGCTCAGCGCGGCCGCCGCGCCGCTCAGTGGGGCGAGTCTACTGGGCAGGGCCTCCGGGGAAGCGGGCGCGACTCGCGCCTCGTTAGGCTGGCCGGATGGCCCTTTTCGACCACGTCAGCATCAGCGTCGAGGACCTCTCCCGTTCGCTCGCTCAGTTCGATCCCGTGATGACGGCCCTCGGCTGCACGCGGCTCGACGCCGACAACGGGGTGTCCTGGTACAGGGGCAGGGAGGAGCTGGTCCTGCTCCCTGCCCGGGAGCGCGGCACTGGGCCGCACCGGCACGGCCGGGTCGGCTGGCAGCACCTCGCGTTCGCCGTGGACTCGCGCGACGAGGTCGATCGACTGCACGCGATCGCGATGGACGCCGGGTGGACGGCCGTCCGCGACCCCAAGCCCTACCCGCGCTTCAACGACCGCTACTACGCGTCGTTCGTCGAGGACGACAACGGGATCCGCTTCGAGTTCATGCACAACCCGCCGCGGGACGAGGCGACGGGCTGAATCCCGCCGGCCCAGGAGGTCGCACGGCGGATCCTCATCCTTGCGGACGTGGCCTGCTGCTCGGACATCGGTGACGCGACGCCCGCCCCAAGCCTCCTGGATCGTGCTCACCCCGGTCGTTCGCGCGGTCGCCGCAGCGCGTCGCAGTGGGCATGCGTACGGGCCGCGCGAGTCGGAACTCGACCGCGCCCAGCGGGCACGCACCACTGCGCGCGGCCGCGCCATCCGCACCGCCCCTCGGTTCTCGTCAGGCCCGCTCGACCGGCAACCACAGTTCGGTGGTCGCGGTGCTGAAGTCCTCGGCACGCTCGAGCACGGCGACCATCGACGGGCCGGGTCGGAGCCGCCACGGGTTCGACGGGAACCAGTCCGCGGCCGTCGCCGCCCACGTCGCCTGCAGTGCCTCCGGATACGGGCCGGACGAGCGGAACACCGCCCATGCGCCCGCCGGCACCTCGATGGCATCGAGGTCGTCGGGCAAAGCGGTGCCCTCGTCGACGGCGACGCCGTGCAGGTACGTCAGCTCGCTGCCCTCGGCGTAGTCGGGGTCGACGTCGTCGCTGACCTGCAGCAGCCCCGCCGGTTCGGTATCGCCCAGCGCCTTCAGTCGCAGGTGCTCCTCCGGCGAGAGGGAGGCGATGTGCGCCTGGATGTGCGGGTTCGGTCCGTCGTGGATGAGCGGCACGCGCGCGGCGTGGCCCACGAGTCGGAAGGCCGGTCGGTCGACGATGCGAGTGTCCATGGTGGTGTTCCCTTCGATGGTCAGGCGGAACCTGAGCTGCGGTTGACTGCGAAGGGGGCCGCCGTCTCGGCGCACGTCACCGGGGCCGACGCCGTGCACCGCGCGGAACGCGCGAGTGAAGGCCTCGGTCGACCCGTACCCGAAGCGCACCGCGACATCCAGCAGGTCGCGGCCCTCGAGCACGTCGGATGCCGCGACGGTCATCCGCCGCCGCCGGATGTACTCCGACAACGGCATGCCGGCGAGCGACGAGAACATCCGGCGCAGGTGGTACTCCGTCGTGCCGACGTCGCTCGCCACGCCGCCGAGGTCGATCTCGCCGGTGAGGTGCTCCTCGACGACCTCGACGAGCCGGTTCAACGCTCCGATCACGGCGACCCCCTTTCGACCTCCAGCCTGCTCATCGCGCAGGGAACGGACCCGACTATCGTGGTCCGATTCGATCGCGCCCGCCGACCCCACGACGGAATGCCTCGCCGCGCCCAGCGTTGGATCCCTGTATGAAGCGCATCGGTTTCCTCTCGTTCGGCCACTGGTCGAACTCCCCCGGCTCGAAGACGCGATCGGCGTCCGACGTGCTGCTCCAGTCGATCGACCTCGCGGTCGCGGCCGAGGAGGTCGGTGCCGACGGCGCCTACTTCCGCGTGCACCACTACGCGAACCAGCTCGCCAGCCCGTTCCCCCTCCTCGCGGCGGCGGGGGCGAAGACGAGTCGCATCGAGCTCGGCACGGGCGTGATCGACATGCGCTACGAGAACCCGCTGTACATGGCCGAGGATGCCGGCGCGGCCGACCTGATCGCGGGCGGCCGGCTGCAGCTCGGCGTCTCGCGCGGGTCACCCGAGCAGGTGATCGAGGGCTACCGCTACTTCGGCTACGAAGCGCCCGAGGGCTCGACCATGGCCGACGTCGCACGCAACAACACCGGGGTGTTCCTGAAGGTCATCGACGGCGCACGGTTCGCCGAACCGAACCCGCGCCCCATGTTCCCGAACCCGCACCCGGGGCCGCTCGGCATCCAGCCGCAGTCGCCCGGCCTGCGCGACCGCATCTGGTGGGGCGCCGGGTCCGACTCGACCGCCGTGTGGGCGGCCGAGCAGGGCATGAACCTCATGAGCTCGACGCTCAAGGAGGATGAATCGGGCGAGCCCTTCCACGTGCAGCAGCGCAAGCAGATCGAGGCGTACCGCGCCGCCTGGGCCGAGGCCGGGCACGAGCGCGAGCCGCGCGTCTCGGTGAGCCGCTCGATCTTCGCCATCGTGAACGACATGGACCGCGCCTACTTCGGCGGCGGCCAGCGCGACGAGTCCGACCAGTTCGGCGTGATCGACGACTTCCGCGCCGTCTTCGGCCGCAGCTACGCCGCCGAACCCGATGTGCTCATCGAGCAGCTGCGCGAGGACGAGGCGATCGCCGCCGCCGACACCCTGCTGCTCACGGTGCCCAACCAGCTCGGCGTCGACTACAACGCGCACGTGCTCGAGTCGCTCCTGACGCACGTGGCGCCGGCGCTCGGGTGGCGGTGAGCGGCGGCCGTCAGGGAACCTGATCGGCGGCGGCGACGGCCGGCCGCGCGCGGCCGGCCCACGGGTCACCGCCCGGCGGCGTCCCCGCGCTGCCGGGTCGAGCCGCGCTCGTGGTACGCGAGGTCGAACGTCTCGACGATGGTCGCCACCGCACCCGCCTCCGCCGCGGGCGGGGCCCCCTCGAGCAGCGAGACCAGCAGGTCACCGGCGCGGCGACCGGCCTCGCGGGGCCGCAGGTCCAGGGCGCTGATGGGCGGCTGCACGATCGGCAGCGTCGCGCCGTCGACGTAGGAGACGATCTGGATGTCGTCCGGCACGGCGTGGCCGAGTTCCTGCAGGGTCGAGAGGATGCCGACGCCGAGGCCGTCGGGCACGCAGACGATGGCGTCGACGTCGGGTCGGGCCGCCATGAGCCCGTCGACGATGCGGCGCAGCTCGGTCGCGCTCGGCACGCCGACGAGGGGCAGGAACGAGAGCTCGACCGCCTGCTCCTCGGACCAGGCGGCTGCGGCCTCGTGCACGGCCTGCACCCACATCTGGTCGATGTCGGGGATGAGGACCACGATCGAGGCGGCGCCGCCGTCGCGCAGCCGGTCGAGGAGCAGTCGGGTCGCGGCGGCGTGGTCGGCCATCACCGAGGCGGTCGGTTCCGGCATGCCGGGCGGTACGAGTTCCGAGGTGACGACCGGCTTCCCGGTGGTGAGGATGGCGCGGGCGAGCGTGTCCTGGCTGTCGACGTCGGCCATCACGAAGCCGTCGACGTGCAGGCTGCGTGCCCGCTCGGGAGGGAAGTCCCCGGGGATCAGCGAGACGGTGAGCTCGCGGTCGTTGGTCGCCTCGACCACGCCGAAGGTGAAGTTCATGTAGTAGTCCATGAAGCGCAGGCCCTGCGGCAACCAGAGGCCGATCGAGCCGGCGCGCGCGCGGCGGAGGTTCCTCGCGGCGCTGTTCGTGGTGAAGTTCAGCTCCGCGGCCACCGCGGCGACTCGAGCACGCGTCTCAGCCGAGACGCGACCCCCGCCGGAGAGCGCCCGCGAGGCGGTTCCCCGGGAGACTCCCGAGCGGTCGGCGACATCCTGCAGCGTCGGCGGGCGTGTGGCGACCATCGGATGCCTCCCCTCCTCGGTCGATCCTAACGATCGATCCCACGGCGAGGACAAATTTGCACAATCGATTGTGCATTTGCCGGAAGTGATGCAGACTCGGCTCATTCACCCCGCATCGTCCCGACGCGTTCGGGTCGGCATTCAACGAAGGAGTTGCTCGTGACGCTGGATTCGTCCCTCCTCGACGACACCCCCAAGACCGGCGGGCTCAAGGCCGCCGCACTCGGAACATGGGGCGTCGTCTTCCTCGTCATCTCGGCCGCCGCGCCGCTCAGCGTGCTCGCGGGCGTCGGACCGCTCGCCGTGCTCATCGGCGGCGTCTCCGCGCCGCTCGTCTACGCGATCGCCGGCGTGGTCCTCGCCGTGTTCTCGATCGGCTTCCTCTTCACCGCCCGCAACCTCAAGCCCATGGGCGGCTTCTACACCTACATCGCCGTCGGCCTCGGCAAGGTCGTCGGCCTCGGAGCCGGGTTCCTCGCGTGGGCGTCGTACAACCTGCTGCAGATCGGGTTGTGGGGCCTCTTCGGCGTCATGGCCGAGGGCATGCTGGCGCAGGTCTTCGGCATCCAGATGCCCTGGTACGTCGTGGCGGTCATCGGCGCGGTGCTCGTGTTCGGCCTCGCGGCCGCAGGGGTGGATGTCGGTGCCCGAGTGCTCGGCGTCCTGCTGGTGCTCGAGACGATCCTGCTTGCGATCCTGGCCTTCGGGATCCTGAGCCAGCGCGCCGGGGACCTCGGGTTCGCGACCTTCGCGCCGGAGAACGTGTTCACGCCGAGCATGTTCGCCATCCTCGGCTTCGGGTTCGCCGCATTCATGGGCTTCGAGTCGACCGTGCTGTACCGCAACGAGACCCGCAACCCCACTCGCACCATCCCGCGCGCGACGTACATCGCGGTGGCGTTCCTGGCGCTGTTCTACACCGGCACGCTGTGGCTCGTCATCCAGGCCTTCGGCGACGCTGCGGTGCAGGGCGTCATCGCCGAAGACCCGGCCGCCTTCTTCTTCATCGCCATGGGACAGTACGTGGGCGAGTGGGGCGTCGCGGTGATGTTCGTGCTGATCGTGTCGAGCATCTTCGCCGGGCAGCTCGCCTTCCACAATGCGATCAACCGGTACAGCTTCGCGCTCTCTCGCGACGGCATCCTGCCGCCCCTGTTCAAGCGCACGAACCGCGCGGGTTCGCCCTGGGTCGCGGGCCTGATCCAGTCCGTCGTCGCGATCGCGGTCGTGATCGCGTTCGGAGCAGCCGGCCTCGACCCGCTCACGCAGCTGCTCATCCTCGTGAACTCGCCCGGCGTGTACGGCATCATCACGCTGCAGCTGCTGGCCTCCATCGCGGTGCTGATCTTCATCCTGAAGAACCGCCAGTTGGAGCGGAAGTGGTACGTGCTGCCGGCGGCGATCTTCTCGATCGTGTCGATGACCGGGCTGCTCGCCGTGCTCGTGGCGACGATCGACTACCTCACCGCGGCGGGCCCCGCCATCAACGCGATCATCCTCGCGGTCGTGCCGCTCATCCTCGTCGGGGGCGCCGTCTACGCCATGGTGCTCCGGTCGAACCGCCCGGAGGTCTACGCCCGCATCGGCGGCGCGGAGCAGCCGGGCGGCGAGCCGGCAGGTGCCGACGAAGCCGGCGCGCAGCCGGTCGGCAGCGAGCACGTCGAGGCGCGATGAGCACCGCCACGACCGCAGACCTCGTCATCCTGGGCGGCCGCGTCATCACCATGACCGGCGAGCCCCCCGCGCCTGAGGAGACGAGCGGCGTCGCGGTCGCCGATGGCCGGGTCACCGGCATCGGCGGCCGCGAGAGCCTCGAGCGTTTCATCGGCGAGACCACAACGGTGATCGACCTGCCCGGTGGGGTCATCATGCCGGGCTTCGTCGACAGCCACATCCACCCCGTGCTCGGCTTGGACCTCACGCGCGGCGCCGACCTCTCCGGTTGCCGAACCCTCGACGACGTCCGGGCCCGCCTCGCCGCCGAGCTCGACACGCTCCGCGACGACGACTGGCTCCTCGGCTGGGGGCTCGACCCGAATGCGTTCGAGGGTCGCGAGATCACAGGCCGCGTGCTCGACGAGATCGCCGGCGACCGCCCCGCGTTCATCCGGATGTTCGACGCACACGCCGCCGTGGCATCCGCTCGGGCCCTCGAGCTGGCCGGCGTCGACGGCGGCGAGCGGTTCACCGACGGTTCGCGAGTCGTGACGGATGCCGCGGGCCGGCCGACCGGGTACCTGCTCGAGATGCAGGCGCTCGGGCTGGTCCTGCCGCTGATCCCCGAGCTCACCTTCGAGCAGAAGGCCGACGAGCTCTACGAGGTGCTCGCGCGGATGGCGCGTGCCGGGTTCACGTCAGGTCAGGTGCAGGATCTCGCGCCCGACGCGATCGAGCTGCTGCAGCACCTCGAGCGGACTCGCGAGCTGCCGATCCGCCTGCGGATGTCGCCGTGGTTCGAGCCCGGCACCGCGGTCGAGGAGGTCGACCGCCTCGCAGCGCTCCAGGGGCGCCGCGGGCGCCGGTGGGTCGTCGAGGGCGTGAAGCTCATGATCGACGGCACCGTCGACAACGGCACGGCGTGGTTGCACGAGCCCGACTGCTTCGGCGAGTCGACGGCATCCCTGTGGCTCGAGCCCGAGCAGTACCGCGAGGCACTCACCGAGCTCGACCGCCGCGGCATCCCGACCACCACCCACGCGATCGGCGACGCGGGCATCGACTTCGTCGCGCGCGCGATCGCGAGGCTGCCCCACCGCAACGCGACGCACCGCATCGAGCACATCGAGACCATGACGGATGACACGCTCGAGCTCTTCCGCTCGGCCGGCATCATGGCGAGCATGCAGCCGACCCACTGCACGCTCTACACGAAGGCCGACGGCAGCGACAACTGGTCCATCCGGCTCGGCGAGGAGCGCGCGGGTCGCGGGTTCCGCACCGGTGACCTCGTTCGGGCCGGGGTGCCGCTCGCACTCGGGTCGGACTGGCCGGTCGCGCCGTGCGACGCGGTCGGCATCCTCGCCGACGCCGTGCTTCGGCGTCCGCACGACGACCCCGCCGCGACGCCCGTGCGCCCGGACCAGGCGCTCGACGCGCTCGACGCGCTGCGCGGATTCACCACCCACCCGTACACGACCGTCGGGCAGCGCGGCGGAGTGCTCGAGGTCGGCGCCGTCGCCGACCTCACCGTCCTCGACCGCGACCCGCTGGCCGTCTCGGCGGAGGAGCTGGGTCGCGCCGAGGTGCTGCTCACGCTCGTCGACGGGCGCGTGGTCACCGAGCGGGAGTCGGTACCGGTGGACTGAGCGCATCTCGGTGAGCGTCGACGACCAGGGGTTCAGGATGCGGACGGCGACCGCACCGTGGGCCCCTCACTGAGTCGCCGACCCGTCCGCGAGCGGATGGCGGTCATCGCAGCGGGTGGAACGCGACGCGCTCCGCCCGCTGCGATCCACCCCTCACGCCCGCTCGACCGGCAGCCACAACTCGGTGGTCGCCGTGCTGAAGTCATCAGCACGCTCGAGCACCGCGACCATCGTCGGCCCGGGCCGCAGCTGCCACGGGTTCGACGGGAACCAGTCCGCGGCGGTCGCCGCCCACGTCGCCTGCAGTTCATCCGGATACGCCCCCGACGAGCGGTACACGGCCCACGTGCCCGGCGGGACCTCGATGACATCGAGGTCGTCGGGCACCGCGGCGCCCGACGCGACGGCGACGCCGTGCAGGTACGTCAGCTCGCTGCCCTCGGTGTAGTCGGGGTCGACGTCGTCGCTGACCTGCAGCAGCCCCGTCGGCGCGGTGTCGCCCAGCGCCTTGAGACGCACGTGCTCCTCCGGCGGCAGGGAGGCGATGTGCGCCTGGATGTGCGGGTTCGGCCCGTGGTGGATGAGCGGCACGCGCGCGGCGTGGCCGACGAGTCGGAAGGCTGGTCGATCGGCGATACGAGTGTCCATGGTGGTGTTCCCTTCGACGGTCAGGCGGAACCTGAGCTGCGGTTGACTGCGAAGGGGGCCGCCGTCTCGGCGCACGTCACCGGGACCGACGCCGTGCACCGAGCGGAACGCACGAGTGAAGGCCTCGGTCGAGCCGTACCCGAAGCGCACCGCGACATCCAACAGGTCACGACCTTCGAGCACGTCGGATGCCGCGACCGTCATCCGCCGACGCCGGATGTACGCCGACAACGGCATGCCGGCGAGCGACGAGAACATCCGGCGCAGGTGGTACTCCGTCGTGCCGGCGTCGCTCGCCAGGTCGGCGAGGACGATCTCACCATCGGTGAGGTGCTCCTCGATGACCTCGACGAGCCGGTTCAACGCTCCGATCACGGCGACCCCCTTTCAACCTCCAGCCTGCTCATCGCACAGGGAACGGACCCGACTATCCCGGTCCGATCCGATCGCGCCCCGCCGGGTCGAAGACCGCTCGTGCGGACGGTGTCGCTTGACCCTCACACTGTGTCATGGTCGAACGTGGTCTCCACCATGTACACCATCGGAGAATTCGCCGCATTCGGACGCGTGAGCGTGCGGATGCTGCGCCATTACGACGCGATCGGGCTGCTCGAGCCGGCGCACGTCGACGAGCACAGCGGGTACCGCCGGTACTCGAGTGCCCAGCTGCAGCGGCTGCTGCGGATCGTCGAACTGCGCGGCTACGGGATCGGCCTCGACCGCATCGCGGTGGCGCTCGCCGGCGACGAGGTCGGGGGCCTGCACGACGCCCTGGCCGAGCGTCGCGCCGACCTCGCGGCATCCGTCGCCGACGACACCGTACGGCTCGCACGCCTGGAGCGGCGACTCCGACTCCTCGAAGGAACAGAGACCATGAGCGACACCATCGAATACCGCACCGTCGAGCCCGTCACCGTCTACGCGACCAGCATGGTCGCGCACGGCATGGGTCCCGAGAACGTCGGTCCCGTCGTGGGCCCCGCGATCGCCCGGCTCGACGACGCGCTGACCTCCGCCGGCCGGCCCCTCATCGAGCCGGGCATCTTCTGGTACGAACCGGTCGAGGGCAGCGACGACCTCGCGGTGCACGTGTCGTACACGGCCGAGCCCGAACCGCAGCCGGGAGAGGGCTACGACATCGTGACGCTGCCCGCCGTCGCGACGATGGCCACGTTGATCCACCGCGGCGACATGATCGGCATCGGGCAGTCATGGAGCACGCTGGTGGACGGCATCGTCGCCGAGGGGTACCGGATCACCGGCCCCACTCGAGAGGTCTACCTCGTGGCTGACGGGCACGAGCCCGGCCCCGACTGGGTGACCGAGCTGCAGGCACCTGTCGAGCGCGAGGCCTGAGCCCCGCCCGCGTTCGGTTCCCATTCCCGGCCAGGGCTGGCATCATCGTGGCATGGCACCGTGGCCGAGGCAGATGAGATGACCTCACCGTTGCCGCTGGTCGGTCGGGACGCGGAACGCGCGCAACTCGACCGGCTGCTGCAACCGGACGGCCCATTCGTGGTCAACGTCACCGGGTCGGAGGGTGTCGGCAAGTCGGCGCTGGTCGAGCGCGTGCTCCAGCGCACCACAGGTCGCTTCGCCGACGTCCAGCACCTCGAACTGCGAACCGAGGGCATCGGCGACGTGATGCCGGCGGTCCGGAGCTTCACGGCCCGCATGCCGTTGTCGCTCCCCGGCGGGAACCGTGATCGGTCGTTGCTGGTGATCCATCGAGGCGATCCGCTCGCGTCGCAGGCCGAGTCGCTCGTGCGGCTCGCCGCACAGGACGGCGCCCTCACCATACTCGTCGAATCGGTGCCGGAACTCCGTGCGCCGGGCTGCGCCCCCGTGCTCGTCGGTCCGCTCGAGGCGGATGCCGCTGCGCAGCTGTTCCGTCAGGCCGCCGCGAGCGTCGGGGTCGACGTCGGCGACGGACCGGAGGTCGACGACCGCATCCGTCGGATCTGCTCGTCCGTCGACGGCAACCCGCTCGCGATCGAACTCGCCGCCTGCAGGCTGCCGTTCATCCCCCTGACCCACCTCGATCCGCTCCTGTCGGATCCCCGCCGTGCCCTCGACGTGCTCACCGCCCCGATCGGTGCGGGCGATCGCGCGCGCGGGGTGCGTGATGCGGTCCTGACGACCCACGAGATGTCCTCCGCCGCGGCGCAGCGGTTGCTGGAACTGCTCTCGGTGTTCGCCGGTCCGTTCGCCATCGAGGCCGTCGAAGCGGTCTGCGAGGGCCTGGTCGCATCGTGCTACAACCCCCTCGGCGAGCTCCTCGACCTGCGATTGGCCGAGCTGGATTCGGCGACGACGCTCGGCCGGTACCGGCTCAGTCGACTCGTCCAGGGTTTCGCACGCGAGCGGCTCGAGGCGTCCGGGCACGCCTCCGAAGCGCGCGATCGCCACGCCCGCCACTTCTCGGACCGGGCCCGTCGTGCGGCGGAGGCGGTCGAGGACGCCGACGAGGACGCCGCACTCGCGATCATGGGCGAGGACTTCCCGGAGTGCCTGCACGCGCTCCACTGGCTCATCGAGCACGATGCTGCGAGGGCGCTCCGCCTCGCGGCGGACCTCGGCTGGGAGGCGCAACGGCGCGGAACAGGCGATCGAGTGCTGCACCTGCTGCGGCATCTTCTCGATGCGCCGGGCGCCGGCGATCCGAGCGCACGGCGCGACGCGCTCATCTGGTCAGCGCAGCTCGAGAGCCTGACGCCCGATGCCCAGGACAAGGCCGGGGTCATCGCGGCTCGGGTGGCAGAGGCGCTCGTCCTCGCCCGTGACTCGGGCGCCCCGCTTCCCCTCCTCATGGCGCTGCGCACCCAGTTCCTGGCGGTGTCCGCCACCCGCGACGTGCCGGCGGCCTTCGCGGCCTGCGCCGAGGGGATGCGCCTCGCCGGGGAGCTCGGACATACGCGGTGGACGGGTCGATTCGAGGTCTCGGCGAGTTCGATGTACGGCAATCTCCGCCGGTACGACGAGGCTGCCGGGCTCGCGACCTCGGGGCTCGCACGGGCCATCCGCTCCGACGACCGGCGCACGGTGGTCTTCGCGGCCTTGGTGCTGCACTCCCTCCCGACGGGGGCCCTGCCCGATCAGGACGGCCGCCTTCGCCTCGAGGACGTGCTCGAGATCGCCCGCGATCTCGACGACACGCCGCGCGAGCTGCACGTGCTCGCCGCCCTCGCCCTTTCGGCGGTCGACCGCGGCGACGCCGCGGCGGCCGCGTCCTGGCTCACCATGCGTCAGTCCGCCCTGCGCCGGGTCGACCTCCTGAACGGCCTGACGGTCTCGGTCATGCTCGCCGCGCTCATCGCCGACATACGCGGCGACCACCGCGTCGGAGCGAGGCTGCACGGCGCCATCGCATCGCACGTCGATGCGGTGCTGGCGCTGGCAGCACCGGAGCACGGCGAGCGGTACCGGGCGGCCGTCGACCGGTTCCGCGCGACGCTCGGCCCGGCCGGATTCGCCGCGGCCGTCGCGGGCGGGCAGGTTCTCGATCGCGAGCAGACGCTGGGAGAACTCGGGGCGTACCTGCGGCAGATCGCGGACGTGCCGACGCCGGCCGAGAGTGCAACCTCCCCGACCACTGCGATCGCGCCGCTGACGGCGCGCGAACTGCAGGTGCTCGAACTGCTGACGCGCGGTCTCCGAAACAAGGAAATCGCCGTCGAGCTGCGCATCACCCCGAAGTCGGTCATGCACCACACGAGCGCCGTGTATCGCAAGCTCGGCGTCCGCACTCGTGCCGAGGCCGCCACGAAGGCAGCGACGAGCGGGCTGGTGCGATTCGACTGAGCCCGTAGTTCGGGCGTGCTCGACGGGTCCTGAACGAGGCGGGCAAATGCCCGATGCCGTCGCCGACGGCACCTCCTATCGTGACGGCGTTCGACATGCGCGTCGTCGACGCGGCGGCGCCTGGCCCGGGAGGTTCACGATGAAAACGCTCGCAACCCACGTGGCCGCCGCGGCGGTCGTCGCCATGGCGCTGGCGGCCGGAGTGACGCCCGCGGTGGCGGCCGACGGGGTCCCGGAGATGATCCTCTTCGACGATCCGTACTACTCGGCGCCGGTCGGCGAGGAGTTCGCCGGCCCCATCCGGGCGGTCGTCACCGACGACGCCGGGCAGCCGGTGGTCGGCGTCGAGGTGACGCTCTCCGTCGTCCCGGACACGTGGCAGGGCGCCACGGTCGCGCTGGACACGTACTCGGCGATCACGGGCGCCGATGGTGCGATCGTGGTGCACGCGACCGCCGGCGACATCGGCGGACGCGCCGTGCTGCGCGCCGATGTCGGTGACGACGTTCGAACCGGCGCGTGGATGTTCGTGCGACCGCCGGGCTTCCGGCCGGGCGAACAGCTCGCCGGCATCGACGCCGAGGGCGAGGACGGCGCTCGCCACAACCTCCGCGACACCGTGCAGAAGGGCACATACACCATCGTCGACGTCTGCGCCGCATGGTGCGGGCCATGCCGCTTCTACGCGCCGATGCTGCGCGATGCGAGTGCGAAGCTCGCGACCGACTACAAGGTCGACCTCGCGATCGTGACCGTGCTCCAGCAGGGCGCGAACGCCGGCGAACCGAGCACGCGATCGGACGCCGTCGCCTGGGAGGAGTCCCTCGAACTGACGAACACCGTGCTGCACGCGGAGGGCGACTCCGATTCCGATCTCGCGCGGGCCGCTGAGTTCTTCCTGCTGGACGACGACGCCGGCGTGGGCCAGGCGGTTCCCACGAGCCTGCTCATCGGCCCCGACGGCACGATCCTCGACCGTGTGCTCGGAGCCCAGGCGAGCGTCGAGGAGATCATCCAGCGCGTCCTCGACAGCGGGGCGAAGGCCCACCGGCCGAAGGCGCCCAAGCCGGACAAGTCGCTCACCGGTGAACGGGTGACCGCCACCCTCGACGGGGATTCCGCGTCGGTCGTCTTCGACCCCTCGGGCACCCAGCAGTACGAGCAGACGCCACTCGGCATCCTCGGACATCGGTCGGACGACACCGATCCGTCGATCGCCGTCCGGAACTTCTCGTTCTACGAACCGTCCGGTCTCCCATCGTCCGGCGAGCTGACACTCTCGCTCGAGCGCCTCGATCGCACGGCCGCGAAGGAACCGCTCACGTCGAGCACGCTCTACGTGTGGGTGACCGGACTCCTCACGCCGGGGGACTTCGACCGCCAGGCCGGCGCCTGGGTCGAGTTGCCCGCGACGTCCGTGAAGGGCGTCACCACGGTCGACATCGACCTGGCCGCGCTGCGCATCCCGTACGAGCAGGCGTTGCGTTCGGGCGAGTACGAGGACTACGGCACGATCGGCGAACTGACCGACGCGGACATCGACGCCCTGGTGGCGAACATCGCCGGGGTCGAGGCGGAGGCCGTGTTCGCTCGGAAGTGACGGCTGCTCCGGCCGTGGGCGGTGCGTGATCGCGCATCGCCCACGACTGAGCCACCGTCCGCAATGTCGCATCCGCTCGCACGAGCGGATGGCGCGCAACGAACGCCTGCTCCTCGTGCAGCACTTCGAGGCCGACATCCTGCACCTCGGTGATGATGCGCCCGGACCCGGTGAACTCCTGTCGGAGACGACATCGGCATCCGCCTCGAGTTCATGCACAGCCCGCCGCGGGTGCCCACGGTTCCCGTCGAAGACTCAACGGCGCGAGTGAGGGAGCGGCGCGCACACGGGCAGTCCCGTGCGCACGCCGCCTCCTCCTCGCGCAGCAGCTGGGCTACTGCTGGATGAAGGCGAGGATGTCGGAGTTGAGGACGTCCGCCTGCGTGGTGAGCATCCCGTGCGGGAAGCCCTCGTAGATCTTGAGGGTCGAGTTGCTGAGGAGTTCGTGCTGCTTGAGCGCGGCCTGCTGGTAAGGCACGATCTGGTCGTCGTCGCCCTGGAGGACGAGGACGGGCACCGAGATCGTCTGGAGGTCCTCGGTCTGGTCGGTCTCCGAGAATGCCTTGATGCCCTCGTAGTGCGCGAGGGCGCTGCCCATCATGCCCTGACGCCACCAGTTGGCGACGACGGGCTCCGATACGGTCGCACCCTCGCGGTTGAAGCCGTAGAACGGGCCCGACGCGACGGCCTGGAAGAAGTCGGCTCGGTTGGCGGCCAGCGCGCTGCGGAACCCGTCGAAGACCGACATCGGCAGCCCTCCGGGGTTCGCGTCGGTCTGGAGCATGAGCGGGGGAACCGCCGCGACCAGCACCGCCTTCGCGACACGACCCTGCGGCTCACCGAACTTCGCGACGTAGCGGGCGACCTGGCCGCCGCCGGTCGAGTGGCCGACGTGGATCGCGTTGCGCAGGTCCAGGTGCTCCACGACGGCGGACGCATCGCTGGCGTAGTGATCCATGTCGTGGCCGGTGCTGATCTGCGACGAACGGCCGTGACCGCGACGGTCGCTGGCGATGACGCGGTACCCCTTCCCGAGGAAGTACAGCATCTGGGCGTCCCAGTCGTCCGAAGACAGGGGCCACCCGTGGTGGAACATGATGGGCTGGGCGTCGCGGTCGCCCCAGTCCTTGAAGTAGATCTCCGCACCGTCGTCCGTCGTCACAAAGGACATGACCGACCTCCAGGTTCATCTTCGGCCGGGCATCTGCCCGGCGATCTTGCGTTGGATGCTGCGCCGGGTCGGCGAGGCATGTTCGACGCAACGGTTGCGGGTCCCCGCTCCTTCCAGCGCCTCCGCACGTCGCGCCAGTGGCGCCGTCGTCGGTTGCCGACGGGCCCTTGATTTCTGCAGGCGACCACCATCTCCGATCGAAGGGCACGCCGCTACCCCCTTGCGGCGACGTCTGAGGTACCGGTTCCGGGCGCTCTCCGACTACGCCGTCCACCACGGCCGCAGCGGCAGGTCGCCCACTCCCCCGCGGTCGTCCGGCTTCACCGCCAGGACCTGGTGCAGCTGGATGCCGCCCCGCTCGAACTGGAGCCGCGAGCCGGCCATGTAGAGGCCCCACACCTTCGCGGTCGGCAGTCCGACCTCGTCGACTGCTTCATCCCAGTGCTCGACGAGGTTGGCGCACCAGTCGCGCAGGGTCAGCGCGTAGTGCGGGCGCAGGTTCTCCTCGTGCAGCACCTCGAGGCCGACATCCTGCGCTTCGGTGATGATGCGCCCGGACCCGGTGAGCTCGCCGTCGGGGAAGACGTAGCGGTCGATGAAGCCGTGGGTCGAGGGTTCGGACCGGTTGTCGGGGCGGGTGATGCAGTGGTTGAGCAGCAGCCCGCCGGTGCGCAGCCGCGACTGCAGGAAGCGGAAGTACTTCGCGTAGTTGCGCACCCCGATGTGCTCGAGCAGCCCGATCGACGACACCGCGTCGAACCCGGTGTCGGCGATGTCGCGGTAGTCGCCGTGGCGGACCTCGGCGAGCTCGCCCAGGCCCTCCTCGGCGATGGCGCGCTGCGCCCACGTGGCCTGCTCCTCCGACAGCGTGACGCCGATGACACGGATGCCGCGGCGCGCCGCGTAGCGCACCATGCCGCCCCAGCCGCAACCCACGTCGAGCAGCCGGTCGCCCGGGCTCAGCCGCAGCTTCTCGAACACGAGCCGGTACTTGTTCTCCTGGGCCTCGTCGAGGGATGCCTCGGGCCGCGGGTAGCACGCGCAGGTGTAGGTCATCGACGGCCCGAGCACCCACTCGTAGAAGGTGTTCGAGACGTCGTAGTGGTGGTGGATGGCCTCGGCGTCCCGCGCCTTGCTGTGCCGGCGGCCCGTGGCGACCCGACGCCAGCGCGGAGGCGCCTCCCCCGGCGGCGGCGCGATCGGCCGCAGGTGCTCGACCCCGATCGAGCGGAGGATCTGCGCCATCGCACGTGGCGGCGGCATCCGGAACACCAGTTCGTCGGCGAGCGCCCGGAGCAGTTCGTAGGGGTCGCCCGGGTGCACGCCGTGGATCTCGAGGTCGCCGGCGATGTAGGCGCGCGCGAGGCCGAGGTCGCCGCGACCCGTGGCGAGGTACGTCGTGCCACGCGGCGTCTTCAGCTCGATGCCGAGCGGGGCGTCGGGCGGACCCGCCGAGCTGCCGTCGTACGCGGTGAACCGCAGCGGGAGTTGCCCACCGGCGACGAGCTCGAGGATCTCGGCGAGGGTGAGCCTGCCCGAGGCATCCGGCTTCGGGGCGGCAGCCGGCTTCGCCGCAGCATCCGCCTGCGTGGCATCGGCCGTCGTCGCCGACGGCGACCTCTGCTCCTTGGACGTCGTCATCGTCGTTGCACCGCCTTCGCAGAGAGGTCGAGGACCCGGGCCCGCGCATCGGTGGCATCAGACGCGTCGGTCGCCGGACCGGACACCCTCACGCTAGTCCGCGGGACCCGCAGTCCGCATGGTTCCTCCCGCTTTCCGCACGGCGCGCGCTGGCGGATCGGTGCGTTCACGCCCGGGCCGACGCGGGCCACGAGCGTCATCCGAGGGTTTCGATCAACCGGTCGCACATCGCCTCACGGGGCGATGATCAGCCTCGCGATCCGGTCCTGGTCGAGGCTGAACCGATAGCGCAGGTCGACGACGCCGCCGGGGAAGTCGCCCTCGAGGTGCGCGAGGACGATCCACTGATCGGGACCCTCCTGGCGCTGGCCGGTGAGCGTCGACGTGTAGGTGTACTCGCTGCCGGTCTTGTCGAGCCAGGCGCGGATGCCGTCCCGGCCGTCGTAGTCGATTCCCTCGTCGGTGACGCGGGCGTCCGCGGTGAAGGTCTCGACGACCGCCTGCCGCTGCGCGTCGTCACCGTGAGCGCTCAGGTACCGGACGACGACCGGCGGCAGGGTCGCGGTGTCGTAGGCGTCGAATGCGTCGGTGTGAGACATGGGTGTGCTCCAGTTCCTCGAGTTCCGTTGATCGACATGCACGAGCCCCGGGCCGCCGACCACCGCCGATGTCGAGCCCCGTGGTTCGTGCATGGCTCCACGCTCCCGCTTCCCCTGAGGGGAAGGTCAAGCCGTCTCGTTCGCCCTCAGCGGAGCACCCGGAAGATCGGCCATCCGATCTCGGTGACGGTGTGTGCGTCGATGCCCGGGAACCCTTCCAGGTAGACCTCGCGGACGGGCGCATCCGTGGCGAGCTCGTGACGTGCGACGTAGTCGCCGAGTGCTGCGTAGACCTCCGGGATCGTCTGGTCGGGCCCGTCGTGGAGTGCGACGGCGAGCTCGACCGCGGGCAGCTCGACGGATGTCGCGACCCCGTCGCTGGCACGTTCATCGAAGTCGTCACCGACGGTGAGGAAGACGGTGGCGAGTCCCCGCCCGTCGGCGAACAGCTCGTTGGGCCAGATGCCGCCGTAGTGGCCGGTCGACGACGGGTCGGATGCTTCGGCGATGTGCCGGAGCATCCCCGTCGAACGACGGAACCAGCCTCCGAGGTCAGGGAGGCCGATGACCTCGCTGACCGCCACGGCCCGGGTCTCCGGGACGCTGTGGTGGACGATCTCGACCGGCGCGGGAGTGGGCGCGAGCATGTCGCGGAGGTTCTGCACGGCGATCCGCGTGTCGTCGAGCTGTCGCTCCATCCGCTGGAGGTGCTGCGCGAGCAGTTCGGTGCGCGCTGCAACGTCCGGAGCGGCGAGCACGTCTCGGATGGACTGGACCGGCACGTGGAGCTCCCGCAGTGTCCTGACGATCCGGGCGTCCGCGATTTGGTCGGCGGCGTACAGCCGGTAGCCGTTGCGGTCGTCGACGAGCGCCGGGGTGAGGATGCCGTTCCGGTGGTAGAACCGCAGGGCCTTCGCGGTCATGCGCACCGCACGCGAGAAGTCGCCGATGGTCATGAGGGAACGCTCATGCGACGTCATGTGGTCGAGGTGCACGGTGCGATTCTTCCTCAGCTCGGCTTCGGGGACCTGGGTCGTGGCCGGGTCAGGGCGCGTTGCTCGGGGAACCGCCAGCCGAGGAGGACGGCGATCAGGCGAACCACGGTCGTCACTCCGACGCAGATCAGGCCGGCGATGGGCACCGGAGTGCCGAACTCGGTCAGGAACACGAGCACGCCCACCCCGGAGCCGGCAGCGACCGCGTACAGCGTCCCGATCTGGAGGAACGAGACCGGCAGGCCCAGGAAGACATCCCGCAGCAGTCCCCCGCCGATCGCGCCGATGGCGCCGACGACGAGCGCGCCGACCTCGCCGACGCCGAGAGACAACGCCTTGGAGGCGCCGATCGCGCCGAACAGTCCCATCACGACGGCATCGAGCACGGTGATGACCCAGCCGGCGTGAGCGAGCAGGTGCTGGAGGATCATTCCGAGGATGGCCGAGCCGCCGGCGACGACCAGGTACCAGTTCATCCAGATGACGACGGGCGGCTGGTCGAGGACGATGTCGCGCAGCAGGCTGCCCCCGAGCGCGACCACCAGCCCGATGACGAGGACGCCGAGCACGTCGATGCGACGGTTCCTATGTTCAGCCGCGAAGAGGGCGCCCTGGAGGCCGCCCAGACCCGCGGCGAGCAGCTCCACCCACAGCGAGACCTGGAACGGTGCGACGTTCATCCGGATACTCCCCTGATCGCCCGGGGTCGGCTTGCTCCAAGTGAGCGAACCGACCCCGGAGGTCAGCGACGACGTCAGCGCGCCGCGCTCCGCTCGGCGGCGGTGACGATGACGTCGGCGACCACCTCGGCCTGGGAGATGAACGCCGCGTGGCTCCCCGGGACGTCGGTGATGTCGGCGCCGATGCGCGTGGCCATGTGCTGGAGCATGGCCTGGTCGAACGCCTTGTCCTCGGTCGCGATCACGGCCCAGCTCGGCTTGTCCCGCCAGGCGGCCACGGTCACCGGGGTCCCGAACACAGCCATGTCGACGGGCACCTGGCTGTCGGCGAGGAAGGCGGCCTCGGCCTCGCTGAGGTCTGCGGCGAAGCCGGCGTGGAACGCGTCGCGGTTCAGGTAGCCGTACCCGTCGTCGCCGACGTCGATGACGAACTCGGGCGTGGGCGCGAACCCCTCGTACTGCTGAGCGGAGGTCTCGCCGGCGTCGGGCGCCAGCGCGGACACGTACACGAGGCCGGCGACCTTGGGATGGACGCCCGCCTCGGTGATGACGGTGCCGCCCCACGAGTGGCCCACGAGGATCGTCGGCCCGTCCTGGAGGTCGAGCACCCGGTTGGTCGCCGCCACGTCGGCCTCGAGCGAGGTGAGCGGATTCTGCACGATCGACACCCGGTAGCCGCGAGCGGTCAGCAGATCGTAGACGTGGCGCCATCCGGATCCATCGGCGAACGCCCCATGCACGAGGACGACGTTGGTGATGTCGTGTTCGGTGTTCATGTCTCTTCCTTCGGTAGCGGCCGTTCGGCCGGTGGGATGCGGTCATGCGATGTAACAGCGGCGATGTGCAATATATTGCATGTTGCCGATGATCGCGTCAACCGGCGAAGCGGACTTGCAACCCGGGCCTGGAGTGTGGGCAATATATTGCATGCCGATTCCCCGGAGTGTCCCCGGTGTCGACCGCTCGCTGCTGCGCGACGACGTGTTCCGCCGGCTCCGGGACGCCATCGTCGACGGCACGTTCCTGCCCGGCGAACAGCTGAAGGACGCGGACCTCGCGGAGTGGCTCGGCGTCAGCAGGACCCCGGTTCGCGAAGCACTCCTTCGTCTCGGCGCGAGCGGCCTCGTGGTCGCGGTGCCCGGACGATCGACCACGGTCAGCGCGATCGACCCGAAGGCCGTCAGGGACGCACGCGACGTGGTCGCCGCGATGCACGTCCTGGTCGCACGAGAGATGGCGGGCAACCTGTCCGATGCCGACGTGGCGCGCATGCGCGACGCGAACGACCGCTTCGCCCGGGCCGTGAGCGCCGGCGACACCGCCGCCGCGCTCGACGCCGACGACGAGTTGCACGCGATCCCGGTGTCGGTTCTCGGGAACCGCGCCATCGAGTCGGTGCTCGACCAGTTCGGCCCCGTCGTGCGTCGAGCGGAACGCGAACGCTTCGCGGCAGGCGGGCAGGACACGATCGAACGGCATGAGCGGCTGATCCAGCTCCTCGCCAGCGGCGACGCCGCGCGGGCATCGGAGCTCACCTTCGAGATCTGGCACAGCCTGCCGGCGGAGCGCACCGCTCCCCCGGGGTGACCGCTTCGCGCCGCGTCAGGTCAGGTCGACCGCGCCCTGCCCGAGCCTGGCTGCGCGTCGTGCGTCGCGCGTCGCGCGCTCGATCAGTTCACGAATCTGGGGAACGAGCTCGCGAACGTCGTCATCGTCGTTGCACCGCCTTCGCGTAGAGGTCGAGGAACCGCGAGTCGGGGTCGTAGCGTCGCTTCGCGGCGCGGTAGGCGTCGCCGCCGTAGAGCGCGTCGAACTCGTCGCGCGGGTAAAAGGAGTCGGAGTACAGCGACTTGTGCCCGTCGAGCTCGGTGACCTTGCGCTCGATGAGCCGGTTCGTCGCGCCCTCGCTCGCGCCGACGGGCACGGTCGACCAGAAGCCGACGTTCACGTAGGTGCGGTGCGGCTCGAGCGGGTACAGCGGCCAGTCGGCGTCGTCGCGCGGTCGCAGCGGGCACAGCCAGATCGGCTCGATCGGCACCTCGGCGAGGAACCAGTCGAGGAACTCCGCGGTCCGCTCGATCGGGATCTCGACGTCCTGGATGACCCGCTCACGCGGCGGACGGCCCCGGAGCCGTTCGATGCGGTCGCCGATGTCGAACCGCCGTTCGAGCCTCATGAGCCTCCAGTACGCGCTGCTGCGCCGGTAGCGCCGCGGCCAGAGCCGGCGAACGAGCGGATGCTGCGCGCCGAACGCCTGCGAGCACCAGAACCAGTCGGTGTCCCACCGCCACAGGTAGTCGTGGATCGTGAGCCGGTCGTGCGTCGCGCCATCCGCGTGCTGGATGGAGCGGTAGAAGATGCGCTGGCCGGTGTAGTCGCTGGTCGGGCCGGATGCCGCGGTCTGCACGCCCACGCAGAGGTAGCTCTCGTCGGCGCTGAAGACGACCCCGTCGAGGTAGTCGACGCGGGTTCCGTCGTCGAGGGCGCCGGTCTCGACGATGCGGCCCATCGTGTCGATGAGGTCGGCGAGGGCGTGGAACCGCAGGTGCGTGAGCGCGACGTAGGGCTGGACGGGCTCCAGCTCGATGCGCAGGCGCACGGCGTAGCCGAGCGTGCCGTAGGAGTTCGGGAAGGCGCGGAAGAGGTCGGCGTGCTCCTTCGGCGACGCGGTCACGATCTCGCCGGCGCCGGTGAGGATGTCGAGCTCCAGCACCGACTCGTGCGGCAGCCCGTTGCGGAACGACGTCGACTCGATGCCGAGGCCCGTCACCGCGCCACCCAGCGTGATGGTCTTCAACTGCGGCACCACCAGCGGCGCCAACCCGTGCGGCAGCGTCGCCGCGACGAGATCCTCGTACGTGCACATGCCGGCCACGTCGGCCGTCCGCGCCGCCGCGTCGACCGCGATGACCTGCGTCAGCCCCGACGTGTCCAGGCCCCGGGCCTCGACCCGGTCGCGCGACCGGAACAGGTTCGACGTCGGCTTCGCCAGCCGCACCGTCGCCGTGGCCGGCAGCGCCCGATAGCTCTCCAGCAGGCGCTCCACGCCGTCGGCGTGAGCGGCTCGTGCGTCAATCGCGTCGGTCGCAGGAGCGGACACACCCTCACGGTAGTCCGCGGGCCCGCTGGCCGCATGGTTCTCCCGCATTCCGCACGGCGCGCAGGCGGATCGAGGCGCTTCGCGCCGCCCGGGCATCGCGACGGTACTCCGCCCCGCGTGCCGAGGGCTCGCGGGAGTACCATGGTGGCGGGCCTCGCGTGGCGTGGCCCGGTCCCACTCGCTCGAGATCCGGATGCTCCTTTCCATCCCGCCGAGCGAAGCACATGTCCGCGGCGGGCAGCCGCACGGACCCGCGAACCGCCCCGGATCGGGACGGGTGAACGGACTCGAAGCCGGGTCGATCAGGCCGTCGAGAACGGGCCTTCGACCCTGGCATCCGTCGACGCTTCGATGCGGTCGTGCGGGTGAGGTCTCGGAAGGGTCGGACCATGCGTGAGATGGAACGGCGGCGATTCGCCGCCGGGTCGCGGAGAGTCGGGATGATCGCGGTGGCCGCGGCGACCGCACTGTGGTGCTCGAACTGCACGGCCGGGCAGGAGCCGTCCGACACGTCGCCGGAGGCGACGGACGCAGGATCGTCGTCGACCGGTGGTGCGACGGGTGATCCTGAACTCGTCGAGTCGCTGGGTCAGACGTTCGGAGACGATGTCGATCGGGCGGCCGCCGTGCTCGTCGCGCGTGATACCGTCCGATCCGCGTTCGTGAACGCCGACGAGACGACGATGTTCGAGTTCGGGTCGATCAGCAAGGCGCTCCTCGGCCTGCTGCTCGCTGAGGCGGTCGAGCGCGGCGAGGTCGCCCCTGATGACCCGGTCGGCGCGTATCTCGATCTCGGCTCCTCAGATGCCACGGCGGTGACGCTCGAGCAACTCGCCACCCACCATGCGGGGTTGCCCCTCCTTCCCTCCGAGTCGGATGACGCCGACCCCTTCCCGGATGCCCCGGGGATGCTGTCGGGGTTGGTTGCGGGGATCGACCTGCCCGCCGAACCGGAGCCGGAGTACAGCAACGTCGGAGCGGCGTTGCTCGGCGCGGCCCTCTCCGCCGGGTCGGGCATGCCCTACGCCGAGCTCCTGCGGGACCGGGTGCTGGACCCGGCGGGAATGGACGATGCCGTGGTCGTGTCGAGCCGCGCCGACGTCCCGTCGACGCTGGAGCCGGGCTACACCTTGGCCGGCATCGCGGTGGAGCCCTGGACCTTCGGCGACTACGCCCCCGCGGGCGGGGTCGCCGGGACGGCGGTGGACCTCACGGCGCTCGCGCGCGCAGTGCTCGATGGACCGTTCTCCGAGAGCGCCGCGCTCGACCCTCACCTGCAGCTCAACACGCGCGCATCCGTCGGCTACCTGTGGTTCATCGATGAGCAGCCCGGGCGGACGCTGACCTTGCACGACGGCACGACCGGTGGCTACTCGGCGTCGCTGCTCGTCGACCGTGACTCCGGCGTGGCTGCGGCCGTGCTGTGGAACGCGCCCGGTGACGCCCAGGAGGTCGCCCGCCGGCTCCTCCTGCTTGCGGATTAGGCTCACCCTCCACGGCGGGGCGGCCGGCGCTCTGCCCGCTCCCTCGACCCTGAGGATCACTGGCGCCGATGCCACGGGCCAATGACGCCCGGGGCGATCGTTCCGCTAGCGCAGCGCGACCGAGCGCTCGATCAGGGTCCGCACCTCGGGCACGAGTTCGTCGACCGGCCCCTCGACCGGCACACCCGGCGCGACCGCCGTGATCGGCAACACGGCGACCGCGGATGCCGCGACGCCGAGCTCCGCGCGCCATCCGCTGATCTGCGCGGCCGACGCCACGTACACGATGCGTCCGAGCCCGACCCACGCATGCGCGGCCGAGCACATCGGGCAGTGCTCCCCCGACGTGTACACCGTCGCCGCCGCCCGCTCGTCGGCGGTCAGGTTCGCCGCCGCCCGGCGCGCGATCTCGAACTCCGGATGCCGTGTGGCATCCCCCGCCGTCACCTCGCGGTTGCGGTCTTCGAACCGCACGGTGCCGGACGGCGTCGACGAGTACCGACCCGAACGGACCGTCGCCGGCGTCGAGCGCTTCACGCGCGAGCTCGACCGCCCGGCGCAGGTGGACGAGATCGGCCCCGGAGATCGTCATGCGTCCAAGCTAGGCGCGGTCGCGTGCGGATGGCACGTCCTCCATAGGACCGACTCCCCCAGATCGCGATGGACGCCGGGTGGACGACGGTCAGCGGACCGAAGCTGTTCCCGCGCCGATGCAGTCGGCGACGGATGCACCCGATCGGGGGGTGACTCAGAGGGGTGCGCTACCGATAGACAGAAACATGCGGCCCTACCTCGCGGGCACTCTGCGATCCGAACACGATGATTCGGGTCGCCGTCGGTGGAACAGGGGTGAACATGGCGGTGGATTCCTCAGTCCGCAACGAAGCGCAGAAAAACGACGGTCCATCTCGGAATGGTCGCCGCTCCGCCGTCGTCTCTCTCGTTCTCTCTGGGCTCGGAGTGCTGCTGACGCTCGGAATTGTGGCACCGCTCGCATCGAAGGAGCTCGCTGCATTCTTCCTCCCACCTTGGTGGCGAGTGTTCGCGATCGCAGTGACCTTCGGACTGCTCACGGCGGGCTTCGTCGCCGCCATCTGGTCACTGGTTGCCGCGAGGCGGATGATTCATGGCGCACTCGCCATCTCGATCGCCGGCGGCGTGATCTGGACCCTCACCATCGCGATCGTGACGTACTTCTCGTTCGGATACCAGGTGTCGGCAGGCGACCTGTACTCCGAACAGCTCGCCGACTCGCCGACCACCCGAGCCGCCCCGCTCCCGTACGGCAGCGAGGTGGAGCTCCGCACTCTCGGCACCCGGAACCCCGCGATGCTGGTGGCGGCCGGGGATCCCATCGACATCACCCAGGAGGCCATCGCTGCAGGCGCACCCACCCCTGACGATCAGTACATCGCCGTCCCGGTGACGGTGCGCGTCATCGACGCAGCCGAAATCGATCCCGATCTCCTCCCCGATCGGCGTTGGGACACTGAGAGCGGTTACGAGGAGTGGCCGATCGAATTCTCGATTGCAGGATACGAGGTGCTCAAAGGTTGGGACCTCAACGTCGAAGGCGAGTACAGCCGCTACGACGTCTTCGACGCCGATTGGGCTTCAGCCGAGGATTCGCGCTACACGTGGTTGCTTCCCGCACGAGGGCAGCGGATCTATTGGGGCGGTGCGATCGAGGAGTTCATCCCGAAGGCTGACCGGGCGACCTATGGGTCCTGGGTCGACCTGACCTCCAACCTGACCGGCGAGAACGCGGCACGGATCCGCGTCGATCGACCTGTCGACGTGACCGATGCCGCCGATGCCGCCTCAGTCCCTCGGCCCGCGAACGGCGCCTATTTCGCCTGCCACGTCACCGTCGAAGTAGATCGCTCGGCGCTGGCCGATCCGAACGCCGACTTCCGGTTCCCCGACATGATCTACACGATTCCCGAGGGGGCGAGCGTCGAATCACCGACCTTTGCTGCCGATCAGGTGATACCCGGGTACCCCACTGCAGAGGAGCTTGCGTCGGCCGATTCCGCAACGACGTTCGACTACGACTACGTCTTCGAAGCGCCGCCGTTGCTCGGTCCCGACGGATCGTGTGTCGTGATGCTGGCCGAAACGGAGTCAGGCGTCTCCTACTCGATTGAGTTCGTGCCCTGAGGCCGTCGCCACAGCGCCGCACGCCGCCGACAGGACTTCCCCGCGTTCGAACTTCCCGCCGCTCGCGACGCGCTCCGGCGACTGCTCGAGCGCGGACTGGTGGGAACCTACGTGCTCAACTCCGACGACGAGTACCTCGGAGGCGCCGCGGTCTTGTCGGTCGAGAGCGACGCAGCGTGGGCCACGCCTGCTAGCAACGGACTCTGCCTCTTCCTGACAGCGACGGGCGAGCAGGCCGTCGGCATCGATGGCATCAAGGCTCAACGCCGGCCGACTTGATCAACACGGCCTAGTCGCCGAGGTTCATGAGGGCCTGGTTGGCGTTGTAGTGCAGGAACTTCTTGACGTCCTCGGTGAGGCCGAGGCCGTCGTAGAGGCTCTGCGTGTACTGCACCTCGTTGTCGTAGAGCTCGTAGAGCAGCGAGAACGTGTAGTCCTTGATCTCGTCGCGCTTGGCCTGGTCGACGAGCTCGAGTCCGCGCTGGAACTTGTAGCCGATGTAGTAGCCGTGCACGGCCTCGTCGCGGATGATGAGGCGGATCAGGTCGGCCGTGTTGGTCAGCTTCGCCCGGCTCGACCAGTGCATCGGCAGGTAGAAGCCCGAGTACAAGAGGAACGACTCGAGCAGCGTCGAGGCGACCTTGCGCTTCAGGGGCTCGTCACCGCGGTAGTACTCCATCACGATGGAGGCCTTCTTCTGCACCGTTCCGCGATCAGGTCACCGCGTGAAGGAGAACTCGGCGGCATGGACCGCGCCGTCGCCGAGGCTGAGCTCGAGCGTCTTGCACGAACCGGCGTAGGCCTTGGGCGTCGCCCAGTTGTACTGGTAGGTGCCGCCGCCGAGGTGTTGCAGGCCGCTCTGGCCGGCGGCGGACTCCTCGACGAGGTTCGGCGTGTCCCCGAGGTCGCATGCCCGGGACGACACGCGCACCTTCACATCCGCACCCGAGAGATCGGCAGGCGTGCCGTCGACGCCGGCGACGGCCGTGAACACGAGCGGGACCGTGCGTCCGGCCTTGACCACGTTGACCGCTCCCGCGTCGAGCGGGGCGCCGAAGCCGCCGAAGCCGAACGCCACCCGGTAGTCGACCGACTCAGTCGCCTGGTTTCCGGCCACGTCTGTCGCCGAGCACTCGATGGTGAACGTCCCCGCGCTGCTGGTGTCGAGTGGATCACCGTCGTTGCACGAAGCATCGGCCACGCCCGACCCCGAGTCGGTCGCACCGGGATCGACCGTCACGACGTCGCCCAACGCGAGGGGCGATGCGACCGATGGTGCGAGCGTCGGAGCGATGGTGTCGATGCTCCAGCTGTGCTCGGCTGGAGACGTGTCCTTGTTCCCCGACCGGTCCGAGGCGGAGACGGTGAAGGTGTGGTCACCGTCTGCGAGCCCCGTGTAGGTCGCGGGGCTGGTGCATGCGACCGGTTCCGCGCCGTCGATCGAACAGAAGAAATCGAGGTCGAGGTCGACGCCGTCGGAGCCGCTGAACTCGAAGGTCGCCGATCCGGACGCGGTGAGCGCCGCCGGCGCCGAGTCGATCGTGGTCTCGGGCGGCGTCTGGTCGGCGACAGCGTGCGTGATGCGGATCAGGCCGTTGCCGCGATCTCCCGATACTCCGATCGCGCCCTGCTCGACCTGCTCGTTGACGAAGGCACTCTGGCCTCCCGCCCCGCCACCACCGGTGGCGTACCTGTTCTCGAAACCGACCGCATCGCAGGCGCCGCCCGCGCCGCCGCCGCCGCCGCCCTTCAGCCCGCCACCGCCGCCGCCACCGGTCGCGACGCCGGCCGACGGGTTGCCGTCGCCGTCCTGCGCGAATCCGCCGGGGCCGCCATAGCCGCCGGTGGCGCCCTCGCCTTGCTGGGGGTAGGGGAGGGTGCACCCATCCCCGGGCGTGCCCTGGCTCGAATCGGGCGCTGCTTTGCCGCCGCCGCCCGGAACCGGGTAGACGACGCCGTTCGCCGTGCCCGAGCTCGCGCCGTCCTCGCCGTCCTCGCCGGCATCGCCGCCGTCGCTCTTTGAGAACGCCACCTCAGGGTTGAAGACGACCCCTCCGTACCACCCGCCGGCTCCTCCTCCGCCGGCCGCGATGGCCACCAGCAGGGTGTCGTCGCCGCTCACCCGGGCGAGGAGGCTCGACCCGCCGCCACCACCCGCGCGCCCAGCGAAGTCGAGCAGATGGGCGCCGGAGCGGCCGCCGTCGGGATACCCGCCTGCGCCGAATCCCAGTGATCCGTCGCCGACCAGGATGGTCCCGCGAGGCATGCCGTCCGCGCCCGCGCCCCCGATACCGAGCAGGAACTGATCGCCGACCTGGGCAGGGACCGTGAGCACGAGCGCGTCGGCACGGCCGCCTTCGCCGGCGCCGTTCCCGCCCGAGCCGCCGATGACGACGGCGGTGAACGTGTCGCCGATGAAGTCGGCCGGGACGGTCCACGTCCCCGGCGCCTGACCGGTGAACGGGAACACGCAGGAGCGCTCACCATCTGACACGGTGCACGTGGAGGGCGCGCCGTCGGCCGCGAGCGCGGGCGCGGGGGTCGCCAGCAGAACCGAGGTCAGCGCCGCCGCCGCGAGTGCCGCCCCGGCGCGATGCGGGTGAGTGAGCATGGGGTCCTCTTCTCTCACGCGCGACGCCGTCTGCGCCATCGCTGCAGTCAGGCAAGCACGCGGCCCCGGTGCGCACATCGGGCAAATGCCCGGACTCTGCCCGGTGCGCACGTCTCGGGCAGATGCCCGAACTCTGACGGCGCGACGGTCGCGCGTTGCGGATCAGGTGGATCACGCAGGTCTGCACAGTCGCGTCGGTCCAGCAGGTCGTGATCGATTCGGGCAGGCTGACGCCCTGTCAGGCCAGAGCGCAGATCCACCGTCCCTCTGACATTCCGGGACGAATCGATCGGCTGAGAAGGATACGTCCTCGGCGCTTGCCGAGTGCGGAAAGGTCGCGCGGAGGACCTAGAAGTCCCAGTCCTCGTCCTCCGTGTTGACCGCCTTGCCGATCACGTACGACGACCCCG
Organism: Agromyces binzhouensis; assembly: GCF_042672355.1. Taxonomy (NCBI): domain Bacteria; kingdom Bacillati; phylum Actinomycetota; class Actinomycetes; order Micrococcales; family Microbacteriaceae; genus Agromyces; species Agromyces binzhouensis. The sequence continues at coordinate 270,059 of NZ_JBHXVJ010000004.1, read as the reverse complement.
ACCCCGAGAAGAAATCGTGGTTCTCGTCGGCGTTCGGCGAGAGCGAGGCGAGGATCGCCGGGTTCACATCGGTGACCGAGGAGGGGAACATCGACTCGTAGCCGAGGTTCATCAGGGCCTTGTTGGCGTTGTAGTGCAGGAACTTCTTGACGTCCTCGGTGAGGCCGAGACCGTCGTAGAGGCTCTGCGTGTACTGCACCTCGTTGTCGTAGAGCTCGTAGAGCAGCGAGAACGTGTAGTCCTTGATCTCGTCGCGCTTGGCCTGGTCGACCAGCTCGAGTCCGCGCTGGAACTTGTAGCCGATGTAGTACCCGTGCACGGCCTCGTCGCGGATGATGAGGCGGATCAGGTCGGCCGTGTTGGTCAGCTTCGCCCGGCTCGACCAGTACATCGGCAGGTAGAAGCCCGAGTAGAAGAGGAACGACTCGAGCAGCGTCGAGGCGACCTTGCGCTTCAGGGGCTCGTCCCCGCGGTAGTACTCCATCACGATGGAGGCCTTCTTCTGCAAGTGCTCATTCTCGACCGACCAGCGGAAGGCATCGTCGATGTCCTTCGTCGAGCACAGCGTCGAGAAGATCGACGAGTAGCTCTTCGCGTGCACCGACTCCATGAACGCGATGTTCGTGTACACCGCCTCTTCATGAGGAGTCAGCGAGTCGGGGATGAGCGAGACCGCGCCGACCGTGCCCTGGATCGTGTCGAGCAGCGTGAGCCCGGTGAACACCCGCATCGTCGTCTGCTGCTCATCGGGCGTCAGCTGGTTCCACGACTGCACGTCGTTCGACAGCGGCACCTTCTCGGGCAGCCAGAAGTTGTTCACCAGGCGGTTCCAGACCTCGAGGTCCTTGTCGTCCTGGATGCGGTTCCAGTTGATCGCGTTGACGTGGTCGACCAGCTTGATCGGAGCGGCGTGCGCCGGGTCGTTCTGGGCCGAGTTCACCGGGTCGGTGAGGGTCATCCGTTCATTCCTCTTCTCGAGTCATCCGTTGCGTTGCGAGAGCGGTCAGAGCGTGCAGCTGACGCACATCTCGAGCTCGGTGCCTTCCAGCGCCTGCTGACGCAGACGGATGTAGTAGATCGTCTTGATGCCCTTGCGCCAGGCGTAGATCTGGGCCTTGTTGATGTCGCGGGTCGTCGCGGTGTCCTTGAAGAACAGCGTGAGCGAGAGGCCCTGGTCGACGTGCTGCGTCGCCGCGGCGTAGGTGTCGATGACCTTCTCGTAGCCGATCTCGTACGCGTCCTCGTAGTACTCGAGGTTGTCGTTCGTCATGAACGGCGCCGGGTAGTAGACGCGGCCGAGCTTGCCTTCCTTGCGGATCTCGATCTTCGACGCGATCGGGTGGATCGACGACGTCGAGTTGTTGATGTACGAGATCGAGCCGGTCGGCGGCACCGCCTGCAGGTTCTGGTTGTAGATGCCGTGCTCCTGGATGGCGGCCTTCAGCTCCTGCCAGTCGTGCTGCGTCGGGATGTGCACGCCGGCGTCGGCGAACAGCTCGATGACCCGTGCGGTCTGCGGCACCCACGCGGCATCCGTGTACTTGTCGAAGAACTCACCCGACGCGTACTTCGAGTCGGCGAACCCGTCGAAGGTCTCGCCGCGCTCGATCGCGATCTGGTTCGACGCGCGCAGCGCGTGGAAGAGCACCGTGTAGAAGTAGATGTTCGTGAAGTCGATGCCCTCCTCGCTGCCGTAGTGGATGTGCTCGCGAGCGAGGTAGCCGTGCAGGTTCATCTGGCCGAGGCCGATGGCGTGCGACTTGTCGTTGCCGTCTTCGACCGAGCGCACCGACGAGATGTGCGACATGTTCGACACGGCGGTGAGTCCGCGGATGGCGGTCTCCACCGTCTTGCCGAGGTCGGGCGAGTCCATCGCGAGCGCGATGTTCAGCGACCCGAGGTTGCACGAGATGTCCTTGCCGATCTGGTTGTACGACAGGTCTTCGTTGTAGGTCGTCGGAGTGTTGACCTGCAGGATCTCGGAGCACAGGTTCGACATGTTGATCCGGCCCTTGATCGGGTTGGCCTTGTTCACCGTGTCCTCGAACACGATGTAGGGGTAGCCCGATTCGAACTGGATCTCGGCGATCGTCTGGAAGAACTCGCGCGCGTTGATCTTCGTCTTCTTGATGCGCGGGTCGTCGACCATGGCGCGGTAGTTCTCGGTGATCGGCACGTCGCCGAACGGCTTGCCGTAGACGCGCTCGACGTCGTACGGCGAGAAGAGGTACATGTCCTCGTTGTTCTTCGCGAGCTCGAACGTGATGTCGGGCACCACGACGCCGAGGGAGAGCGTCTTGATGCGGATCTTCTCGTCGGCGTTCTCGCGCTTGGTGTCGAGGAACCGCATGATGTCGGGGTGGTGCGCCGACAGGTACACCGCGCCGGCGCCCTGGCGTGCGCCGAGCTGGTTGGCGTAGCTGAACGAGTCCTCGAGCAGCTTCATCACGGGGATGATGCCCGACGACTGGTTCTCGATCTGCTTGATCGGCGCACCCGCCTCGCGGATGTTGGAGAGCAGGAGCGCCACGCCGCCGCCGCGCTTCGACAGCTGCAGCGACGAGTTGATGCCGCGGGAGATCGACTCCATGTTGTCTTCGATGCGGAGCAGGAAGCACGAGACGAGCTCGCCGCGCTGCGCCTTGCCCGTGTTGAGGAAGGTCGGGGTCGCGGGCTGGAAGCGGCCGGCGATGATCTCCTCGACGAGGTCGGTCGCGAGCTGCTCGTCGCCCTGGGCGAGGCCGAGCGCGGTCATGACGACCCGGTCTTCGAAGCGCTCGAGGTACCGCTTGCCGTCGAAGGTCTTCAGCGTGTAGCTCGTGTAGTACTTGAACGCGCCGAGGAAGGTCTCGAAGCGGAACTTCTTCGAGTACGCCAGGTCGTTGAGCTTCTGGATGAACTCGAACGAGTACATACCGAGCGTCTCGGGCTCGTAGTACTCCTTCTCGACGAGGTAGTCGAGCCGCTCCTTCAGCGAGTGGAAGAAGACCGTGTTCTGGTTGACGTGCTGCAGGAAGTACTCCCGCGCCGCCTCCCGGTCCTTCTCGAACTGGATCTTCCCGTCGGCGCTGTAGAGGTTCAGCATCGCGTTCAGGGCGTGGTAGTCCATCCCCGAGTTGCCCGAGCGCGGTGCGTCGATGACCGCTACGCCACTGTCGCCTGCGGCGCCTGCTGCTGCGTTGACCAAAATGCGTCCAATCCCTCGTCGACGGCGCGAACGTCGTCTGGTGTTCCGAATACTTCGAAGCGGTAGAGGTGCGGCACATGGCACTTGGCGGCGACGATGTCGCCGGCGAGGCCGTAGGCCGCACCGAAGTTGGTGTTTCCGGCGGCGATGACGCCGCGGATGAGTGCGCGGTTGTGCGGGTCGTTCAGGAACCTGATGACCTGCTTGGGCACGGCGCCCTTGCCGTCCCCACCCCCGTAGGTCGGAACCACGAGGACGTACGGTTCGTCGGCGACGAGCGCGGCATCCTTCGCATGGAGCGGGATGCGCGTCGCCGGCCGACCGAGCTTCTCGACGAAGCGTGCGGTGTTGCCCGACACGCTCGAGAAGTAGATGAGGTTCGTCATGACTGCTCCAGGTCGTGCATCTCGACCCCCCGGTCGATGCGCCCGGGAGCCGTTACGCGAGCCGAGAGGCCAGCTCGTCGATCTTGTCGGGGCGGAAGCCCGACCAGTGACCTTCGTCGGTGATGACGACCGGGGCCTGCAAGTAGCCGAGCTCCTTGACCGCGGCGAGGGCGGTCTCGTCCTGCGACAGGTCGAGCACCTCGTACTCGATGCCCTTGCTGTCGAGGGCGCGGTACGTGGCGTTGCACTGGACGCAGGAAGGCTTCGTGTAGACCGTGACCGTCATCTCTGTGACCCCTCTTTCTCAGGCTCCTGGAGGAGCCGTTCCCCCGGTGTTGCTTCGACTCATCGATACTACATCTTGTGTCTGGGCAATTGCACGACCACAAGATGATGTAGTTACATCCGTGTAGTTTTCCACCGCGTTCTCCACCGTTCATCAACAGGTCGATGCCGGTCTGATCGGCGGATTCTCGCGGTTCGCGATCGGGTTCTCCACAGGCCTGCTCATCTGTGCATGATCGGCCTGTGAGTGGATGCCGGGCGTGTCGTCGGCGTGTCGCGCACGCACCACGCCGGCACGAGGCATCCGCACCGCCCTGGCGACGACGCGACGACCCCCGCTGGCGACGGCTTCACGCGACATACCGGCTCCCCCGACCCGACATCTGGCCCTCATCGGCCCGCCGACCACAACATCTGGTGGCGTCCGCTGGTAATGCTGCCACCACCCACCGACATTCCCGCGACGGATGCCACGGCGCGTCGCGGCATCCGTCGCCCCCACTTCGCGGGGCGGCCCTCGCCCGCACGGCGGGGCCCTACCGGCATGCGGCCACGCGGGTTAGCCTGACGACGGACTCGACCGACGCACCGGCGGTGCCACGCGCCGATGCACGACAGACCGACGGCAGACCAGACCGACGCAGCCCACCACCGACGCAGGGCCGGCCCTGCGAGGGAGGACCGCATGTCCCACACCGTCATCTCGCACGACGGCGCCTCGATCGCCTACGACCGCGAGGGCGAGGGCCCGCCCGTCGTCCTGGTCGGCGGCGCGTTCCAGTTCCGCGCCTTCGACCCGGCCACGAAGCAGCTCGCGACCCACCTCGCCAAGCGCGGCTACACGGTCGTGAACTACGATCGCCGCGGGCGTGGCGAGAGCGCGCACGACGTGCCGATGGGCCTCCACGAGACCCTCGCCGACCTCCGCGCGATCGTCGCCGAGCTGCAGCGCATCCACGAACTCGGCGAGGGCGTCGCCCTCTTCGGCAACTCCTCGGGCGGGGCCATCGCACTCGCGGCCGCGGCCCACGGGCTGCCCGTGACGGCGATCGTCGCGTTCGAGGTGCCGATCGGCGCCGAGCAGGGCCCCGAGGGCGCGGAGTTCCTCGCCGGCATCCGCGAGCGCGTCGCGGGCGACGACCCCGACGCGGTCGTCGAGTACTTCATGAAGGACATGCCGCCCGAGTGGCTCGAGCAGGCGAAGGCCAGCCCGGCGTGGCCCCTCATGGTGCGCATCGGCCCGAGCCTGGAAGCGGATGCCGAGTCCCTCGCCTGGGCGCAGTCCGCGTCGCACGCCGAGCTGCTCGGGCCGATCCAGGCGCCCACGCTCGTGCTCGTCGGCGAGGAGGAGGCGCCGAACGGGATGGCGCCGGCCGCCGACGCGATCGTCGGGGCGATGCCGCACGCCGAGCGCGGCACCGTGCCCGCCGTGCAGCACTCGTGGCAGCCCGAGAGCATGGCCGGCGCGATCGCCGACTTCCTCGACGCGCACGTGGAGCGCTGACGCGCGCGCGCCGGGCAGCCGGCCGGCGGCGCGCTCGACCACGTTGCCCGTCGCGATAGCGTGAGCGCGTGACCGCCCACGGACTCGACCACTTCGGCGCGAGCGTGCGCCTGCGGTCACGCTCGGCGCCCGGCCTGCCTGCCGGGCGGCGACCAACGCTCACCATGGTCATCGCGGTAGCGATCGGCGCCCTCACGCTCGCGTTCGGCGTCGGCAGCGCGAACGGCGCTGCGGACGGCGTGGTCGCCGCTGCCGGGGGTCTCATGATCGGCGGCGTGGTCATCTGGATCCGGCTGGCCGTCGTCCTCGGTGAAGCGCGCGCACGCTTGCGGGCCTTGCGCGAGCAGGCAGGTGATCCGAGTGCCGTCGCGGTACGCAGCACCGCCGGCTTCGCGGCATCGAAGGCATACGAGCGGGATCTCCGCGAGGAGCGCCGCAAGCCGGGACGAGCCTTCCAGCTGCTCACGCTCGACGCTGACGGGTTCGAGCTCCGCGAGCGGCCTGCGGGGGGACCCGGCGGGGTCGCGTTCGTGCCGTGGTCGAGCGTCGAGTCGATCAGGGTCGGCAGCGCCGAGTTCGCGGATGTCTCGGAGCGCGCCATCCTCGTCGCCGCCGAGGTCGACGGCCACGCGTTCCTGCTCGGCCTCAGCCCGCTCGACGACCGCGCATGGTGGATCCGCCCGAAGCGCGAGCACGAGTACCTGCGCCTGATCGAGGAGATGATCCGCCGCAGCCGGTCCGTCCACTCCATGCCGGACGCCGAACTCCAGGCGTAGCGCGAACGGCGATTCGTCGCCGCCGGGCTACGCCGCCTGCGCGAGCTCCCCCGCCTCGCGCACCGAGCGAAGTGCCAGCGCCCACGGTACGACCTGGTCGAGCTGCGTCGCGAGCATGCCGGCGTGGTACTCGGCCGGCGTGAACGTCGTGTAGTTCTCGAAGTCGGTCATGAGCGAGAACGACACCTGCTGGCGCACGTCGGCGACCTGCAGCTCGCCGAGGATGAGGCGGAGGTGCTCGGCCGCTCGCGTGCCGCCCGCCGAGCCGTAGCTCACGAGCCCGGCCGCCTTGTTGTTCCACTCCGCGTAGACGAAGTCGATCGCGTTCTTCAGCGCGCCGGAGGTCGAGTGGTTGTACTCGGGGGTGACGAAGATGTAGCCGTCGAACGAGTCGACCTTCTGGGCCCACGCCTTCGTGTGCGGGTGGGCGTACTGGCCCATCGCCGCGGGCATCGCCTCGTCGAGGTGGGGCAGGGCGAAGTCGACGAGGTCGACGAGCTCGAACTCGGCGTCGGAGCGCGAGCGTGCCTGCTCGAGCACCCAACGCGCGACCTGCTCGCCGACGCGACCCGGTCGCGTGCTGCCGATGATGATGCCGATCCTGACTGCGGACATGTGCGTCGTCCTCTCGTGGGGAAGTAGTTGACACGTCATCATAACCGAATTAGATGACACGTCAACCAAAGCCCGGTAGGATGGCGGCATGCCCACCTCCGAGGTCTCCGAAGTCGACGACGCCGAGTGGGCGCTCTTCGACGGCTTCTCCCTCATGCACGCCGAGCTCGCACGCGAACTCGACCGACGACTCCAGCGCGACGCGGGCATCTCGCAGGCCGACTACGGGCTGCTCCTCGAGCTGTTCCGCGGCCCCGACGAGGGCCTGCGCCCCGGCGCGCTCGGCGACCTCATCGGATGGGAGAAGAGCCGCGTCTCGCACCAGCTCACCCGCATGGTCGGTCGCGGGCTCGTCGAGCGCGTCGAATGCGACACCGACGCGCGGGGCTCGATGATCGTGCTCACGCGCGACGGCCGCCGAGCACTGCTCCGGGCCATGCGCGATCACGCCCGTGCCATCCGCGAGCTCTTCCTCGACCGGCTCGAGCCCGACGAGAAGCGCGCGATCGCCGCGGCATCCGCCCGCGTGCGGGCCGGCCTCTCGGCATCCGCCGCAGCACGCTGACGACGAGCGCCGACGCGAGAGGGCGCCGCCCGCCGAAGCGAGCGGCGCCCCCGATCAGGTGAGCGGATGACCCGGCATCAGCCGGTCGCGCAGAGGTCGCCGTTCAGCGTGAACGCGCTCGGCGCCGTGTTGTCACCCCCGTTCACGCGGCCGTTGAAGCCGACCTCGATGCTCGCGCCGGGCTCGATGCGCCCGTTCCACGGCAGGTTCGTCGCGGTCACCGACGAGCCGTCCTGCGACCAGAACGCATCGCGGCCGTTGCGCACCGTCTGCGCGTCGTCGAAGGCGAAGCCGAGCTCCCATCCGTCGATCGGCTCGTCGCCGATGTTCGAGATCGTGAGCGTCGCGTCGAACGCCTTCTTCGAGTTGCCCTCGACGACGTAGTCGACCTCGCACGTCGGCACGTACTCGGCGAGCGTGAGGAACGTGATCGAGTACGCCGGGAAGTCGTAGGTGAACTCGTTCGCCCCGCCGTCCCATGCCCGCTCGACCGGCACCAGGTGCTCCGGCTCGGCCTTCGTGTTCATGTCGCCCGGCGCGCCGACCATCTCGGTGACGCCCACCTCGTCGTCGACGACCATGCCGCCGGTCACCGACACCGCCGTGCGCGCGGTGGCGCCCGTCGGGTTGACGACCTTGAGCACCGTGTCACCGGTCTCCTCGTCGTGCGTGACGACCTGGTAGAGGCCCTTCGCACTCGGCTGGGTGTAGCTGAGCTGCAGCTCGCCGTCGAGGTAGAGCTCGATCGTCGAGCCCTGCACGACCACCTTCACGCGGTAGTCGCGGCCCGTCTCCACGCCCGTGTTCTCGAGCGCGACGACCTCGCCGGCACCGCCGCCGGCCGCCTGCTGGAGCACCGAGCGGGTGTTGTTCCAGCCGCCGAGGTTCCACCAGTAGTAGTCGTTCGCGCCACCGGCCGCGAAGCCGATGAGGAACCCCTCCGACCCGGCGAGCTTGCGCGCGTCGAGCTCGAGCGTGTAGTTCGACCAGTCCTGCGCGTACGCGTCGGGCATGAGCGACCGCGCATCCGTCACCGAGGTGGACGACTGCACGTACTCGCCGCCCTGCACGGCCCAGCTGCCCGCGACGGGCGACCAGTCCGAGCCCGCGTCGAACGACTGCTCGTAGAGCGGCTCGCCCGTCGCGTTCGAGGTGACCCGCACGTCGTCGTACGCCGCGCTCGTGGCCCACGTCGACAGGAACACCCCGCCGTCGAGGTCGCTCGCGGCATCCGCCTCGGTATGGGTCGACGGAACCACCTCGTCGCCGACGTTCGTCATGAACATCCGCTGCGTGTAGTAGTTCACCGAGCCCCACGACTCGTCGTTGTCGAACCACATCATGTCGGGCGCCCACTGCACGTAGTCCTCGTTCGCGAACATCGGCGCGTACGACGCGAGCTCGACGAGGTCGGAGTTGCGCTCCAGGCCCGTCATGTAGGCGGCCTCGGCGAGCGCGTTGCCGAACGTGTTGCCACGCGAGGCGTACTCGCCGAGGAACACGTGCGGACCCTCGCGGTCGTACGCGTCGTAGCGCTCCGAGTTCTGGAGGAACCACGACGGGTCGTTGTAGTAGTGCTCGTCGACCATGTCGACGCCCTGCGCCCGGTTGAACTCCCACAGCTCGTCGAAGCGCGTGCCGGCGTCGTCCGGACCCGAGTTCGAGATGATCGTGATGTCCGGGTAGACGGCCTCGATCGCGTCGCGGAACCTCGGGAAGTTCGCCTCGAACGTCTTCGTGTTCTCCTCGTTGCCGAGGCCGATGTAGCGCAGGTCGAACGGCTCCGGGTGGCCGAGCTCGGCGCGCTTCGCGCCCCACTCGGTCGTCTCGGCGTCGCCGATCGCGAACTCGATGAGGTCCACCGTGTCCTGCACCCACCGGTCGATGCGCGCGTCATCCGTCATCTCGGGGATGCTGCTGCCGCAGCCGTTGGCCCCGACCGACACCACCGGGAGCGGCGTCGCACCGAGGTCCTCGGCCCACTCCATGTACTCGAGGTAGCCGATGCCGTACGACTGGTTGTAGCCCCAGAAGTTCCAGTTGGTCGGGCGCTCCTCGACCGGTCCGATGGTCTCCTTCCACTGGTAGGTCCGCTGGCGGTCCTGCCCGTCGGACTCGAGGTAGGTGTCGAACGTGCCGACGTTGGTGACGCAGCCGCCGGGGAAGCGGAGGAAGCTCGGGTCGAGCTCCGCCACCTTCTCTGCGAGGTCCTTCCGGAGCGGGCTCCTGCCGTTGACCGGACCGACCCACGTGTCGACCGGGAACAACGAGACCATGTCGAGCTGCACCGACCCCGCGGCGCCGGTGAGCACGACCAGCCGGCCGGCATCCGTCGTCGCGTTCGCCGTGAGCCGCACCTCGAGCTTGCGCCAGGTGTCGTCGCCGGCGACCGAGACGGTGCCGAGCGCGAACTGCTCGGTGCCGTCGGCGTCCTCGACCGCGACGGTCAGCTCCTGCGCCGTCGCCGACCGCGCCCAGACCGAGAAGTCGTACGACTCCCCCTCCTCGACGTGGATGCCGCGGTTGAAGCCGGCGTTGCGCACGCCGACGCCGGGACCGTCGCCCGTGATGGTGAGCGACGCGCGGTTCGAGTCGTTCAGCCACCGGTCGCGGTCGCTGCCGACCGCGATCGACCCGGTCGCGCCGCGCTCGACCTCGTCCCATGCCGTGAGGGCGGTGAACGACCCGTTGTCGGCGGTCGAGAACTCGAACGACCGGTTCCGGACGAGCTCGGCGTAGATCCCGCCGTCCGCGGCGTAGTTGATGTCCTCGTAGAAGATGCCGTAGAGGTCGTCGCTCATGTCGGTCCGCTCGGCCGCCGTGTCGATGGCGATCGAGTGCTCGGCGATCTCGACGGGCACGATCTCGAGCCGCGCGGCATCCGCCTCGCTGCCGATCACGAGCGCGCCGTCCTCGCCGAGGCCGGCGAACCCGCCGTCCGTCGTGCGCAGCGCGACCTTGCCGCCGCCCACGTCGGTCAGGCGGAACGCCGTGGGCTCGTCGCCCTCGGCGCCGAAGGCGACCACGCCGTCGCGCACGACGAGCGGGCGGTCGCCGCCCTGCTCGGTGAGGGCGATGGGGCGAGCGGATGCCTCGGCGGCGAGCTCCTCGGCCGTGAACCCCAGCTGGGCGAACGGGCGCTCCGAGCCGAAGCGGATCACGCCGTCGTCGCCCTCGGCGAGGTACGACGCATCGCCGTCGCGGCCGAGCGTGAACGCCCCCTCGGGCACGACGTCGGCGCCCTCGGGCTCGATGAGCGCGAAGTAGTCGAACTGCGCCTCGTGGCTCGGTGCGGCGCCCGCGGCGAGCGCGTAGAGGCCGATGCGGGTGACGTCGAAGCCCACGGTCGCCCGTCCGGCTTCGGCCCACTCGAAGCCGGTCCAGTAGCTCGTGACGATCTCGTCGCCCGTGCGCTGCATGCGCAGGTACTCCTGCGTCGATCCCGGACGAGAGGTGAATGTCGAGCGGTAGACCGCGCCCTCCTCCACGCCGTTCTCGATGACGGTCGGTCCGCCGGGCGCGAAGCTCACGTTGGTGAGGCCCGCGCGAGCGTAGTCGTCGAGGCCGGCCATCGCGATGAGGCCCGCACCCTGGAAGTCGCGCGACACGGCACCGCTCACCGAGGTGTACGCCGTGAAGTCGCCGACGGGCACGTCGACGAGGAACACGTTGTCGGCCGTGTTGTCGCCCTGGTAGGTGTCACCGCGCTGGGACTGGATCGTCAGCGCACCCGGGTTCTCGGCCAGCGACCAGGCGCTGGGGATCTCGGAGAGGATGCTCCACCGTTCGCCGAGCGCGTCGGCGTCGAACTCGTCGACCCACGCCTCGGCGGGAAGCTCCGGCGCCCCCGGCGTCGCGACCTCGACGGTCGCGTCGGCGGACGTGCCGCGCGTCGAGCTCGCGGTGATCGTCGCGGTGCCGTCGCCGGTCGCGGTGACGAGTCCGTTCGCGTCGACCGTGGCCACGGCGTCGTCGCTCGACGACCACGTGACGCTGCGGTCCTCAGCGGTGACGGGCATGACGGATGCCTCGAGCTGACGCGTGTAGCCCGGAGCGAGGCTCAGCTCGGCCGGCGTGACCGTCACGCCCTCGACGAGCGCGTCGGGCTGGTAGGTCTCGAGGAGCGCCTGGTACTCGGTCGCGGTGACGGGGATGACGGTGCCGTGGCGCGGGCTCTCGGGGAGCTCGGCATCGGGCACCGCGGTCCACGCGGCGCTCGCGAGGTCGTCGGTCTCGAAGAGCATGTAGCCCTGGCCGCCGTGGTACGACGGCTGGTCCTGCAGCAGGTACCAGGTGTCATCCGTGTTGCTGCGGAAGATCGACGGCCCCTCGCCGCCGGTGAACTCGCCGCCCCACTGGTTGGGCTCGCCGAAGCCGACACGCTCGGCCATGAGCTCCCAGCCGTCGCCCTCGGTGACGCCCTGCGTCAGGCGCAGGTCGGTCGAGCGCTCCTGGCGCATGCCCATGTACGACTCGTCCTTCGTGAGCCGGTAGTAGGTGTCGCCGACCTGCGCGACCGTGGAGTCGATCATGCCCCGGCCCGCGCCCTGCGGCTCGTCGATCCAGACCTGCGCCTCGGAGAAGGTCACGAAGTCGCGGGTGGTGGCGTACATCATCCGCTGGTAGCTCGTGGCGATGTCGCGCTGGTCCGCGGGCAGCTCCGGCGGGTACAGCGCAGACGCCCAGTAGACGATGTACTCGCCGGCCGCGGCATCCCAGAACGCCTCGGGCGCCCAGGTGTTGCCCGCGTTCTCGGGGGCGACGACGACCTCGCGCTGCTCGGACCAGGTGACGAGGTCGGTCGACTCCCACACCATGATCGAGCGGCTGCCGGTCTCCTGCGCGTCGCCGAAGTTGCCTCCGCCGAAGATCTTCAGGTCGGTCGCGATGAGGAAGAAGCGGTCGCCTTCGGGGCTGCGGATGATGAACGGGTCGCGGAGGCCCTGCTCGCCGAGCGTGGAGGCCAGCACGGACTGGCCGTCGTTGAGGCCCATCCATTCCTCGGGGTCGTTGCCGACGCTCGCGGCGAAGTAGATCTCCTCGCCGTCGTCGGTCGACTCGCCCACGAAGTGCGGGAAGAAGTACGCGGAGTACGGCTCGAGCTCCGGCAGGGGCAGCACGGTCGCCGCGTAGTCGTGCGTGGCCGTCTCGCCGTCGAGGGTCGCGGTCGCGGTGAGCGTGACCGCGACCGGGTCGTCGCCCGTGGCCGGGCGCGTCACGACGCCGTCGGTCGTGATCACCGCCGGGTCGCTCGTGGCCCAGTCGAGCTCGGCGCCGCCCTCGCCCGCCTCCGGCAGGGCCAGGTTGCCGCGCACGTCGTCGAGGTGCGGGATCACGACGCCGGCGGCAGCGGCCTCGGCCGGGGTCTCGGCGGCCGCGGCCGAAGCCATGGTGATCGCGCCGAGGGGCGCGATCAGGGCGACCGCGAGGGCGCCGGAGATCGGCATCCTCGAGGTCCGGAGCCCTCGGCGCGGTGCACCTGGCTCTCGTCTGAGGCGCGGCGCATTCGTGCCGCGCGTGGCTCTGGTCGTCATCGACCGTCCTCGCTCTCTTCGTCGGGAGTGGGTGGTGGAGCACAGTGCGAGCGAAGTGTTAGCGCTCACAATCAAGAACCGTAACAGCACGATCCGGGCCTCGCCAGACCCAATGTCCGCGACGAATATGCTTCCGATCGCAACAAATGTGAGCGCTCACAGTTGCGACGGCGCGCCATGTCGGCCGACGCCGTGATCCGATGGATCGGCGGTCAGGAGGAGACGGCGGTGCGCTGGGCCGCCGCCGGCGGCGTCGACGCCGCCCCGGGCGCCGCGGTGCTGGCGCGGACCACGAGGTCCGGCACGCGCGGCGTCGGCATCCGGTCGTCGTCGCCGAGCACCGCGAGCACGCCCGCCATCGCGTCGCGACCGAGTTCGACGAAGTCCTGCCGGACCGTCGTCAGCGGCGGCGCGAAGAACTCCGCCTCGGGGATGTCGTCGAAGCCGACCACGCTCACGTCGCCGGGCACCGAGCGCCCGGCCTCGGCGAGCGCATGGATCACCCCGAGCGCCATCTGGTCGTTCGCGACGAACACCGCCGTCATCTCGCGGTCCTCGGCGAGCGCGCGGCCGTGCACGTAGCCGCTGCCCGGCGACCAATTCCCCACGAGCGGTTCGCGTGCGGGCAGGCCGTGCTCGCCGAGGGTCGAACTCCAGGCGCGGAGGCGCTCCGCAGTGTCCGTCGCACTGGTCGGCCCGCTCACGTGCCGGATCTCGCGATGCCCGAGCCCGATCAGGTGCTCGACCGCGAGCCGCGCGCCCGCGTACTGGTCGAGCCAGACCCGGTGCAGCGCGCCGCGATCCTCGGACGCCACCGCCACGACCGGCACGCCGAGGTCGAGCCGCTCGATCGTGTCGAGCCCGCCGCGCTGCGCCGCGATGAGCACGATCGCCTCGACGTTCTGGCGCACCAGCAGCTCGGCCGTGGAGCGCATGCTCGCGGCATCCGCCTCGAGCATGCTCGCCGTGATCACCGAGTAGCGCGCATCGCGCGCCGCCTCGTTGAAGTGCAGCGCCGTGCTCGAGGGGCCGTAGTCGGGCGCACCGCTCACGATCAGGCCAAGTGTCCGCGTCCGCCGCGTGACGAGCGCGCGCGCCGCCTGCGAGGGCACGTAGCGCAGCTGCTTGATGGCCTGCTCGACGCGAGCCCGGGTCGCCGGCCGCACGTTCGGCAGGTCGTTGAGCACCCGCGAGACCGTCTGATGGGACACGCCGGCGAGCCGGGCCACGTCGAAGATCGTCGCGGCCCTGGCCTTCTCGTCGTCGCTCACTCTCCGACCGGCTCCCTGCCCCGCGCCTGCGGCGCGCTCGTTCCCCGCCATCATCCCATTCGCCGCCGACCGGCGCGGGGAGGGCGGCACCCCGCGACCGGGGTACGCGCCCCTCCCGCGGTCATCGTCGCCTGGCCGTCAGCACCTTCTGCAGGATGATGAAGACCAGCAGCAGCGCGCCGATGAAGATCTTCGTCCACCACGACGAGAGCGTGCCCTCGAAGGTCAGGATCGTCTGGATCACGCCGAGCACGAGCACGCCGAGCACCGAGCCGAGCACGAACCCGTAGCCGCCCGTGAGCAGGGTTCCGCCGATCACGACCGCGGCGATCGCGTCGAGCTCGGTGCCGATCGCCGTCAGCGGGTAGCCCGACAGCGTGTAGAAGGTGAACAGCACGCCCGCGAGGCCCGAGCAGAAGCCCGAGATCACGTAGACGAGCACCTTCGTGCGCGCCACCGGCAGGCCCATGAGCAGGCCCGACTGCTCGCCGCCGCCGATCGCGTAGACCGTGCGGCCGAACCGCGTGCCGTGCAGCACCCACACGGCGAGCGCGACGACGACGAGCGCGATGATCACGCTCGGCGTGATCGACAGGCCGGCGCCGAGCGGGATCCGCGACACCGCGAGCTGCACGAACGTCGGGTCGGTGATCGAGATCGACGACTGGCTGATGACGTAGCAGAGGCCCCGAGCGAGGAACATCGCCGCCAGTGTCGCGATGAACGGCTGCACCTTGAAGACGTGGACCATGAGGCCGACGAGCAGGCCCAGCACGCTCGTGAGCACCAGGATGATCGGGATCACGACGCCAGGCGACCACCCCGTCTGCAGCAGGCTCGCCGCGATCATGCCCGACAGGGCGACCACCGCGCCGACCGAGAGGTCGATGCCGCCCGTCAGGATCACGAAGGTCATGCCGACCGCGAGCACGATCAGGTAGGCGTTGTCGACGAACAGGTTCAGGAACACCTGTCCGGAGAAGAACCCGCGGTAGCGGAAGCCGCCGATCACGAAGATCGCGACGAACAGCAGGCCGGTGACCGTGACGGGTCCGTACTTCGGACTCGTGAGCAGGCCGAATGCCGCGGCCAGCGGGCGGCGGCCCGAGCCGGTCGGTGCGGTGCCGCCGGGGCCGGTGCCCCGGCCCTGGCGCGGCTGGCGGTTCGTCGTGGGCGCCTCGAGGAGCTTCGTCATGATGCGGCGACCCCCTTCCCGGATCGGACGGCGAGCCGTCGTCGGAACCCGCTCAGCGCCTCGGCGGTGGTGGGCGACTGGAGGAGGCACACGATCGTGACGACCGCGGCCTTGAACACCATGGTCGCGATCGGCGGGATGCCGACCGTGTAGACCGTGGTGACGAGCGTCTGGATGACCAGGGCGCCGACGAGCGTGCCGAGCAGCGAGTACCGGCCGCCCGCGAGCGAGGTGCCGCCGATGACCACGGCGAGGATCGCATCGAGCTCGATGAACAGGCCCGTGTTGTTCGCGTCGGCGGCCGCGGTGTTCGCGGTGAGGATGAGCCCCGCGATCGCGGCGCACAGCGCGCAGAACGTGTAGACCGCGAAGAGCAGTCCACGCGCCCGCACGCCCGCCTGGCGGCTGGCCTCGGGGTTGATGCCGACGGACTCGATGAACATGCCGAGCGCCGTGCGGCGCGTGATGAGCGCCGCGAGCCCGAACACGACCGCCGCGATGATCACCGCCACCGGGATGCCGAACCAGAAGCCCGAGCCGAGGAACTTGAAGGGCGGGCTGTTCACCGTGAGGATCTGCCCCTCGGTGATGAGCATCGCGACGCCGCGACCCGCGGTCATCAGGATCAGCGTCGCGATGATCGGCTGGATGCCGAGCGCCGCGACGAGGAAGCCGTTCCACACGCCGAGCACGAGCGAGATGAGCAGCGCCACCGTGATCGCGACGGCCACGGTCGCGAGGCTCCCCGGAGCCGGCGAGCCCAGGATGATCGAGCAGGCCACGGCACCGGAGATCGCGGCGACCGCGCCGACCGACAGGTCGATGCCGCGCGTCGCGATCACGAGCGTCATGCCGACCGCGATGATCAGCGTCGGCGCGCCGTTGCGCAGGATGTCGATGAGGCTGCCGAACAGCTGGCCGTCGCGCACCGTGATCTCGAAGAACCCGGGGAACGCGACCAGGTTGATCGCGAACAGCACGAGGAGCATCACGACCGGCCAGAACAGCCGGTTGGACGCCATCTTGGCGAGCGCGCTCACGAGCGGTCTCCTTCGGTCGAGGGGGTCGAGGGGGCGGATGCCGCGGGGCCGTCTCCGGAGCCGACGGCGACCACCGCCACGGCCGGGGTGCGCTCGTCGAGCGCCTCATCGTCGGACGCGACGCGTCCGTCGGCGATGAGCGCGAGCAGCGAGTCGACCGTCAGCCCGTCGTTCTCGAGGTCGGCGACGACGTTCCGGTCGCGGAGCACCACGACGCGGTGGCTGAGCCGCAGCACCTCCTCGAGCTCGGCCGAGATGAACAGCACGCTCATGCCGTTCTCGGCGAGGTTGAAGACGAGCTTCTGGATCTCGGCCTTCGCGCCGATGTCGATCCCCCGCGTGGGCTCGTCGAGGATGAGCAGGCGGGGGGCGATCGCGAGCCACCGGGCGAGCAGCACCTTCTGCTGGTTGCCGCCCGAGAGGTTGCGCACGAGCGCGTCGGGGTTGCCGGGCCTGATGTTGAGGGCCTGGATGTAGGACTGCGCGAGCTCGTCCTGCTTCTTCTTCGGGATCGGCCGGAACCAGCCGCGATCGGCCTGCAGCGCCAGCACGATGTTGTCGCGCACCGTGAGCTCGCCCACGATGCCCTCGTCACGGCGGTTCTCCGACGAGAAGGCGATACGCTTCGAGATCGCCTGCCGCGGCGTCCGCAGCTTCACGTTCTCGCCGTGGATCGTCAGCTCGCCCGTGTCGGCACGGTCGATGCCGCCGAACAGGCGCGCGAGCTCCGTGCGACCCGAGCCGAGCAGGCCCGCGAGGCCCACGACCTCGCCCACCGCGATGGGCAGGTCGGCCGGCTCGATCGCCCCGCGGCGCCCGAGCTTGGACGCCGAGACGAAGGTCGCGGCATCCGACTCGTCGACGACCGAGGCGTGAGCGCGGTGCTCGAGGTCGTCGAGCGCGGTGAGTTCCTTGCCGATCATCTTCTGCACCAGGTCGATGCGGAGGAGCTCGTCGACGAGGTACTCCCCCACGAGCGTGCCGTTGCGGAGCACCGTCAGGCGGTCGCAGATCTCGTACACCTGGTCGAGGAAGTGCGAGACGAAGAGGATGGCGACGCCCTGGTCCTTGAGCGACCGGATGACGCGGAACAGCTCGGCGACCTCGTCGGCGTCGAGGCTCGACGTCGGCTCGTCGAGGATCAGGACCTTGGCGTTCACGTCGATCGCCCGAGCGATCGCGACGAGCTGCTGCACGGCGAGCGAGTGGTCGCCGAGCAGCGAGCCCGGATCGATGTCGAGGTGGAGCCCCGCGAGCAGCTCGGCCGACCGGCGACGCATCGCGCGCCAGTCGATGCCGCCGAAGCGGCGGGGCTCCCGGCCGAGCATGATGTTCTCGGCCACGGAGAGGTTGGGGAGGAGGTTGACCTCCTGGTACACCGTCGAGATGCCGGCGGCCTGCGCCTGCGCGGGTCCCGCGAACGACACCCGCTCGCCCGCGAGGGTGATCGTGCCGGCATCGATGCCGTAGACGCCGGTCAGCGCCTTGATGAGGGTCGACTTGCCGGCGCCGTTCTCGCCCATGAGCGAGTGCACCTCGCCGGGGAACATGCGGAAGTCGACCCCGTCGAGGGCCTTGACGCCGGGGAAGCCGATCGAGATGCCGCGCATCTCGACGACCGGGACCGGTGCGGGCACGGCGGGTTCGGTCTGCTGGGTCACGGTGCTCTCCATCGAGTCCGCGAGCGGATGCGTCATCCGCCCGTCTCGTGCGCCGGAGGCGGCGCGGGTGGGACAAGGGTACGGGTGCGCGGCATGGACGACCGCGCACCCGGTCGGTCCGGCGGACGCCCTGCCGGGCGCCCGCCGGATCGAGTCAGTACTGGCGCGTGGGCAGCGCCTCGATCGCCTCTTCCTGCGTGAAGGTCGTCTCCTCGGTGATGATGCGCTTCTCGGGCGCCTCACCGTCGTTGATCTGCTTCACGATGTCGACGAGCTGCTTGCCGAGGAGCGGCGAGCACTCGACGATGAAGTTGATCTTGCCGTCGGCCAGGGCCTGCATGCCGTCCTTGACCGCGTCGACCGTGACGATCTTGATGTCGACGCCCGGCTCCATGCCGGCCGCCTCGATCGCCTCGATCGCGCCGAGGCCCATGTCGTCGTTGTGCGCGTAGATGAGGTCGACGTCGGGGTTCGACTTCAGCAGCGCCTCGGTCACCTGCTTGCCGCCCGCACGGGTGAAGTCGCCGGTCTGGCTGGCGACGACCTCGAGGTTCGGGTTCTCGGCGATGACCTCGGCGAAGCCCTCGGCGCGGTCGATGGCGGGCGCGGCGCCCGTGGTGCCCTCGAGCTGGATGATCTTCACCGACTCGCTGGAGTCGGCGTACTCGTCGAGCACCCACTGGCCGGCCTTCTCGCCCTCGGCGACGAAGTCGGAGCCGAGGAAGCTGACGTAGAGCGAGTCGTCCTGCGAGTCGACCGCGCGGTCGGTGAGGACCACGGGGATGCCCGCGGCCTTCGCCTCGTTCAGCACGGCGTCCCAGCCGGTCTCGACGACCGGCGAGAACGCGATCACGTCGACCTGCTGCTGGATGTACGAGCGGATCGCCTTGATCTGGTTCTCCTGCTTCTGCTGCGCGTCGGAGAACTTGAGCTCGATGCCCGCCTCCTCGAACGACGCCTGGATGTCCTTCGTGTTCGCGGTGCGCCAACCCGACTCTGCGCCGACCTGCGCGAACCCGACCACGAGTTCGTCGAGCGGCTTCGGGCCATCGCTTGCGGCGTTGCCGCTCGTGGCGCATCCGGTGAGGGCGAGGAGCATCGCGCCGGTGGCGGCGATGCCGATGAGCTTCTTCATCAGCTGGAACCTCCTTGTTCACTGCCGGCGTCTGGGCTGCTGCGGAGTCTCGGTGCGCCGGGCGGCCAGTTCATTCGGGCCGCGCTTGGAATGTTAGCGCTCACAAGTGAGCGCTCACAAGTGCGAATTCGGTAACGGATGCATCACGAGCGACTGGGAGCAGGTTGCGTGCGTTTTCTCCCTGTTCAGAGGGATAATCGACGCCATATGCGCTCGCTTCCTGAGCGCCGCCAC
Organism: Agromyces binzhouensis; assembly: GCF_042672355.1. Lineage (NCBI taxonomy): Bacteria > Bacillati > Actinomycetota > Actinomycetes > Micrococcales > Microbacteriaceae > Agromyces > Agromyces binzhouensis. Next base: position 250,671 of record NZ_JBHXVJ010000004.1, on the reverse strand, counting down.
CGCTACGTCAGGACTCGATGTGATCGCTCATTTCAGCGGGTCGAGGTCGAAGCGCGTCCCATCGCGGCCCGGTCGCGGACAGCGCCCCGCTGCTCGCCGACGCCCGGGTCGACGCAGGAGCGGCAGCCCTCCCGCTACCGCTTCGCGGCCTTCGCCGCCGCCTTCGCGGCCTGCTTCGTGGCACGGACATTCGCGAGCGACTCCGGGTCGACGATGTCGGCCACCGAGGCGTACGACCCGGCCTCGCCGTAGTGGCCGGCGGCCTCGCGCCATCCGCTCGCCTCGAGGCCGCACTGCTTGCCGAGCAGCGCCAGGAAGATCTTCGCCTTCTGCTCGCCGAACCCGGGCAGCGCCTTGAGTCGCCTCAGCACCTCGGCGCCGTCGGGCTTGCCCTGCGTCCAGATCGCGGCGGCGTCGCCGCCCCACTCGTCGCGCACCGCGGCGGCGAGTGCCTGCACGCGCCCGGCCATCGAGCCCGGGTACCGGTGCACCGCAGGCGGCTGCTTGAAGGCCTCGACGAATCGCTCCGGTTCGACGGCCGCGATCGCCGCGGGCTCGATCGTGCCGACCCGGTCGCGGATCTTCGCCGGCCCCGCGAACGCCGTCTCCATCGCGACCTGCTGGTCGAGCAGCATGCCCGTGAGCAGGGCGAACGCGTCGCTGCCCAGCAGGTCGTCGGCTGCGGCATCCCCGGTGATGTTGAGCGTGGTCATGGGCTCCATCCTCCCACCGCAGGCCGCGGCTCGCCGGGCGGCGGCCGGCCGGCCCGGCACGCCCGCCCGCCCGCCCGCCCGCGCTTGGATGCGATCACGTCGTCGGAGATTCCCGGCGACACGCCGGGTGCGCGCGGCGCGCCGCGCGGAATCTCCGACGACCCGAACGCTGCGAGTGCTGATGCACCCCCATTCCGGACGGGATCTGACCGGAAGGCGCGGGACACTGGCGGAGTCAGCCGGGCATCCGCTTCCCGGCCCGAAGAGGAGGACCACCATGGACTGGAAGATCGAGCTGATCTTCGTGCCCGTCACCGACGTCGACCGCGCCAAGGAGTTCTACGTCGACAAGCTCGGCTTCACCGCCGACCACGACCAGCGCGTGAGCGACGAACTCCGCTTCGTGCAGCTCACCCCGCCCGGCTCGGCCTGCTCGATCGCGATCGGCGAGGGGCTCGGCCTGACGCTCGAACCCGGGCGGCAGGACACGATCCAGGTCGTCATCCCCGACGCCGACGCCGTCCTCGCCGACCTGCGCGCCAAGGGCGTCGAGGCCGAGGGCGTCGACGAGCAGGCGTGGGGCCGCTTCATCACGCTCGCCGACCCCGACGGCAACCGCTGGACGCTCCAGCAGCTGCCCGACTACTCGGCCGCCTGAGGCGACGGATGCCGCGCGGCCCGCAGACGCCGTCAGCCCCGCCGCCCGCGGCATCCGACCGCGAGTTCGCAGGATGACCCGGCCCACGCCACCCCTGGCACCACCATGACGCCGCTC